>NZ_NETH01000001.1 GCF_003337175.1 Streptococcus gallolyticus
TCAGCTTAGACAAGACTGTCTTATCGCCATGGAAGATACTGGACATTATGCC
This sequence comes from Streptococcus gallolyticus, assembly GCF_003337175.1. Classification (GTDB taxonomy): domain Bacteria; phylum Bacillota; class Bacilli; order Lactobacillales; family Streptococcaceae; genus Streptococcus; species Streptococcus gallolyticus_B. The sequence goes on from NZ_NETH01000001.1 coordinate 53, forward strand.
TTAAATCTCTTAACATTCTTACATCAAAACAATTATAAGATTTACACCTATAATCCCTTACTTATCAAAGAATTCACAAAGTCTCTCTCACTTCGTAAAACGAAAACAGATAAGAAGGACGCACGTACAATAGCTCTTAAGTTGCTTTCTGACCCTAATCGTGCCCTATTTATGCATGACAACAGGCAAGAAGAACTTAAAATTATAACACGTCACATGAATCGTTTAAAGAAACATCAATCAGATTGGAAAGTCCAATATACCAAGTGTTTAGATATCATTTTCCCTGAACTACATCAGGTCGTTACGAAACACTCTGACTATGTCTATGAGTTGCTCAAATGTTTTCCTTCTCCTGAGAAAATGGTAACTGCTGGATTTGATAAACTTATTGAGATTAAACGATTAACAGCTAAACATGCGTTGGATATTCTCGAACTAGCTCCAAATTCTATTGGCACAACTTCTTTTGCTCGTGAATTTGAATTGGTTGAAATCATTGAGAACATCCAACACTACGAAAAACTCATCAAACAAGCTGAAAAGAAGATTGATGAGTTGATGGCTGAGCTCAACTCGGTCATCACTACGGTACCTGGAATTGGTAATCGCCTTGGCTCTGTCATCTTAGCAGAAATCAGAAACATTAATACTTTCACTAATCCAGCTCAACTACAAGCTTTTGCAGGATTAGAACCCTCTATCTACCAATCTGGACAACTAGATACTCAGGGTAAAATGGTCAAACGAGGCTCATCGCATCTACGTTGGGCACTCATACAAGCTGCTATTAAAGTAGCTAGATACTCCCCTACGTTTAAAGCTTACTTGAGAATTAAGTTAGAGCAAGGGAAACACTTCAATGTCGCTATTTCTCATGTCGCTAAGAAACTCATTCGAGTGCTGTTTCGTCTACTTCAGAACAATGAAGCCTTTGAAGAGGATAAACTAAGATAAACCAACAAAAATATAGATGAAAGACTTTTTAAAACAGTTGTTTTAAGAGGCTTTTTGTCGTGTCTAAAACACGTTCTAAAAAAATTTAGAACAAACTATTGACAACTCTTATAGTTTGTCTTTCTTTCATTATTTTTTAGATTTGTTTTATACTTAGTTCAATCGCTTAGACCTTTTATGTCGTGTAAGAATCCAAGGCAAAGAGTGCGTGGAACGAACAACAGTCGCTAATCACTTTGAAAGGAATCCAAAACTTATGTTCTATGTTGGTATTGATATTGCCAAAAACAAACACGATTTAGCTTGTATGGATGAAACTGGAGAAACAGTAATCACTAACTTCAGATTTGCCAATTCTTATCAAGGCTTTCATCAGCTGAAACTAAAGCTAGAACAGCTATCTCCTATCACACAAGATGTCCAAATAGCGCTTGAAAGTACAGGACACTATAACTACAATATAGTGACTTTTTTAAGAGAGTTAGGCAAATTAATGGATGGTTAAAAGAGTTCACACGCTATCAAAATTGCTTAATTCAGTCACGGTCTAGATGTATATGTCAGATTAAAATCAAGCGATTAACCACTGATAAGGCGCATCAGATACAAGAAACTGCCAAACAAACTATTGGTAATGCTTCTACCGCCTTATCCTTAGAGCTAGTGCAATTAATTGAAAGCATTCAACACTACGATAAGCAAATTAACCAAGTCCAAGAAGAAATTAACATCTTGATGACTGTTGAAGTCGCCTTGTTGCTATTATTTGAGCTGAAATGAAGACTATTCCTAACAAATCAGCCTCAAGCCTTTGCAGGTTTAGACCCTGCTGGATAGATGGATAACACAGGTCATATGGTGAAACGAGGCTCTTCTTATCTAAGGTATGCCTTTAAGACAAGCTACCAAGCTCATCTCGATTTACTCACCGCATTTTAAAGCCTATTAAGACTGAAAATCAGTCACTATAATGTAGCTGTGACACATGACGCTCAAAAATTAACTCGTATCATCTTCTTAAAACCAATCAAATCTTTGATGAAACTAAGGTAAGCCTATAAAGTCACGAATGATTTTTAAAACTTGCTCAAGGGTAAGATTTTTTGCGTATCTAAAATTGAGCTTTTAGACGAAAAGTAGTAAAATAGTAGTTACATCTTTCAGACGATTGAGTAACTTGTATTCAAGTTTATCGCAGTGAGGGCGTTTTTTATTTTTTAGGATTTTCTCTTGACTTTTTACCACTAGACTTTTTAGTTAAGTATGAATAGTTATCCCAGATTCTAATCAATAGGTTAGATTGGGTACTCCGAAAGGATATCTAAGCCTGATGTGACGCATTTTGCGCCCTCTTTTATTAAATGATGACAGCCATCAGATTTTCCATCTAAAATATTTCCTGGAATGGCAAAAACATCTCGTCCTTCTTCCAATGCTCTTTCGCACGTAATCAAACTGCCTGATCGCAGCTTAGCTTCTACTACGATAACGCCTTGTGATAAACCTGCAATAATACGATTTCGCTCTGGAAAATGGAATTTCAGCGGTGCTTCTCCTGCTACGTACTCACTTAATACGAGGTGATTTTTAGCCATGTACTCCTGCAACTGCTTATTTTCTTTGGGATAATAAACGTCCAGTCCGCAACCGATAACGGCAATCGATGCACCACCGTTTTTTAGAGCTGATAAATGCGCACTAGTATCAATACCACGCGCCAACCCACTAACGATAACAAAATGATTCCCGAGTTCTTTGACAATTTTCTGTACGGATTTTGTCCCTGTTGCTGATGCTGTTCTTGCTCCTACTACTGCCATTTTTTGGCGATTGAGTAATTCTAAATTTCCTTGATAAAACAGCAAAACAGGTGGATTATAACAATGTTTGAGTTCTAATGGGTATTCGTCATCTAGTATGGAAACACTAGGAAAACAATTGAATTCTTTGCGCAATTCTTTGGTGTCCAGTGCTTTGTATTTTTCCATAAAAAGGATAGGATTTTTACATTTTGAGACGACTGCCATATTACGCAAAGATAGTGATTTCTCTTGCTTTTCTTGATAATCCAAAATAGCTAAAATATTAAGATTTGTTAATCCTGCTTTTTTTAATTTAAACAATTCAAAATTATTCATGTTTTTCTACCTCACTAATTTATTATTCGAAAAAAAGCCCTGAAAAACAGGGCTTAGTGAGTGTATTTTACGTATTAATCAAGCGTTTTTATGATTTTTGCAGGATTTCCAGCGAGAACCACGTTATCGCCAAAAGATTTTGTGACGACTGCACCAGCACCAATGACAACGTTGTCTCCTAAGGTAACCCCAGGTAGAATGGTCACACCGCCGCCAAACCAGGCATTATCTCCAATAGTGATTGGTGCACCGTATTCAAGACCTGAAATACGTTCTTTGGCATCAAGTGGGTGTAACGGTGTTAACAATTGACAATTTGATCCAAACATTGCGTTGTCGCCAATGTGAATCTCACAGACATCAAGCATGGTACAGTTATAATTGGCATAGAAATTCTCACCCACATAAATATTTGAACCATAATCACAAACAAAACGTGGATTCATTGTCAATTTTTCACCTGTTGACCCAAACAGAGTTTTTATAATGTCTCTTTGCTTATCACGGTCGTCCTCGTTATTAAACAACTTCATTTTTCGGCGTGCTTCCAGACGCATGGCAGTTAGCTCTGCATCTCCAGCATCGTATAGTTGCCCAGCTAACATTTTTTCTTTTTCGCTTGTCATATTAAGGCTCCTTTAGCATGGATTTTATTGGTTCGAATGTTTTACGGTGAATTGGTGTGATGCCATATTTTTTTAGACCTTCTAAGTGCTCTTTGGTTCCATAGCCAACGTTTTTTTCAAAGGCATACCTAGGATAATCATTGGCATAGTCAGCCATCATGCGGTCACGTGTTACTTTAGCAACGATAGAAGCCGCTGCAATTGATAAGGAGTTGGCATCACCTTTGATGAGTGATTGTTGTGGGATCGAAGTTTCCAAATGCATGGCATCAATTAAAAGATAATCAGGTTTTGTCACCTGGCCTTTCAGTTGATTAATGGCTTGCAACATACCGACTTTTGTAGCTTCGTAGATATTAATCTGGTCAATGACATTATTGTCAACAATTCCGATTCCAATTCCTAAAGCACGCGCAAGGATTTCGTGATAAATTTCCTCGTGGTGCTTTTTAGGAATTTTTTTAGAATCATTGAGGTGTTTCATTTTACAATTTTTTGGAAGAATAACGCACGCTGTGACAACGGGGCCTGCTAATGGTCCTCTACCAACTTCATCAATCCCAGCAATGGCTTGGTAACCTTGTTGATAAAGTTCTTTTTCGTAGCGCAGCATATTTTCCAAGCGCAAGTCTTCATCAATATCCGCCTGAATGGCTTTTTTACGCTGCTGAATCGCCTTTTGGACCCCTGCACGACCATCTGACTCATAATCTTGCCAGCGTGCGTCATCAAGGCTCTCAATCGCTGCTAGCGCTTCTTTGATTTCTTTAACGGTCGCCATTTTCAACTTCTCCTACGACGTCCAGAGTGTAACGACCAAGTTTGCCTTCGCGGACATCTTTAACAAAAAGGCTGTAAAAGCGGTCATAATCATCACGAAAGCCCAATTTTTGTGTCATAGCCATAATAACCTCAGGTGCTTCTTCTGCTAAGTCGATACCTTTGAAGCGTTCAACAAGACGTTCTGGATAGTATTTTTTAAAGAAATTAAGCCCGAAAATTGTTACTTCATCCATTGGCAAAAGCTGGTCCTTGATAGCACCTGTTAAGGCGAGTTTGAGTCCTACTACTTCATCTTCGAATTTTGGCCAAAGAATCCCTGGGGTATCTAGGATTTCCAAGTCTTTATTAGACTTAAGCCATTGTTGTCCTTTAGTAACCCCTGGTTTATTACCAACAACTGCAATTTTTTTACCTGCTAAACGATTCATTAATGTTGATTTACCAGCGTTTGGAATACCGATAATCATTGTGCGCAAAGTTTCTTTTTGAATGCCACGTTCACGTAATTTAGCTATTTTATCAGCCATTAGTGATTTGGCGGCATCGGTTACCAATTTTACAGTAGCTTGTTCTTTTGAATTAACAGCTAGGGTTTTGATGCCTTGTTTTTCAAAATAGTTACGCCATTCTTTTGTTCGGTTGCTATCAGCAAGGTCGGCTTTGTTCAGAATCATCAATTTCGGTTTATCTCCGACGATTTTGGTTAACATTGGATTTTGGCTTGATAGTGGCAAACGAGCGTCAACCAAAATTGTCACAAAATCAACGTGTTTCAGATTTTCCTGAACTTGTCGGCGTGCTTTTGACATATGCCCAGGAAACCATTGAATAGTAGCCATGTAAAATAAATTCCTTTCGTATCACTTGTTCGATAGTACATACTTCTATCCTATCAATCCCCAAAGAAAATTGAAAGTAGAATAGATTGCTAACTACCATTATAGCACGTTTCCCCTTATTTTACTGATGCCTCCCTATTTCCAATACAATTTCCTCTATAGGGTGGACTAATATTTTTTGAATAATATATAAAAACACCTCTGGGGCTAACAATAGTAACCTCCAATATAACCGCTAGGTTCAACACCCGCTGAAATTGGCGAAATGGTACCAAGCAAATGCATATAACTAATGCTCATTTTTGCTAGCTAGAGAAATAACTCTATCGCATTGTCTTGCCTGTTCAAGATTATGTGTAACCATTATAATGGTTTTTCCAAAATGATCTCTCAACGAACGGATTAAATCGAATGACTTTTGAGCCATTTCAGGATCCAATGATCCAGTTGGTTCATCAGCTAATATAATATTACCAGGTTTTAAGATGGCTCTAACGATGGCAATCCTTTGTTGCTCACCCCCTGATAATTCATTAACAATGCTATTTAGTCTATTTTCTAAGCTTACAAATTGTAACGTCTCCTTTATCATCTTTTCTTTCTCACTTTTTGAGAAGTCGGTAAATGTCAAGGCAAGCATGAGGTTGTCCTTGACACTAGCTGTTGAGATAAGGGCATTTGATTGAAATAAATAATTAATGACATTCCTGCGGTAAGCAACAGCAGCACGAGAATTGATTTTGGGCAACAGGTTACCATCTATTAAAATCTTACCACTGTCAAAACTATCCAAAAGACCAATCAGGTTGAGTATAGTAGATTTTCCAGACCCTGATGGACCAACTAGAGCCACAAATTCATGCGCTTCAATATCAAAACTCAAGTCTTTAAAAATGTCTCTTGAACCGTATTTCTTAGATACTTTTTGTACGGAAATCATAGCCATTGTATTACCCCTTTCCCTTAAATGACTGCAAACTGTTTTCACCTTCTTTACGGAACACATTGCAGTAAAGAAGCAACATTTGGAGAGTAACTGTGATAAGTGCTAAAGCGATTCCTAGTTTGGAACTCAAAAATAGCGATGTTAAAACCACTATCATAGAAACACCAATAATTAGCAAAAGAACGGCATTGTAACGTTTCCAAGGTGAAAATCCTAAAAAATACTGAACAGCTAACCGTTCTTCAAAAAGCAAGCAATAAACCAAGATAAAACTCCAAAGAATAGCAATTAGTGTCACTATAATGATGGCAATGACACTGCCAAAAAGATAGAAAGTATAACTGAGATTTTTTTGAAAACCATTGATATAATTTTTAACGGTTATAAACCTTAAGGCATTGTCTGCTAAATTGGGGAAATCATTTTCTAAAATTGATGTCACTTGGCTCATTACTTCCTTATTGCGAAGTTTCAAAAGTCCATTGTAGCCACTAACAACTAAATTAGCCGTTTCCATAAAATATAAGTTTTCAGGTGATGCTACAAAAATAATCGGTTCTTGACTAGTTACACCATTTTTAATAGAAGTTGACCAAGTAAAGAGCGGATTTGAGGGCTGATAGGTTTTAAATAGAAAGGTGGGATTCGTTGTAAACTTAGTAGCGATATCCTCAGGTTTGACCGTCACACTTTCTTGCAAATAGGCTTTCATCACCTCAACTTCTGCTGCACTAAGCGTCTCAGGTATAAGGTAGAGGCGTGTGCCACTCTTTATTGCTGATAATTCGTCTTCACTTAATTCAAGACCAAAATCCGATAAATAATTATAGGAATAAGTTAAATACCAGAAAGGTTTCCTCGGGACATTTTGATAGGTATCAGAGACAATATCCAGATAGGTGTGACCGAGATATTCGCCTTTTGCGATATAAACACCTGGAAGGGTAGAAATGCGTTGATAAAAGGCATACATGTCTCGTTCCAAGGAATCTGTAGTACCAGCATAAATTCCAATATCATCGCCCTCGCTAACATCTGAGAGGACATACATGTTTTCAACGTTTTTCCATGCTCTAGCCACTTTGACATTATCAATAAATTGATTCATTGGCGCATCGAGAGAATGGCTAGTAACAATCAATAGACCTGCTGCCAGAATATAAAATACCACACTAATAATCATTAGTGGTTTCATTGGTAAGCGTTTATGAATGGTAGCTAGCGGTGAAACCAGGTAGACTATAATACTTGGTATGAGTAGCGTTAAACAGAGCACTAAAATTGATAGGCTCGTACTTGCAAAAATCAAAGGCAGTACCGACAGACCCAAACTAGACCAACCTGATAATAACCAAATAGCTAGCGCAGAAACAGGAGTTATAGAGATAGAAAATAGTAGAAAGTTCTTGAAAAGAGCGCCCCACAACTCTTTTCTCCCCCACCCTAAGAGAATCAGTATGCCAAAGTGCTTAAAGGACTGCAAGACGCAGATTAAGAATAAAATAAGAAGAATCAGGGCGTTGACAACAATGCTAATGGCTAAAACAAGAAGCCAAATACCATAGTCAGTATGACTTCCAAAACTTTTTTTTAGTCAATTCCTCAACGGTAATGCCAGTTATTGCTGAAAGGCCTGACAAAAAAGTATCTCTCGTATCATTATCGTTAATACCGTTAATGTCATAGATTCCATTTATGGTATTCGTTTTTTGAAAAATATAATCTAGGCGATCGATGACAACAGGTGTGGTAAATAACAGGCTTGGTAACTTATAAAGCATATTATGGGAACCATTATCCAGTCCAATCGTTAAGCTATTATCATCATGTTCTAGTAAGGTTGTAAATTGTTGATGAGAAACAATGACTGTACCACTATTGACAGCGTCTGAGAATCCTTCGGGATTTCCAAGGATATCTATATAAACCTTACTTAGCCCTTCTCCTGATTCACTCGTTTCAAACCGTCTTGTCCATATTGATAAGTCACTGTGTTCCAAAAAATAGTGAAAAACAGCTTGAGATTGGTCATCTGATAACCTTTGAAGGTAAACGGTTACGGTACTAGAATTCTGATTATAACCCTGCCATCCCTCTTGATACTGTACTCCTGTAAAAAAAATTGCCACCAGAGCAAACAACACACTCTGAATGGCAACCAAAAACAGGATTAAGTACCTTATCTTACCTAATAACATGTTTTTGTAAGTCATAGGCTACCCCCTACAATTCCAGTAGCACCGTGCTGTATTGGTACCGATGAATTTAGAGGCGCGCGCTTCGCCACCTGGTCTCTGCCAGCCTGAGAAAGCTCCATTAGCAGTGGATGAGTGTTCGTATACGCTTGATTGAACATTTGAATAGCTCCAAAGTCCTGCTGTCCAACCATAATTCCAGTAGACAGCACTTCCTTTATAGTAAACGGTGGCTGCTGATACCATTGACCCTCCAACACCAGCTAGAGTGAGAGTTATCAACGCTGTTGACATCAATTTTTTAATATTCTTTTTCATGATAAATACTCCCATATTGTAAACAAAATTATATCAACCAATCCTATTATAAAATAGCCATAATATTATCCAGCTAAAGTATCAAACGAGCTTTTTAATATGAATTTTTTATGAAGTCTACCTCTTTTGATTTGTAAGCCTTTTCTTACTATTATTGTAGCGCTTTTCTAAGGGTTTGTCAATGACTTTTATGATGATTTATGCTTATACCTAGGCGACTAATCAACGAAAAAAGCTCTTGTTCAAGAGCTTGAAAAATCATTCAGAAATGGTTTTGGGTTGTGCGTGATGTGAAAAGATTTGTTTGAGAATTGGGTAGAGAATTGGAACAGAGATAATCGTTACCAGAGCTGAACCGAATGTGCCACCGATTTTAACCAAGGCTGCTATGAAAGCGACTTGAAACTGGAGACCACCGACAATGCTATTGATAATCGTGTATTTGACAAGATTACTAATAATTTTTGTTATCGCTGCAACAATTCCAACAATGATAACCTTGCGCGTTTTATCATCAGAATGCATTAATTTTTCAAACACAAAATGAAGAACCAGACAAACTATCAAAGACTCTAATATGGTAATCCAAACTTCTGCAGCGTATCCATTTAACACATCGAATAAACCTAGTCCGATAGCTGCTACTAACGCACCTAATCGTGAACCGTAAAGTAAAACGGCAACAACCACTAAAGCATTTCCGAAATGGACAAATTGAGTTCCAAGAGGAATACGCAAAAATTGGACACTGATGAAAATTAAAGCCGCATATAAGCTTAATTCGACAAGTTGACGTGTAGTGAGATGTTTCATTCTTTTTCCTCCTTCAAGCGCTTCATTTGAATGGCTAAATCCAACAAATAAGGTTCATAACAAAGTCCTAATTTCAAATCTCGTTTCAACTCTAAAGTCAATTGCAAGGTTTTATCAATAAAATCAAGCGCTATTTCTGCTGTTTTATCCAACGATAAGCCATGAAAATAAGCAGCTCCTAAAACAGCACACAATAAATCACCTGTTCCAAAAAAATGGTACGGATAAGTCTTAGACATATGATAAGTGATGCTGCCGCTCTGCTGATTGAAATGTGCTAATCCGATTTGCCCTGCTTCAAAAGAAATACCCGTTAAAATCACGTGCTTATTATGACATTTTTCTAGCCTTAAAAGCAATTCTTCAATATCTTTTCTTGTATAATTTTCACCGAGATAAGGAATATCTGCTAGTAAACAAGCTTCGGTAATGTTTGGCGTAATGACATCAGCATTCTGGCAAAATTGCTGCATGACGGTCACAAAATCTTGCTGATAGCCTGCATACAAACGTCCATTGTCAGCCATGATCGGGTCAACGAAACGTACCAGTTTTCTTTGCTTAGCAAATTTTGCTATTTGATGCAATTGTTCTTGAGAGTTGAAATAACCAGTCATCAAGCCATCAACAGAAAAATTTATGGTATTCCACTGGGTTAAAAAGCCTGTTGTCGCTTGATTCAATTCTGTAATACTAATATTTTCAAAACCACCTGTATGCGACGATAAAAGCACTGTTGGCAACGAAATGACCTCAATCTGACAAGCTGACAAAACAGGTAAGGCCGTTGACAAGGCGACCTTGCCTAAACCGACAATATCATTGGCAACGATAACTGACTTTGTAGGATTCTTCATAAAAAGCAACTTTCTAATCTTTTCTCTAAAATAGCGATATCTTTAGATTAAGAGATTAAAAATATTGTAAGAAAATTCAATTTATAATACAATAGAAATAATTAAAAACTGTACGGGGACAGTCTATGACTAGTAAATATCAAGAAATCATGACGGCTATTGTAGAACACATCGAATCTGGAAGCTTAAAAAAAGGAGATAAAATCCCTTCAATTCGTACCCTCAGTCAAAGCTATCATTGTAGCAAAGACACGGTACAACGAGCACTCTTGGAACTCAAATTTAAAAATTACATCTATGCTGTCAACAAGAGCGGTTATTACGTTCTTGAAGGCAAAAGTCAAAAAGAAGAGCCACTTAATTTGAGTTTAACAGAATATAATAACATGGCGTACGAGGATTTCACGACGTGTTTGACAGAAACGTTAGTTAATCGCGAAAATTACCTTTTTAACTACTACTATCAACAACAAGGGTTGCAAGAATTAATTCTATCCTTAAAAAACTACTTGGAAAAAGGGACTATTTATGCTAAGGAAAACGATATTTTAGTCACTTCAGGAACCCAACAAGCGCTTTATATTCTTTCACAAGTTTCATTTCCAAATAAAAAGGCAACGATTCTCTTAGAACAGCCAACTTATCACCGTATGATTGATTTGGTGGCTTCACAAAATCTTCCTTACCAGACGATTGAGCGTGATTTTAACGGGATTGATTTAACGACATTAGAACGATTATTTAAAACGCAAGACATCAAGTTTTTCTATACGATTTCACGATTTTCAAACCCACTCGGGCTATCTTATACCGCAGTTGAAAAGCAAAAAATTGTAGAATTAGCTCAAAAATATGACGTTTACATCATCGAAGATGATTACATGGGAGATTTCACGAAATCAACGGATTTGCCCTTGCATTATTATGACACGTCAGGTCATGTTATCTACTTAAAATCATTTTCAATGACCATTTTTCCAGCTTTGCGTCTTGGAACAATTGTGCTTCCTCAGCCATTAATGCAGGCTTTTCTGGAGCACAAAAAAATGATTGACTATGACACCAATCTCATTATGCAAAAAGCCTTGTCTCTCTATTTGGATAGTGGCATGTTTGAAAAAAATCTGAATTATCTGAGTCAGGTATTTCATGAACAAGTTGCTAAAACGACCGTGCTTCTCTCACAAGTTCCAAATATTCAGCATTACAGCGCATCGCTCCAGCACCTTCTGATCGAATTGCCACAAGATAGACATTTAGGAGAACTCAAATTTACCAATAAAATCAATTATTTAGAAAATAGTTATCTGACAACTCCTCAAAAGCGTTTTATCCAAATTCCAAATGATATTTATTTATCAGAAACGCTAAATATTATTGCAAAATAATCTATTCAGTAAACTGTTTAAGTTCTAATAATGCAAAGAATCCCCAGAAATTTAGCTTTCTGAGGATTTTTATGTTTACATTAATAATCTGGACGCAAAACACCTGTGACTGTTTCTTTGGTAGCTTCAACATCACCGTCAATGACAACGTCGATAATGCGTTTTGCATCTTCTGGCGGGCATGATACCAATGGTAAACGCAATGGACCAGTTTCAAATCCAAGGTAATTCAAGACCGCTTTGACTGGTGCAGGACTAGGATAAGAGAATAATGCATTGACTTTCGGAATGAATTGACGTTGGATAGCTGCCGCTTTTTTAATATCGCTATTTTCAATCGCTGTAAGCATTTCGTGCATTTCGTCACCGTTAACGTGAGAAGCAACAGAAATAACACCGTCAGCCCCAAGATTCATCGCATGAAAGGCATCGCCGTCTTCACCTGTATAAATCAAGAAATCATCAGGCTTGTGCTCGATAAGGTAAGCCATATTAGCAAGGCTTGTACATTCTTTCACGCCAATAATATTAGGGTGTTCAGCCAAACGCAACATGGTTTCTGGTGTCATTTCAACAACAACACGACCAGGAATATTATAAATGATAATTGGTAGCTCACTCGCATCGGCAATTGCTTTAAAATGTTGATACATACCTTCTTGGGAGGGTTTGTTGTAATAAGGAACAATAGCAAGACCAGCGGCAAAGCCACCAAATGCAGCTACTTCACGCGCAAATTCGATAGAATCACGTGTGTCATTTGTACCAACACCAGCGATTAACGGCACACGACCGTTAACGATTTTTTGAACAGCAGCGAAAAGCTCTAATTCTTCATCGTGGGTTAGTGTTGGACTTTCAGCAGTTGTTCCCGCTAACAAGATTCCGTCAGTGTGGTGAGCAAGCAAATGTTCAACAAGTTTTGGCAGAGCATCAAAATTAATCGACCCATCTGCATTAAATGGGGTAATCATCGCAGTGATGATTTTTACATTTCTTAAATCTTCAATAGCCATAGTAATCTCCTATTCTGTTAGTTTTATAAGATAGAGTAAGCATACTCAAAGAACCAACCTCCTAAGAAATTGGCTTGGGTTATTTACAATTATTTGAGTTCAAATTTAAGTTCTTTAGTTGGGTGTACAAGACCACGTTCATGGAGAGTCTCAGCAATTTGAACAGAATTCCATGCTGCACCTTTAAGAAGGTTGTCTGAAACAACCCACATATGGATACCATTTTCAACGTCTAAGTCTTTACGGATACGACCAACGAATGTTTCGCGTTTGCCAACAGCATTAGCAGCTTGTGGGTAAACTTGATTAGCAACATCATCTTCAAGGACAGCTCCTGGGAAGGTGGCAATTGCCGCTTTAACTTCTTCAATTGGTGCTACTTCTTTTGTTTCGATGTAAACAGATTCGGAATGAGAGAAAAGAACTGGCACACGAACACAAGTTGCAGAAACTGGAAGGTCTGGTTCTTCCATGATTTTCTTCGTTTCATTTGTCATTTTCATTTCTTCGTAAGTGTAGTCATTGTCAGTAAAGACATCAATTTGCGCAAGAGTGTTAAATGCAATTGGGAAGTGTTTCTTATCACCACCGCATGGCAAAATATCAGCGTGAACATCTTTTGGTTCAGCACCGTCATTGACCACTTCTTTGATTTCACGAATGGTTTCGTTAATAGCTGATTGACCTGCACCAGATACGGCTTGGTATGTTGAGACGATAATACGGCTCAAGCCCCATTTTTGGCGGACAGGTTCCAAAGCAACCATCATTTGGATAGTTGAACAGTTTGGACAAGCAATGATACCGTTGTGAGCATCCAAAGCGTGAGCATTGACTTCAGGTACAACAAGTGGCACATCTGGATTTTGACGGAAATATGATGTGTTATCGACAACAACCGCTCCTGCTTTAACAGCATATGGAGCGAATTTTGCTGACACAGAACCGCCTGCAGAGAAAAGAGCAATATCAACGCCTTCAAATGAATCTTCGGTTGTCAATTCAACAGTAACATCTTGTCCCTTATACTTCAATACTTTTCCAGCAGAACGTGAAGATGACAAAAGACGTACTTTGTCAATAGGGAGTGTTGATTGTTCTAATTGTTGAATCATGCGAGTTCCAACGGCGCCTGTGGCACCAACGACAGCGACTGTATATCCCATTTCAATACCTCTTCCTGAAAAATAGTGTACTATTCTCAATTTTCTAAAAAATCATAGTAGGTACATTATACAATTTTTTGAGGTAAAAGAAAAGACTTACTTTTACTTAAATTTTGACAATAAAAAAATCCCTACCAAAAAGTAGGGAAACGAGGCACTCGAACGAGTGTGACAAAAAGGTTCACACAAATTGTCAAAGTCCGCTCCTGCGTTTCTAGTCAACCTAGAGTGACCTCCTCTGCGCAAATAAACTCTCAAATTGAGTTAATTCGGCTCATCGCATGCAACTAGTATATCACAGATAGTAAGATTTGCAAAGAGCTACTCCTACATCAACGGTGCGATGGTTTTGACAAGGAGTCCGATGATTTTTTCGTGTGCTGGGCGGTTGTTAACCATTTCAGGGGTAACACGTTTGCAGTCTTTTAGAGTTTGCATGCAGTCCTTATAAATATCTTGAATGGCATCAACTTTGTACATATAGGTAGCACATTCAAAGTGGTGATACAAACTACGGTAATCAAGGTTAATTGTCCCAACAACAGCCTTGCTATCATCGCTAATAAAGACTTTAGCATGAACAAAACCTGGTTTATAAAGGTAAATTTTAACACCAGAGCGCATGAGTTTGCTGAAATAAGTCTTAGCTAGAGCATATGGAATTGGTTTGTCAGGAATTCCTGGCATAATAATTCGGACATCTACACCACGTTCAGCCGCAAAGCAGATGGCATGCTCCATTTCACTATCCAAAATCAGGTAAGGTGTCATGATATAAACGTAATCTCTGGCGTGGTTAAGGATGTCAATATAAACATTTTCTCCTACTTTGTCGGTATCCAAAGGAGAATCTCCATAAGGAATGACATAGCCGTTGGCACGCCTTGATTTATCATGTTCAACTAGATAAGGTTCGATAACCAATTCTTTTTCGGTTACAGACCACATTTGCAAGAAAAGCACGACAAAACTGTTAACAGCTTCGCCCTCAAGCATGATTGCAGTATCTTTCCAATGACCAAAACGTTCTAATTTATTAATGTATTCATCTGCCAAATTCACGCCACCTGTGAAGCCGACTTTACCGTCGATAACAATGATTTTTCGGTGGTCACGGTAATTATAATAAGTCGAGATAAATGGTGAAATCGGTGAAAATGCCTTTGCTTGAATTCCTAGTTTTTTCAAACGTTGTGTGTAGTCAAAAGATAAGGTTGAAAACTCAATCATACCGTCATAAAGAACACGAACTTCAACGCCTTCTTTCACTTTTTGCTCGAGAATACTAAGAATTTCCCCCCACATAACTCCTTCAGCGATGATGAAAAATTCCATAAAAATGTACTTTTCGGCTTTAAGTAGCTGTTTTTTTAATTCTTCAAAAAAAACTTCGCCAATCGGAAAATAAGTGACCTCTGTATTTTGATAAGCTGGGAAATTTCCACGGCTGCGGTCAAAATATTGTACCAAATGATAGGTCGTCGATGTATTACCTTTTAAGACTTTCAAAATCTCTGGATTGTATGGCAAATATCTGACGCTGGCATCAACCAATTCCATCATTCGTTGCTTGAGTCCGCGATAACCCCAGTCGAGTTTGGTGTAAATGAGAAAAAGTGACCCCAATAAGGGGGCGATCATTACCAAAATCAACCATGTGACACGTGAGAGGGCATCCATTTCACTATTTACCAAATACAAAACGGCTGTAATGGCAAGAATACGCTCAACGATTGCCACCCAAATGCGGTATTGATCAAGCCAGGCAAAGGAAGCTACTAAGAAAACTAGTTGTAGTATCAAGAGAAGGGAAATAACGGTTGTTCGACTAAAAATCCCTCGAAGAAAACTACGTCGGCTCTTGTCCAACAAGCGCATAGCTTTATCTTTGTTTTTATTTTCGATAATCATAACCTCCATGTTCGTCTATTCTTGCTAACCATTATATCATATTTTCCACTTCGTTTCCTATTGAAAAACCAGAACTAAAAAAAGCCAACCGAGGTTGACTTTTTGACTATGTTAATTTTAGAACAATCCGATAGCTGTGCCGTCTTCAGAGACGTCCATGTTAAGTGCAGCTGGTTTTTTAGGTAAACCAGGCATTGTCATCACATCACCTGTGAGAGCGACGATGAAGCCTGCACCAGTTTTGGGGATGAATTCGCGGATTGTGATATCAAAGCCTTCTGGTGCTCCGAGGAGTGCTTGGTTATCAGAGAAGCTGTATTGTGTTTTAGCCATACAAACTGGCAATTTATCCCAGCCGAATTGGGCAAATTGTTTTAACTGTGTTTTGGCTTTCTTGCCAAAGATAACTTTGTTACCGCCATAGATTTCAGTCACAATTTTAGTGACTTTTTCTTCAAGAGAATCTTCGTCTGAATAAAGGCGTTTGTAATCGGCATTACCATTTTCAACAGCATTAACAACGGCATTGGCGAGGTCGATACCGCCGTCAGCCCCATTTGCCCAAACGCTAGCAAGTTCTACTGGAACGTCGATTTCAGCACAAAGTTCTTTAAGCGCAGCAATTTCAGCTTCAGTATCTGCGACAAATTCATTGATTGCTACGACTGCTGGTACGCCAAATTTACGAACATTTTCAACGTGACGTTTAAGGTTAGCAAATCCAGCGCGAACCGCTTCAACATTTTCTTCACCAAGGTCTGTTTTAGCTACGCCACCATGCATTTTAAGGGCACGAATTGTAGCAACAATAACAACCGCGTCTGGTGTTGTTGGAAGATTTGGTGTTTTGATATCAAGGAATTTTTCAGCACCAAGGTCAGCACCAAACCCTGCTTCTGTGATTGTGTAATCAGCTAAGCGAAGCGCTGTTGCTGTGGCAAGAACTGAGTTACAACCATGAGCAATGTTGGCAAATGGTCCGCCGTGAACAAAAGCTGGTGTTCCGTAGATGGTTTGGACAAGGTTTGGTTTGATAGCGTCTTTAAGGATAAGTGTCAAAGCACCTTCGACTTTAAGATCACGAACGTAAACTGGTGTACGGTCATAACGGTAAGCAACCACGATATTTGCCAAACGTTCTTTCAAATCGTTGATATCAGTTGCTAAGCACAAGATTGCCATGATTTCTGAGGCAACAGTGATGTCAAAGCCGTCTTCACGTGGAATACCGTTAACAGGGCTGCCGAGACCAATTGTGACATGACGAAGAGCGCGGTCATTGAGGTCAACAACACGTTTCCAAATAATACGACGTTGGTCAATGCCAAGCTCGTTTCCTTGATGAAGGTGATTATCGATAATTGCTGAAAGGGCATTATTTGCCGTCGTAATCGCATGCATATCACCTGTAAAGTGGAGGTTAATATCTTCCATTGGAAGGACTTGGGCGTAACCACCACCTGCTGCTCCACCTTTGATTCCCATGACAGGACCAAGAGATGGTTCACGCAAAGCAAGCATCGTTTTTTTGCCGATTTTAGTTAAAGCATCAGCAAGACCGATTGACATTGTTGATTTTCCTTCACCTGCTGGTGTTGGGTTAATCGCTGTCACAAGAACCAATTTACCCGGTTTGTTTTCTTGGACAGATTTGATTTTATCGAAAGACAATTTGGCTTTGTATTTGCCATAAAGTTCAATATCATCAACTGTAATACCGACTTTTTTAACAACTTCTGTGATTGGTTTGAGTTCGACACTTTGTGCAATTTCGATATCAGATTTCACGGGACTCTCCTCTAGTTAGTTAATGATTAATAAAAATATTATAACATACTTTTTTAAAAACGCACGTTATTTCTTGAACTAAAGAATAATATACGTGTTTTTATTTTGAATTAATTGAAAACAAATTTTCGTTGAACACGATAACTTAGGATAAAGAGGATTGTCTCGGTCAAAAGTTTTGAGAGGATTAAACCAAGTCCAATGCTAATCAGAACTTTTAACATAAAATAATTACAAGTCAAAATGACAGCGACTAATAGGAAATACCGAACAATCGAAATCAAAAGTGGGTTACTTCGCTTAAAAACAAGATTGGCATTTAGTAAGCATTGGGTTGTTGCACTGATAAGGCGCGCTAAAATAACAGAAATTAAGAGATTTTTAGTTAAAGCGACCAGCGTAAATAATGCTAACGCATCAACGATCGTTGCTAAAATAGACGCGCCAGAGAATTTTAAAAAGGGGCTGTAAATTCGAATAGAGTCTTGAATTGGTCGAAAATGAGAACTTTCGTTTCCTTCAATATAGACCGTCTCGATTGGGACTTCATGAATGTCATGACCACTCCGATCCGCTTCAAGCAACATATTAAATTCATACTCGAAACGTTCGCCTTTTAGTGACAATAACCAAGGGAGTAATTCCGTTGATAATCCACGTAAGCCAGTTTGGGTATCAGTAATGGCTACTCCTGTCACTAATCGGAAAAGTTGAGCGGTTACTTTATTGCCAAAACGGCTTCTGGCAGGCACTTTTCCGACAAAAGCACGCGCACCAAGGACGATGCTTTCTGGATGATGTTGCGTCGCACGTGCAACTTTGACAATATCTTTAATTAAATGTTGTCCATCACTATCAACCGTAATCATAATATCACTATTGACAGATACGGTTTGAATATGCGTAAAAGCTGTCTTGAGCGCTGCACCTTTTCCAAGGTTGTTGGGGTGAATCAGCACCGTAGCCCCAAGTTGTTCAACTTGATGATAAAACGTGTCATAAGAAGCATCGCTACCATCATTGACAACAATAATATCTGCTTGAAGTTCTTCTTTGATACCTTGCACGACTTGAACAAGCCTTTGGTCTGGTTCATAAGCTGGAATGATAATGTGCATAATAGTGCTTCCTTTCTTCTTGTGAACCCAAAACTATTTCTTAAAATTGGCCACGACCTCCACCAGAACCAGGTCCGCTTTCAGTAATTTCCGTTTCTGTTTCACCGTTGACAATCAAAGTTCCGCCATTGTAAGTTGCATTACCACTGAAGTCAAAGGCTGATTGTCCAGTGATATTAATTGTTCCACCGTTAACGACTAAATCACCATTTGAGTCAATACCGTCTGTGTCACCGTCTGCCATAGTGATGGTAATAGCCCCGCCGTTAATTGTGATGAGAACATCATCTTGTGCTTCCATATCACTGCCTGTAAATGCCCAGTCTGTCGCATTGATACCGTCATCTGAGGCGTTAATTGAGATCGTACCGTCGTTGATTGTGATAGTCTTACCTTCCAGACCTTCGACACATGATTGAATATCTATTGTTCCGCCGTCAATCACCAAGTCATTAGAAGCATGGATGCCGTCATCACCTGCATTAATGGTAATATTTCCTGATTGAATGTAGATATTTCCTAAAGAAGTATCTTCGTCATTATCGGAATGAATAGCATCTTCGGTAGAAGTTAAATTAAGGGTTGAATTATAAATATCGATAGCGTCATTTGCCGAAATAGCATGTTTAACGGTTGATGTGATATTATACGTTCCGCCTGTAAATTTAACGTCGTCACTTCCCTTGATAGCATTGTTATCATTTCCTTCGACAGTCAATGTTCCAGAACCGTTAAAGGTTAAATCGCTTTTACTGTAAATGGCTGCACTGTAATCATCTGTTGTATGTTCAGAGTCCGTCAGTGTGTTTGTTGTACCGTCTGCGGATGTAATCACCACTTTATCAGCTGATGTGACTGCAATCAAAGCATCGCTTCCTGTCATTGTGACGCCGTTGAGAACAATCTGAACCTTGTCAGAGTCAGCGGCAGTAACTTTGATTTGAATCCCGTCACTTTCACCTGAAACAATGTAAGTCCCTGATTCAGAAATCGTCACTGTTGAGCCATCCACGCTAACACCATCACCAGACACATCAGCTGATGAACCCGATAAGGTAATCGTTGATGCTGATGATTCGTCATAGGTTGATGTTAAGTCAGTTTCAGTGAAATAATCAGTATTAGCATCTGTCGAAGTGCTTGCTGACGTTGTACTTGCTACTGTCGATGATGAACTTGACGTTGATGATGTGCTACTTGTTTGAGAACACGCGCCCAAACTTAGCAAAGTAAGCGCACATACGCTATATAATAATGTCTGTTTTGTTTTCATAAAATTCCTCAGTTCTTTTAATCCGTTGATATGTTACTATTGTTTTTTGTCTCGGCTAAGCAATCCTATGACTAGGCTCAAACCTGAAAAAGCAAGTGCAGTCCACCAATACGGTTGGTCATAGGAACTCGTTCGTCCAGAAACTTCGATAATGCCTCTCACCAAGCAAGCACTAGCAATAATAGCTAAGCTTGAATTAAATAAAAGAAATGGTCCGCGTTTCGTTATCCAAGTCAAATTAAGACCTGATAAAAATGAAACCACTGCTCCTGCTAAAGGTGCTAGAAACATTAATCGCATGAAAATGGAAGATTCACCATAACTGAATTTTTCATAAATAATGGTAAATACAAGGCAAAAAATGGTTAAACCGAGATAAGCAAGGGTTGCTCTGCCAAATGTTCGTTTAGTAACCGATGTAAACAATGTCACTCACCGCTCTTTCTTCTATTGTGTTACCACTTGTTGTTGGATTGTTAATGACTTTACCGTTGAAATACATGGTTGATGAGCCACCACCATCCAAATTATAAGCTGTCGTCACACCATAAGATTGCATCAGCTCTGCCATTTCATACAAGGTCAAGCCAGCCGACTCATCCGTACGACCATCAGAAACAATAACAATGTAATGCAGACTACCATCATCTGTTTCGATAATTCCGATAGCTGTTCGTGGATTTTCTGCCATAGCTTGTCCAACTTCTTCAGATTCAGAAACAGCAATCTGACCATTTGAAACAAGGGTTGGACCAAAGGCAAAGGTATTGACAACACCACTGTCTAGCAATTCCTGTGTTGTCGTATCGCTTTCGTTAAACGTTCCAAAACTACCGTCTGAATAGATAGCTAAATCATCATAATCAGATTGTCGATTGCTACTACGATAGATTACACCGTTTTTAATCACATAACCTGACGTATTAGCGCCGTAATAGTCACCGTTAATGGCAAAAATGGCATTTTTACTTGAAGCTATACTAGACGTGGTTTCTGTAATATTCGTTCCAAAAGTGTCCTGTGCTAACGCTGTTTTTAAATAATCTGCACTAGAAAGTGTAATATCTGCTACATAATACGTTGTATCGCTTGTATTTCCTGTTGTAATGGTGATGGAGATATTGTCATCTTGATAGGAAGTATCTGTTGTCGTCACTTCGCCTGTTTCTGTCGATGCCGTCGTGCTACTTGTGTCTGTAGCAACTTTAGATACCGCCGATGGTATCACAAATGTTTTCAAAAGAACATAACCATTTGCAGACAATAAAGCTGTGCTAAATAACAAAGTGTAAGCATGCTTTTTTAAAAATCTCATCGCCTCCTCCTTTCATGTGGCATTGATAAGTTAGATTAAGCCTATCGAATTTGGCTAAAGATTTTCTGAAAAATAGCTAAAAGAAAACTTAACCCCTGATTCGATAGCAAACCATTTACGGAGAAAAATTTTTTGTGTACAATAACTCTATGAACATTTTAATCACATCTGGCGGAACAACTGAGAAAATTGATGCTGTTCGTGGCATTACGAATCAGGCAACAGGAAGTTTAGGAAAAGACATTGCAGAAATATTTTTAGAAAATGGACATGAGGTGACTTTGGTTACGACCAAAGAAGCTGTCAAACCAAAAGAACAGCCACATTTGACAACCTATATCGTCTCAACTGTTGATAGTTTGCTTGAAACTTTAGAGCCACTTGTTAAGACACATGACGTTTTTATTCATAGCATGGCTGTGTCTGATTACACTCCTGTCTATATGACTGATTTAGATGAGGTTGAAAATGCCGAGCATATTTCAGATTTTCTGACACAGCAAAATACCGAATCGAAAATTTCCTCTAAAGCAGACTACCAAGTGCTCTTTTTAAAGAAAACACCGAAAGTTATCAGCTTGGTCAAAACATGGAATCCTGATATCATGCTGATTGGCTTTAAATTATTGGTTAATGTTAGCAAGGATGAATTGTTTGCGGTGGCGCGTGCTAATTTGAAGAAAAATAAAGCACACTATATCGTCGCCAATGATTTAAATGAAATCAATGGGACACACCACCACGCTTATTTGCTCAGTGAAAACGACGTAACCGAAGCCGAAACAAAAGCTGAGCTGGCTAAATTAATTTTTGAAAGGGTGACAACTCATGACTAAAACAATCGTACTGGCTGTTTCAGGGAGCATTTCTGCCTATAAAGCAGCTGATTTAAGCAATCAGTTAACCAAATTAGGCTATCAAGTACACGTTTTAATGACGGACGCTGCAACGCAATTTATAACGCCACTAACATTGCAAGTGTTATCAAAAAATCCTGTTCATCTTGATGTTATGAAAGAAGACAACCCAAAAGTTGTTCATCATATTGAACTAGCAAAACAAGCCGACTTATTCGTAGTTGCTCCTGCTTCCGCTAATACAATCGCTAAATTAGCTCATGGTATCGCAGATAATATTGTCACAGCAACTGCGCTAGCTTTGCCGACAGATACTCCAAAATTGATTGCGCCAGCTATGAATACCAAGATGTATGACAATCCACTAACGCAACGCAATTTACAAATCTTGCAAGAAGTCGGTTATCAAAAAATTGAACCGCGTTCAAGCAGGCTTGCCTGCGGTGATGTTGGACGTGGTGCTCTTGCTGAATTAGACGTCATTGTTCAAACAATTCAAGATACCATTGAGAACTAAAAATCAAAATCGATACTTGTCAAGACAGTTGTAAATTTGTATAATGAATTGGCATTTGGAAAACTAAAAATTCCAAATACTACATTTTTCAGTCCATTTAGGAGGAATGATGAAAAAAAATAAAGCAGCAACCGATGTTGCTATGATTGCTATCTTCTTTGCTATTATGCTTGTGATAAATTTTCTAACAAGCTTAGTGTTTAACCTTTGGCCTGTTCCAATCAAGCCTACACTCGTGCATGTTCCAGTTATTATCGCTTCTATTGTCTATGGACCACGAATTGGCGCTATCCTAGGTGGATTAATGGGGATTATGAGTGTTACCGTAAACACTCTGACATTGTTACCAACAAGTTATCTCTTTTCTCCATTTGTTGAAAACGGGAATTTTGCTTCACTAATCATTGCTCTTGTTCCACGTATCCTAATCGGTATAACACCTTATTTTGTTTATAAATGGCTACATAATAGAACTGGACTCGTTATCGCTGGTGCGATTGGTTCGATGACAAATACCATTTTCGTTTTAGGAGGCATTTTCCTACTCTTCTCAAACGTTTATAACGGAAATATCCAAACTCTGCTTGCTGTTGTTTTTGGAACAAATGCTATCGCTGAAATGATTATTTCTGCCATTTTAACACTTGCACTTGTTCCAAGTTTACAAAAAATTAAACATTAACGTTGAAAATCATGGGCTAAAAAGCTTGTGATTTTTTACTTAAAGCTAGTAAAATTTTTAAGTATTTTCAAGGGTTAAACAACCGTTTGCGTAATCTTCGAAAAAACCCTCAAAACCCTTATATATCAATATATTCACTTATCTCAAATTAGGACTAGAAAAATCTTTTACAAAGTGGTATAATGAAAGCGTTTAGAAGAACAGAGAAAAGGAGTCCTATTATGACTTACACTGAAAACTATCAAAAATGGCTTGACTTTGCGGAACTACCTGACTATCTCCGTAAAGAATTAGTGGCCATGGATGAGAAGACCAAAGAAGACGCTTTCTACACCAACCTTGAGTTTGGTACGGCAGGTATGCGTGGTATCATTGGTGCTGGTACTAACCGTATTAACATCTACGTTGTCCGCCAAGCAACTGAAGGTCTGGCAAAACTGATTGAAACTAAAGGTGAAGACGTTAAAAAACGTGGGGTTGCGATTGCTTATGATTCTCGCCACTTCTCACCAGAATTCGCCTTTGAATCTGCTCAAGTTTTAGCAAAACATGGCATTAAAGCTTATGTCTTTGAATCACTTCGCCCAACACCAGAATTGTCATTTGCAGTTCGTTATCTTGGCGCATTTGCAGGTATCATGGTAACTGCTAGTCACAACCCAGCTCCATTTAATGGTTATAAAGTTTATGGTGAAGACGGTGGGCAAATGCCACCAGCTGACGCTGATGCTTTGACTGACTTTATCCGTGCGATCAAAGACCCATTTGCTATCGAATTGGCTAACCTTGAAGAAAGCAAGGCTTCTGGTCTTATCGAAGTTATCGGTGAAGCTGTTGATGCTGAATACCTTAAAGAAGTTAAAGATGTTAACATCAACCAAAAATTGATTGATGACTACGGTAAAGACATGAAGATTGTTTACACACCACTTCATGGTACTGGTGAAATGCTTGCTCGTCGCGCACTTGCTCAAGCTGGTTTTGATTCCGTTCAAGTCGTTGAAGCTCAAGCTGTTCCAGACCCAGATTTCTCTACTGTAACATCTCCAAACCCAGAAAACCAAGAAGCTTTTGCTCTTGCTGAAGAACTTGGTCGCAAAGTTGACGCTGACGTTCTTGTCGCAACTGACCCAGACGCTGACCGTCTCGGCGTTGAAATTCGTCAAGCAGACGGTTCATACCGTAACCTTTCTGGTAACCAAATTGGTGCTATCATCGCTAAATATATTCTTGAGGCTCACAAAACAGCTGGAACTCTTCCAGAAAATGCGGCTTTGGCAAAATCAATCGTTTCAACTGAATTGGTAACAAAAATCGCTGAAAGCTACGGTGCTACAATGTTTAATGTCTTGACTGGTTTCAAATTTATCGCTGAAAAAATTCAAGAATTTGAAGAAAAACACAATCACACTTACATGTTTGGTTTCGAAGAAAGCTTCGGTTATCTCATTAAACCATTCGTACGTGATAAAGATGCCGTTCAAGCTGTTCTTATCGTTGCTGAAATCGCAGCTTACTACCGCTCACGTGGTTTGACATTGGCTGACGGCATCGAAGAAATCTACAAAGAATACGGATACTTCGCAGAAAAAACAATCTCAGTTACGCTTAGCGGTGTTGATGGAGCTGCTGAAATCAAGAAAATCATGGATAAATTCCGTGACAACGCTCCTGCACAATTCAACGCAACTGACATTGTTAAAACTGAAGATTTCTTGGCGCAAACAGCCACAAGCGCAAACGGCGTTGAAAAATTGACAACTCCACCAAGCAATGTCTTGAAATACACACTGGCAGACGATTCTTGGATTGCCGTTCGCCCTTCAGGTACTGAACCAAAAATCAAATTCTATATCGCTACAGTTGGTACAGATTTGGCTGATGCAGAAGCTAAAATTGCTAATATCGAAAAAGAAATCAATGCTTTCGTTAAATAATCATTGATTGATTAATATCAAAACAACTCCTTCTATCATGAGGGAGTTGTTTTTTACTGATAACTTATATTGATTTTAAAGCACAGAAGTTTTACATAATTATATTTACGTAAATAAAAAACACCCCATATTTATGAGGTGCTCAAATATATAAATAGCCAAAGAATCAAAGTTAGACGTTACCAGTTAGCCATGCGATGATAAAGAATAAAGCAAACCCAAATAGATAAACAAGACCAATGATGGATAATCCTTTGAGCCAAGGTTTAACTTGATGTTCGTTACTATTTACTAATGAATAATTAAGATAAGCAAAGAATGGTGTCGTAATGAATGATGCAATCATTGCAAAACGAAGCATTGTTGCAACATTACCAGCAAAAAGATAAACAATGACCAATCCAATAACTGCTGTCAATGTCATCCAACCATAAAGTGCTTTTTGAGAAGCTTCCTTTTTGTCAAGAAGCAGACGAAGCGCTTCATTATTCGCACGTGAATACCCGTCAATAACTGTGATAACCGTTCCGAAAATACATAGGAAAGCAATAAGCGTAATCAAGAAACGAGACCATTCGCCAAGAACAGAAGCGTACATATTGACAAATTGAGCAATGTAAGCAGCTGAAGCGCTTTGTACCTCTTCTCCTGCTCCAAATTGAATAAGGGCACCTAAAGCACAGAAAATAAGTGCTAAAATGGCAGTTCCAACATAACCAGTATTGAAATCAAAAATAGCATCTGCTTCTGACATGTTAACTTGTTTACGTTTTTCGACAGACCACATTGAGTTGATTGCTGAGATTTCAATAGGGCAAGGCATCCACCCCATCAATGATACGATAAACGGCAGGGCTGCCATACGCCAAGGTGTCGGAGCTTCAAAGTTTGGCGCATACTCACGATGTTTAAAGAGAGCAATAAACACAGCTACAACAGTCGCAATTGTCAAGGCTGTCATCACCCATTTTGCTAACGAATCAAGGAATTGGTAACCACCAATCAGCAACATTGCCCAAATAATCACGATGATGATTGTCGTTAATTGAGAAATGCTTAGCCCGAATCCATTTGGAAAAATGTTGTAAAGAATAGCTGCACAAAGAATACCAACCCCTGCTGTGTTAACGATAGCCGAGAAAATATTCAAAACAAAGAAAATTGCTAACCAACCTTTACCTTTTTCAGCATATCCTTCAATCAAACTCTTGTCATTTTCCATGGTATATTGTGAGCCAAAACGGAAAAACGGGTACTTGAAGATATTGATAAGGACAATCACTAAAGCTAATTGCCAGCCATAGATAGCTCCTGCTTGAGTAGATGATACAATATGCGACCCACCAACTGCGGCAGAAGCCATTAGAATACCTGGTCCAAGTGCTTTAAGCTTGGTACGCCAAGTCGATTGTTGTTCTATATTTGCAGTCATAAAATAGACCTCTTCCCTAAATAAACTTTTTAATATTCAGATAATTCTAAATATGTATATTTGATTCTACAACTTGTTTGTCAGAAAGTCAACCTTATCTAGGAAAAAAGTTTAAAATAATCTTTAGCATTCGCTAAAAAATCCCCGCTTTAAAAAGCGGGGAAAACCATAAATTGACAGCTTAGCTAAATAGATTGTTAAAGAAGTTAACAATTGCTTGCCAAATGTTCGCTAGGAAGCCCTTGCTTGATTCCAAAGCGTCTGTGGCATCAAAATTAAGATTAATTCCCTTAAATGTTGAACTTGCATTTGAAACAATGCTATCTTTCAAAGAAGCAAGTGTTGATTTGAAACTACTGCTATCAATGATACTGGATTTTGAAAGGTTAAAAGCAAAATTAACAATTAAGGTGATTTGACTGCTTGACAAAACATCTTTTAGCCCATAATTATCAAGAGTTTCTTCAACGATTTTACGAACATCTTCTTTTGAAACGCCATCACCAGCATCTGCAACAGCTGATTTAATATCGGTTAAGGCAACGTTCAACTTGTCAGCATCATAACCGTCTGTTCCTTGATTCTCAGAGTTGATGGTCGATAGAGCTTCTAACTCTTCTTGAGCTAATTCTTTACTTTCATCAGAAACATCAGCACCATTTTCTTCTAAAGAATAATAAATCCCAGCTAAGGCTGACTCTCCCGTAACAGCGATTGGTGAAGCTACTGTAATAGCTGCGTGCTCAATACCTAGTGTAACAGCTGCATTTCGATACATATCTTCGGTAACTTTTGTAATATTCTCTGGTGTGACAATATTAACTGTCAATGTTTCTGAAGCACCTAATTTCTGAATTTTAACAGATGAATACAATTGTAAACTCGAATCATCTGCGACATTCATAATATTAGCATAGGCACTTGTTGTAAGGGTTTTAACACTTGTATCTGTTGAACTGTCGTAACCTAACAAAGCTAATGTTTGCGAACGTTGCTCATCTGACAAAGAGTATCCCAAAACATAGTCAGGTTGAACATAAGTCTCATCAATAACATCCTGAACAGAGTCACTTGATGCTTGGACACTGGTAACAGTGATAATGGATAAAACTGCTAAAGCACAAACTATTAGTATCTTTTTAAATTTCATCTTGGTCATTTCCTTTCTCTTAGAGCTACCATTATACCATGTCTTTGGGGGTCAGTCTGAAAAAAACTGTTTTATAGCCCCCAAAACTACTCGTGCAACTCTAAGGGTAAACCATCTGGGTCGAAAAAGAAGGTCATTTTCTTACCTGTGTAATCGTCATATCGAACAGGTTGAACAGCAATTCCCAAGCCTTCCAATTCAGCCTTGTAAGCATCGACGTCATCAACATAAAAAGCCAAATGCCGTAAGCCACAAGCCTCCATGTGATAATCAGGTTGTCCAATTCGTTTTGGCGGTGCCACATAATCTGGATCGCTAAGCTTATTCCCAAAAATTTCTAACTCAATCGTTCCACACTTTAAATCAAGTTTATAGTCATGGCGATCTGGCCTATGATTTTCACGAATAATGTCAAAACCTAGTTTATTAACATAAAAATCACGTGATTTTTCATAGTCAGACACTATGAGTGCAAGATGATGAACGGCATCTAATTTCATTACTACCTCCTCCAGTAAGAATAAAAGCCAGGATTTTCCCAGCCTTTATTAAAAGATTATTTGGTTATTTGATTATAAGAATACTCAAATGCTTCAAG
The DNA here is from genome assembly GCF_003337175.1 of Streptococcus gallolyticus. GTDB lineage: Bacteria > Bacillota > Bacilli > Lactobacillales > Streptococcaceae > Streptococcus > Streptococcus gallolyticus_B. The sequence continues at coordinate 28,673 of NZ_NETH01000001.1, forward strand.
AATATCATCTGAGGCCTCACTATAGGCTACAGATGCCTCTAGTTCCCCTTGCACAATAATACGCTCAGTTGCCTCCTGATCTGTACAAGTAACAAGCGTTACTTGTGATTTTCCTGGAACGTCATCAATAACATCTAAGCGATCTGGGGTAACCGTTTCAATCTCGGTGATAACATAAGTATAAATAGTTGATTTATCTGTTAAATAAATCTTCATCCCTACCTTTGCATCTTCCAAGGGAGAAAAAAGCATTTTGGAAGAGCCAGTCAATCCAAAAACATGATGACTAGCCAAAGCATAGTTATTTTCGCCACCCATAACCTGATTTTCTTTCATCGTTCCAGCTCCATAGGATAACTCCGTATTTCCTAGCCCTTTAAAAATCGGCAAATTAATCCCAACATCTGGTACCGCTATTCCACCAATAACTGGGAGGTCACTGCTATCTGCTTGGGCTGTTAAAATAGACTGAAGCGAAATGGACTCTACTGCTGAAAAATCATAGGTGACATCAGCATCTTCGTTTTCCTCAATTTCTTTTTTAGAAACTTTACTAACTTGATATTGATTTGAACGTTGACCAATCAAGAAATTACGAATAGATTTATTAAAAATCATAGCCAAACCAATAATTAATAATAGTAAGTATAAAAAGAATCTTAAACTATTCCATATCCGATGCCCTCTTGTATTTTTTTGCCATATCAATCTTGTTCTTCTCCAACTTTTTCTTCTGGGTCGACAAGTGCAAATGTCATGATTTTAGCATCTGGAGCAAGTCTCATGATTTTAACACCTAGTGTGGCACGACTTGTTTGTGAGATGCTAGCAACATTTGTACGAATAATAACCCCTGTGTCAGTAATAACCATAATATCTTCATCGCCATTAACAGTTGCTAAACCTGCTAACTGACCATTCTTTTCCGTAATATTGGCAGTCTTAATACCTTTACCGCCACGACCTTTAGTTGGGTATTCTGAAGCCAATGTACGTTTTCCATAACCTTTTTCAGTGATAACAAGCACTTCTTGATCATTTGAAATGCGTGAAGCTCCGACAACTTCGTCACCTTCACGAAGGTTGACACCACGCACACCCGTTGCTGAACGGCTCATGCTACGAATGGCAGACTCATTGAAACGGACGCTGTAACCAGTTTTAGTACCGATAATAATATCGTCGTTACCATTTGTTCTGATAACGTTGATTAATTCATCTCCATCTTTAAGGTTAAGAGCTTTCAGTCCATTTTGACGAATATTGCTAAATTCAGATTCTTTGGTACGTTTAACAAGACCTTGACGTGTAACGAAGAAAAGATAACTTTCGTTGTCATCGTGTCCAGATTGACTAATGATTGTCTGAACAATTTCGCCTTCATCTAATTTCAAAAGGTTAACAATTGGTAATCCTTTGGCTGTACGTCCATATTCTGGAATTTCGTAACCTTTTAAACGATAAACACGACCTTTGTTTGTCATAAAGTAAACATGGTCATGAGTGCTTGTTGATACCAATTCACGAACAAAGTCATCATCATTAACACCAGTACCTTGGACACCACGTCCACCACGTTTTTGGGCACGGAATTCATCTTGCGCTAAACGTTTAATATACCCTTTATTTGAAAGAGTGATAAGAACATCTTCCTCTTCAATCAAGTCTTCATCTTCAAGAGAAAGAACTTCCCCAACCATCAATTCTGTCCGACGTGGGTCAGCATATTTACGCTTGATGTCATCCATTTCTTCTTTGATGATTGCGACAACCCGTTCTGGTTTTGCCAAAATATCAGCTAAATCAGCAATCAAAGCGAGCAAATCATCGTATTCAGCTTGGATTTTTTCACGTTCCAAACCTGTCAAACGACGAAGACGCATATCAAGGATAGCTTGACTTTGACGTTCAGACAAATCAAAACGGCTCATCAATTCGCCTTGGGCAATCACATCTGTTTCACTGTTTCGGATGATGCTGATAACCTCATCGAGATGATCAAGTGCAACCAATAACCCTTCCAAGATGTGGGCGCGTTTTTCAGCCTTAGCTTTATCAAATTCTGTACGACGAACAATAACTTCTTTTTGGTGTTCAATGTAGTCAACAATAATTTGCTTTAAAGAAAGAATCTTCGGAATCCCGTTTTCAATAGCAAGCATATTAAAGCTAAAGTTTGTTTGCAAACTCGTTAATTTGAACAAGTTATTTAAGATAACATTTGCTGAAGCATCACGGCGTACTTCAATGATGAAACGAATACCTTCACGACTTGATTCATCACGAACAGCTGTAATTCCTTCAATACGTTTTTCTTGCGCTAAGCGAACAATGTGTTCGTGCACTTTTGTCTTGTTAACACCGTATGGGAATTCTGTGACAACGATACGTTCGCGTCCACTCTTAGTTGTTTCAATTTCAGTACGAGAACGTAAAACGATGGAGCCTTTACCTGTTTCGTAAGCTTTACGAATACCAGATTTACCCATAACAAGTGCACCTGTTGGAAAGTCAGGACCAGGCAAGACTTCCATTAATTCACGTGTTGTTACGTCGGGATTATCCATAACCAGCTTGACAGCGTCAATAGACTCTCCTAAGTTGTGTGGTGGGATATTTGTCGCCATACCAACGGCAATCCCTGTAGCACCGTTAACAAGCAAGTTTGGAAAACGTGACGGCAAAACAAGCGGCTCACGCTCACTACCATCGTAGTTATCTTGGAAGTCAACGGTATTTTTGTTAATATCACGAAGCATTTCAAGAGCAATTTTACTCATACGTGCTTCTGTATAACGCTGAGCGGCAGCACCGTCACCATCCATAGAACCGAAGTTCCCATGCCCATCAACGAGCATATGACGATAGCTCCACCATTGTGCCATACGAACCATGGCTTCATAAATAGACGAATCACCATGTGGGTGATATTTACCCATAACATCCCCAGTGATACGCGCAGATTTCTTATGAGGTTTGTCTGGCGTCACACCGAGCTCATTCATTCCATATAAAATACGACGATGAACTGGTTTTAATCCATCGCGTACATCAGGAAGCGCACGAGCGACAATAACAGACATGGCGTAATCAATAAAGCTTGTCTTCATTTCTGAAGTCAAATTTACGTCAATTAAATTCTTATCCTGCATTAAGGAAAAACACTCCTTTTCTAGTGTAAAACTCTACTATATTATACCACATTTTTGGCAAAAATAGCGCTTTTTCGCCAGAATCACTAGTTTTCTTCTTTTTTTCAAAGTTTTTACAATTTAGTTCGTGACATATCTCACTTAACGTGTTAAAATATTATCGTATGGGCGAGAGCCCTTAAAAAAATTAAGGAGATGTTTAGATAAATGACTGCAACTAAACAACACAAAAAAGTTATCCTTGTTGGTGACGGTGCCGTAGGTTCATCTTACGCATTCGCACTTGTAAACCAAGGAATTGCACAAGAACTTGGTATCATTGAGATTCCTCAATTGTTCGAAAAAGCTGTTGGGGATGCTGAAGACCTTAGCCACGCTCTTGCTTTCACTTCACCTAAAAAAATCTACGCTGCTAAATACGAAGACTGTGCAGATGCTGACCTTGTTGTTATCACTGCTGGTGCACCTCAAAAACCAGGTGAAACTCGTCTTGACCTTGTTGGTAAAAACCTTGCTATCAACAAATCAATCGTAACTGAAGTTGTTAAATCTGGTTTCAACGGAATTTTCTTAGTTGCTGCTAACCCAGTTGATGTTTTGACTTACTCTACATGGAAATTCTCTGGTTTCCCTAAAGAACGCGTTATCGGTTCAGGTACTTCACTTGACTCAGCTCGTTTCCGTCAAGCATTGGCTGAAAAACTTGATGTTGATGCACGTTCAGTTCACGCATACATCATGGGTGAACACGGTGACTCAGAATTTGCAGTTTGGTCACACGCTAACGTTGCAGGTGTAAACCTTGAAAACTACCTTAAAGATGTTCAAAATGTTAACGAAGCTGAATTGGTTGAACTTTTCGAAGGTGTTCGTGATGCTGCTTACTCAATCATCAACAAAAAAGGTGCTACATTCTACGGTATCGCTGTTGCACTTGCTCGTATCACTAAAGCAATCCTCGATGACGAAAATGCAGTTCTTCCACTTTCTGTATTCCAAGAAGGTCAATACCCTGGCGTAACTGGCTGCTACATCGGTCAACCAGCTATCGTTGGTGCTCACGGTATCGTTCGTCCAGTTAACATTCCTTTGAATGACGCTGAACAACAAAAAATGGAAGCTTCTGCTAAAGAATTGAAAGCTATCATTGACGAAGCTTTCTCTAAAGAAGAATTCGCTTCTGCAGCTAAAAACTAATTTAATCTTTACTATAATCAAAACCACTCGTTAACGGGTGGTTTATTTTTATGTACCTCATGGGGATATAGTGGGCTAAAAAAGCTGACCTTAAATGATCAGCTAATAAAATATATGAGGAGTAAGCACCATTTAATAATCGCCATTCTTATCAGAATAAATAATCAGCATAAGGCTACTAAACATTATTTTTATTATCCCTCTTATAAAATGATGTTCGAGGCAACTAAGTACCCCAAAAAATAACATTATCAGATAAATAATAATCACAAGGATTCTCTTTACTTTAAAATTCAACATAATATCACAACGCAATCCAAGTCAAAGCTTTTGCAACAGCTTCATTAGATGTAATAACAGAACTATCGTAAGTATCTGCTAAAGCAGTTACTGATGGTAGAATACTTGAACTTAAACTTAAAGATAGAGGTCCTATAGCAACAAACTTAAAATATTTGGTCATAGAATACCTCCTTAAAATAAGCAGGCAAAAACTAAATTGAATAACATGCATACTCCTCATTTAATTTTCAAACTTAAAAATTAACCATTTTGTCAGCGATATCATAACCATAAAATCATTTTACTTGCTCACCTTCCAATTGAATACTATTTTATTCCTCTGGCATTGGCATAAATTGCCATTTCCGCCATCAGCTTATTGAAATAGCTTATTGATTGGTCTAACTAATCTACCATAGCCTAATTTTTCAATACAATCCGCTTTTAGATAAAGATTGACAAGGCTGGGTTTTGATAAGAGCAATTTATTTATTTCGCATTCAGTGCTGCCATTGTAATGTAATTATATGGTTTGTTGAAATGCGGTAGGAAGAATAAGTCTGTTAAAGCAAGCTTATCAATCGTCACTTGTTCTTGGATAGCAAGTGAGAATAAGTGAATTCCCATTGAGATGTCTTTTTTCGCCATTATTTGTGCACCAAGAATGACACGTGATGTTTTATCATAAACAATTTTTAGAGTAACTTGGAAATTATCTTTTTGAATGAATTCTGGTTTCTGATTATCCACATACTCGACTTCAAGAGCATCAAAGCCTTTTGCTTTTGCCTTTTCTAGAGTCAATCCTGTCGAAACCATATTCAAGCCATAAATTGAAATACCATTTGAACCTTGAACACCTGCTCCTTCTAGTTTATGACCACAAGCGTTGTGTGCTGCAACAATTCCTGTACGGACAGCATTTGAAGCAAGGGCGATGTAATCTGTTGATTGTGTCGCATTGTTATAAATCGTAGCACAATCGCCGATAGCATAGACATCAGGCATACTTGTTTCTTGGTATTTATCAACTAAAAAGGCACCATTTGGGAACAATTTAATTTTATCTTGAGCCAATGCTGTATTGGGACGAAAACCAACTGCTAGAATAACCATATCGACATCATATTCTGATTTATCAGTGATGATTTTTTCCACTTTTGTCTTACCAACAATTTCCTGCACAGCTTCTCCAAATGCTAAATGAATGCCGTGTTCTTGTAGATTATTTGCCATGACATTACTCAAATCACGATCATAATAGCCAGCCAAACACGTCTCTGCGACATCAATAAGTGTGACGTCTTTTCCTTTGCGTTGGAAAGCTTCTGCTAATTCAACACCGATATAGCCTGCTCCGACGACAGCTACACGAGAAATAGCTTTCTCTTTCAACCTCTCAATAACATCTTCAGCGTTCTGATAAAGTTTAACAAATTGAACGTTTTCCAGTTTTGATTCAAATTCAAGGGAGTCTTCTTTCATGCTAACACCCTTTATTTTGGGAATGATTGGTTGCGAACCTGTCGCAAAAATCAATTTATCATAGGTCTCAAAATGTTTTTGCCCATCAACAAGTGCTGTGATTTCTTTTTTATCATAATCAATCGATTCCACGGGAGAATTCATATAAACTCTAGCACCAAGTTGTTCTAATTCATCTTTGTCTGAATAGAATAACCCTTCAGGTCCAGCGATTTGTTCTCCGATCCATAATGCCATACCACAACCGAGAAATGAAATATTTGAATTTTGGTCAAAAACAACCACTTCATTTTCAGTACCATAATTGGTTAACATCGTCTTGATACAAGCTGTACCAGCATGATTTGCTCCAATAACAATAATTTTACTCATAGAAAGTAACCTCTAACTAATTAAATTTAACATTATTAATATACCACAACCATGAAGCGCTTTCAAGTAATTTGCACCTAAAACTAAAAATAGGTTGGCAAAAACCAACTTATTTTTAGATTATTTAGACTTAATATAGTTGACACCATCAGCCTTAGGAGCCACCGCTTTACCGAAAAAGGCAGCCAAAACAACAATTGTTAAGACATATGGTGCTACTTTTAGGTAAACAGATGGGATACTTGAGAAGAATGGCAATTGTGCACCAATAATCGCAAGGGATTGCGATAGTCCAAAGAATAGGCTTGACAGCATTGCACCGATTGGATTCCAACGTCCAAAAATCATGGCAGCTAGAGCAATGAACCCAGGACCTGCGATTGTTGTAACCGCAAAGTTATTGGAGATTGTTTGCGCATAAACGGCACCACCAATACCGCCAAAGAATCCTGAAATCATAACCCCAGTATAACGCATCAGATAAACATTAATGCCAAGTGTATCCGCAGCTTGTGGATGTTCACCAACAGAACGCAAACGAAGACCAAAGCGTGTTTTGAAAATGATAAACCATGAGATAAACGACACTAAAATGGCAACGTAAGCAACTAATGACGTATTGTCAAAGAAAATGTGTCCAATAACTGGAATATCTTTCAAAATGGGAAATGAAAAACGTCCAAATGTTTCTGAGATGGTATCCGTCTGCCCTTTACCAAAGAGGTAACGACATTGAAAGACTGCAAATGAAGGTGCAATCAAATTCAATACAGTCCCAGAAACAACGTGGTCTGCTCGGAAATTAATTGTTGCAACAGCGTGGATTAGTGAGTAAAGCACACCGACGAATCCAGCAACAATTGAAGCAACCCATGGGGTAGCATGTCCGAAAACATCTGCAAAGCTAAGGTTAAAGAGGACTCCTGAGAATGCCCCCATAACCATAATCCCTTCAAGTCCCACATTGACAATACCAGAACGCTCAGAGAAAGTTCCACCGATACTAGTAAAAATCAACGGTGCAGAATAGATTAACATGGAAGAAATCAATAGGGTTAACATTGTTGTCAAACTCATCTTACTTTCCTCCTTCTACTTTTTTAGTTTTAAGAAAATGACGAATCATATAATCTGCTCCAACGAAGAAAATAATAAAGGCAGAAACAACATCGATAACTTCTGACGGAACACCAATCATACCTGTTTTGCCAATTGAAAGAACAGCGTATAAGAAGGCAGCAAAAGGGATACCGATAGCGTTGTTAGTGGCAAGTAGCGAAACTGCCATACCATCCCAACCAATACTTAATGAACTGGTTTGAGAATAAACGTTTTCAAATGTTCCTAGACCTTCTACTGTTCCACCAAGACCAGCAAGTGCTCCTGAGATAAACATTGAAATGATAATTAGGCGTTTGGCAGACATGCCAGCGTATTCTGCCGCATGTGGGTTAATACCAACAGATGTGATTTCGTAGCCAAGTGTTGTTTTCTTCATCATAAACCAGATGATCATAACAGCGATAAAAGCGATGAAAATACCAATATTCATACGTGAGTTGTTGGTCAGTGCTGAGAGCCATTCTGTCTGATAGGAGGCATTTTCAGAAACTTTGATAGTTGCTTCTGTTGTACGCATAATATTGTCAGGAAAAACAGTTTGGATAAGGTACTGTGTTGCATACAAAATGATATAGTTCATCATGATTGTAACAATAACTTCACTTGTACCAAGGAATGCACGCAAGATACCAGGAATTGCACCAGCGATACCACCAGCAATAAGCCCGACAATAACGGTACAAATCACTGAAATTGGTTTTGGTAAATCAGGGAAAGAAAGGGCAAACCACACTGACATTACCCAACCAATCAAAGCTTGCCCTGGAAGTCCAACGTTGAAGAAACCAGCTTTTGAAGCAACCGAGAAGCCAAGAGCGATTAAGATAAGTGGACCCATAGCACGGAAGATTTCACCGATATTTTTAATAGAACCAAATGCAGTATAAAGTAGGTCGTTATACCCCCAAAGAGGATTATAACCAAAGCAAAGCATGAGGATTGCCCCTAATAACATACCGAGAACAACGGCAATTAAAGGAACAGCCCATTTTTGTGTTTTCTTAGACATTAGCATCCTCCTTTTCCACTTTTCCGCCGGCCATCAAAATACCAAGTTCTTGTTTATTGGTTTGAGCAGCGTCTAAGATACCTTGAATTTTACCATCATGAATAACGGCAATACGGTCGGAAACATCAAGGATTTCATCTAATTCAAAACTAATAACAAGCACCGCTTTTCCTTTATCACGCTCAGCAACAAGACGTTTACGAATGTATTCAATCGCACCAACGTCTAGTCCACGTGTTGGTTGGTTAACAATCAACAAATCTGGATTACGATCAATTTCACGAGCGATAACTGCTTTTTGTTGGTTACCACCAGAAAGCGCACCGCCTGCTACCAATTCACTAGCAGCGCGGACATCAAATTCTGCCATCAACTCACGGGCGTGTTCGTTTAATTTATTATAGTTCATGAAACCGTGTTTACTAAATGGTTCTTTATAGTATGTTTGAAGAGCGATATTTTCAGCAATTGTCATATCTAGAACCATACCATCACGATGACGATCTTCAGGAACATGACCAACACCTAATTCCGTAATCTTACGAGGACGTCCATTCGTCATGTCCACGCCTTTAATGATGACGTTACCTGATTCGACCTTACGAAGACCAGTGATTGCTTCAACAAGTTCACTTTGCCCATTACCATCGATACCAGCAATACCAACAATCTCACCTGCACGGACATCCAGAGAAAGTTCTTTGACCGCAGGAACACCACGATTTTCCTTAACAACTAAATCCTTAACGGAAAGAACAACGTCTTTTGGATTAGCAGGAATTTTTTCGGTTTTAAACGAGACAGCACGTCCAACCATCATCTCTGCTAATTCTTCACTTGTCGAATCAGCAACTGGTACTGTTTGAATAGATTTTCCGTGACGAATAACTGTGACCCTATCAGCAACGGCACGAATTTCATCCAATTTATGTGTGATTAAGATGATTGATTTTCCTTCTTTAACTAGGTTACGCATAATATCAAGTAATTCAGCGATTTCAGAAGGTGTTAAAACAGCTGTTGGTTCGTCAAAGATAATAATATCGGCACCGCGATAAAGTGTTTTTAAAATTTCAACACGTTGTTGTGCTCCAACAGTAATATCTGAGATTTTAGCTGACGGATCAACTGCTAAACCGTATCTTTCAGATAACTCTTTGATTTCTTCAGTTGCTTTTTTTAGATTAAGAATCCCACCTTTTTTGGTTACCTCGTTACCTAAAATAATATTTTCAGCCACTGTAAAAGCTTCAACCAACATAAAGTGCTGGTGAACCATTCCGATTCCCATTTTAGCTGATTTTGAAGGTGAATCTAAGTGAGCAACTTCTCTCTTCACTAAAATTTCACCGCTTGTTGGTTGTAAAAGACCGGCAAGCATATTCATCAAAGTTGATTTTCCAGCACCATTTTCCCCAAGAAGGGCATGGATTTCACCTTTTTTGACTTCTAAATTGATATGGTCATTAGCTACAAAATCACCAAATTTTTTAGTAATTTCACGCATTTCAATGACTTTTTCTTGTGTCATATGTGATCCTTTCAGTCTAATAATTAATAATTTTAGGTCAGTTAAGCCCACTAAAATCTCTAAAAAGAGTTTTTTAATGAACTTAACTGAGGTAAAATTGCTATTTCCCTCAGCCCCGAAAAAAGGCGACCTATTTGGCCGCTTCCTTCAAGAATGATGATGTTTAATCACTCAAACCATCATCAACAGTGATTTCGCCATCAATGATTTTTTGTTTAGCTGTTTCAACCGCTTCTTTAATATTATCAGAAAGGTTATCTGTCACAATATCAATACCACCATCTGCAAGACCATATGTTTTTGTTGTATCTCCATCGAACGTTTCCCCTTTAAGTTGTCCGTTAGCAATATCTTGAACAACTTGCCCAACTTCTTTAATTGTAGAAGTCAAAACAAAGTTAGAATCAACGTTATCAGATGATGTGTAGTCACCTTCTTCTGATTGGTCACGATCGACACCGATTACCCAAACTTTTTGGTCGCTATCAGCTGTTAATTTTTCATTGATTTCTTTGGCTTGTGAGAAGACACCTGTACCAGAACCACCTGCGGCATGGTAGATAACATCTGCACCACCTGCGTACATAGTAGCAGCTATTGTTTTACCTTTAGCAGAGTCTGAGTAGGAACCCACGTATTGAACATCAACTTTGATTGAGCTATCAACTGATGCCACACCAGCTTTGAAACCAGCTTCAAAACGTGTGATTGTATCTGATTCAACACCACCTACAAATCCAACGTGTTTTGTTTTTGTTTGCATAGCAGCTGCAATACCTGCAAGATAAGCACCTTCGTTATCAGCAAACAAGACACTTTCAACGTTATCTTGATCAGAAACAGTATCGTCAATGATAACATAGTTAACATCTTCGTTTTCTGGGGCAGCTTCTTCAACGGCATCATGAAGATTGTAACCAATAGCAAAAATCAAGTTATAACCGTTTGAAACAGCTGAATCAAGGTTAGTTGCATAGTCTGACTCGCTATCTGATTGGAAGTAAGTGTAGTCAGTATCTTTTGTTAAATCATTTTCTTTACCCCAAGCTTGCAAACCTTCCCAAGCTGATTGGTTAAATGATTTATCATCAACACCACCTGTATCTGTTACAATAGCAGCTTTGACGCTAGAATCAGAGCTAGAGCTAGATGAATTTGAACGGCTACAAGCACCAAGTGCTAATGTTGCTACTGCAGCAAGTCCAAGACCAACAATTTTCTTGTTCATGAAAATGAACCCTCCTAAAAAACTTATGAGCAACACAGTTGCTAAATCTATATCAAGCCAATTGGCTCAATGACACTTTTAAGAAGACTTTTTCAAGCCTTATAGACTGTGGTAATAAGCCACTTGACCGTCATCACGACCGTCCACCTTTGCTCTTCTATTTCATAACGTAAAAAATATTATTAATGTTAGTAACTACTATTAGCAGTATCACCGTTGACAATTGCTACACCTGCAGAAGTTCCAATTCGTGTTGCCCCTGCTTTAATAAAAGCTTCAGCATCTGCATATGAGCGTGTACCACCTGCGGCTTTCACTCCTATATTTGATCCAACAGTTTTACGCATCAATGTCACGTCGGCGATATTTGCACCTGCAGTTGAAAAACCAGTTGAAGTTTTAACGTAATCCGCACCTGCTGCAACCGCTAATTGGCAAGCTTTTACTTTTTCGTCGTCTGTCAAAAGACAAGTTTCAATGATAACTTTTACTAACTTATCACCGCTTGCTTCTACAACAGCGCGAATATCAGCTTCAACAGCGTCATATTGTCCTGATTTTAATTGACCGATATTGATAACCATATCGATCTCATCTGCACCGTTAGCAACAGCATCTTTCGTCTCAAAAGCTTTCACACTGCTAGTGTTTGCCCCAAGAGGAAAACCAATAACCGTACAAACATTGACTTCAGTACCTTTTAAAGCCTTAGTGGCATATGATACCCAAGTTGGATTAACACAAACACTAGCAAACTGATGTTCTACTGCTTCTGCAATCAGCTTATCAATTTGAGTTTGAGTGCTTTCAGGTTTTAATAAAGTATGATCGATATACCTATTAATAGCCATTTTTACTTCCTTCCGAAAATTCTTCTCAATTGATTAATAATTACACTCTCTCTATTCTACCATTTTTTTTAAAATATGTAAGTACTTTTTGCTGATTTTTTAATAATTAGTTAAAATGGCAAAAACCGAAAAATCATTAAAACGATTTTATAATTCATCACCCTCAAAAAAAGCCTTGTTACAGCAAGGTTTTCGATTCAAATACGACATTTGTGTCATATGTTATATTCGTTATTTCTGAACTTTTTGAGACAAAATAGCTCCTAAGGGAAGGAATTTACAATATTTAAAAATAATATTTTTAAATATTGTAAGCGATTTATATCGTGGTTTTTTATGACTTTTTAAAGCATAATTATACCACTAAAACTGACTTTTATGTCATATTTATTTTATGACATCTGTCACAATTATTGATATTATGGGAATCTATAAAAAATCCTTACTAAACAAGATTTATCATCTCATTTAATAAAGATTTTTTATTCAATTATTCAGTTTTTTGTGCTTCGTAAAATATAATACCCTTTATCACGCTTTAGGATATCAGCATTGCCAAAAATTGCTTCCATTTTAGCTTTAGCACTCGGCGCTCCTTGTTTCTTTTGGATAACAATTGTTAAGCTACCACCATCATTAAGATAATTGATACTATCAGCGATAATTGTATGAACAACTTGTTTTCCTGCACGAATCGGAGGATTGCTAATAATGTAATCAAAAGTGCCAGTTACCTTTTCATAGATATTAGATTGGAAGATATTTGCTGTAACACCGTTTTTTTCAGCGTTTTTCTGCGCCAAATCAATAGCTCGGTTGTTAATATCAACCATTGTTGCTTGAACACCTTGAACTTTTGCTAAAGAAATACCTAGTGGACCATAACCACAACCTAAATCCAAAAGCGTTTTACCTTTTTCAAAATCCACCGTATTCAAAAGTACTTGGCTACCGTAATCAATCATTTTTTTAGAGAAAACACCTGAATCGGTTAAAAATGTGAAGAGTTGCCCCAAAAGAGTAACCTTCAACTCATGAATATCATGAGCGCTATCAGGATTTTCTGCATAATACATCTTTGTCATTTTCTACCATTTCCTCCTAGAATGCTTTTCCATTTTAACATAAATTGTAATGGTTTTCAATTAAGGATTAAAGTGCTATAATAGAGCACATAACCCTCTGTAAGGAGCTTCGTATGACGAACGAATTTATTAATTTTGATCATATTTCTCGAAAAACTTGGCAAGAATTGCATCGCAAAACACAGCCGCTTCTGACTGCTGAAGAATTGGAATCCATTAAAAGTTTAAATGACAATATCAACATTCAAGATGTGGTTGAAGTTTATCTTCCTTTGATTAGCTTAATTCAGATTTACAAAAATGCTCAAGAAAATCTTTCATTTTCAAAAAGTATTTTTCTGAAAAAAGAAGTGAGTAAACGCCCATTTATCATTGGTATTTCGGGATCGGTTGCTGTCGGAAAATCAACGACTAGCCGTCTTTTGCAACTTCTCCTATCACGGACTTTCAAAGATAGCAAAGTTGAAATGGTAACGACTGACGGTTTCATTTATCCAAATGATATTTTAATTGAGCGAAATATACTTGACCGCAAAGGATTTCCCGAAAGTTATAACATGGAACTTCTGCTAAATTTCCTCGATACCGTTAAAAATGGCATGGTCGCTGAGATTCCTGTTTATTCGCATGAAATTTATGACATCATTCCTGAGCAAAAACAAACGATTGATACCCCTGATTTTCTGATTGTCGAAGGAATCAACGTTTTTCAAAACCAGAAGAATAAACGATTGTACATGACAGGGTATTTTGATTTTTCAATTTACATTGACGCAGAAAACGATAATATCGAAAAATGGTATTTGGAACGTTTTGAAAGCTTATTAGAATTGGCAAAAGCAGACAAAAACAACTATTATCACCGTTTTGTCGATATGTCGCAAAGCGAAGCCTTAGCTTTAGCTAAGAACACTTGGAAAACAATCAATTTAGTCAATCTTGAAAAATACATTGAACCAACGCGAAACCGTGCTGAATTGATTTTACACAAGGCTGCAGACCATAAAATTGATAGTATTTATTTGAAAAAATAAGTAATTTTTCTGAAAGAGTGATTAAGACTTGCCAAAAGTCAATAATTTCTATATAATAATGTAGTTAGATTAATTTGGAGGTGAAAACATTGGCAAATATTAAATCAGCTATCAAACGCGCTGAACTTAACGTTAAACAAAACGAAAAGAACTCAGCACAAAAATCAGCTATGCGTTCTGCTATCAAAGCATTCGAAGCTAACCCATCTGAAGAGCTTTTCCGCGCTGCTTCTTCTAGCATCGATAAAGCTGAATCAAAAGGGTTGATTCACAAAAACAAAGCTAGCCGCGATAAAGCACGTCTTGCTGCTAAATTGGCTAACTAATATCCAATGAAAACTCCAAATGGAGTTTTTTTCTTTTACAAAAATAGTTTTTCTAGCAATTAAAGTTTACAATTGCCAAAGAAAAACGAATATAAGCAAAAAGGAAGCTGAGAATTTATCAGCTCCCTTTATTTTATTAATGACGATTAAAACGAACTTCAAAAATAGTTCCTTTTGGTTGGTTATCTTTGACTTGAATATCGCCTTTTAAAACGTCAACAATTTGCTTAGCAAGTGACAATCCTAGACCAAACCCACCTTTTTGACGTGTCCGTGCTTTATCCACACGATAAAAACGGTCAAAAATCTTAACTCTATCAGCGTCGCTAATCCCTGGACCGTTATCAGCAACTGTCAGAATTGTTTGTTTGTCTGTTGTTTTAACGGTAAATTCAATGACACCATCATCGTCGGTGTATTTTATGGCATTATCAAATAAGATAGTCATCAGTTGTTTTAACAATGTACGATCTGATTTAATTGGTTGCTCTGCTAAATTATGTCCGACAAATGTCTTGCCATTTTCTTCAGCAATCATATCGTAATTTTCAAAGATTTCATTGAAAGTCGTTGGGTGAATATCCTCCAACTCAACTTTCAAACCATCGTCACGACGTGCCAAATTCAGCAGATTTGTGGTCAAAATGCGCATATTTCGAACTTCGTCTAGACTGGCGGCAATACTTTCACTATTATCCAAAATTGTAGCATCAGGTCGCCTAAAGAGACTTTCTAAACGATTCTGCAAAACAGCAAGCGGTGTACGCAACTCATGACTAGCGTTTTCAACAAAGGATTTCTGTTTTTCATAGCTTTCCATAATTGGTTTTCGTGTCCAATTGGCAAGATAAATACTAGCCACAACCGAAATAATCCAAAAAATAACCATAACTGTAATTGTTATTGTCACGTATCGCTCATTAGCTTCATCTAGCTGGCGAACACTAACTAGGAAAGTCGCATATTTTATACTAGGGTAGTCACTACTACTAACTTTTACGGTTAAAACGTGGTATTTCTCACTTTGACCAAAAATGGTTGTAATCTTTTGCTCTTTGATTTCACCTAAACTATCTTCATCAAGTATCGTTGACGTTGATAAGGTGCCAAACTGAATAAGAGCGTCCAACTCATTCAGTATCGTACCATCTTCATCGTATAGAAGGACACTAACATTACTTAAGCCACCTCCGCTGGTACTAGGCTTCTCCTTATCAGCACTACTACTGGTTTTACTTGTGGAGCTGTCTGATTGCAATGAATCACTGCGCTCCATGGTCCGCACGACATAATTATTAGCATTATCCGCTGCATTTTGCAAACTTGTATCGGTAGAAGAATACAGGCCATAACGCATAATCTGCAAAATAATAATTGTCATGATAACAAAAATTCCCGTAAAGACAGCAAAGAAATGGAAGAAATGTGAAAATGTCCCTGACGATAATTTTTTCTGTAATTTATTCAGCATTTTTCAGAATATAACCTACACTCCGTAGGGTTTGAAGATTTTTGGCAAAAGTAGTGCCTTTAAGTTTTTTTCGAATTTTTGAAACGTAAACTTCAACAACCGAAATCGTTGTATCACTATCAAAGCCCCAAATCGGTCAAAAATTTGTGATTTTGGTAAAATAACATTTTGATTTTGCAAGAAATAAACCAATAAATCAAATTCCTTACCTAGTAACTCCACTTCTTTACCGTTAGCTGTTGTTATGTTGGTGGAAGTATCAACAGTCAACTCTTCATAAGATAAGGTATTATCATTATATTTACCAGAACGCTTTAGGAGTGCTTGGATACGCATTTTTAACTCTTCAAGATAAAAAGGTTTTGTCAGGTAATCATCTGCTCCCAACTCGAAACCATGTCCCTTATCATCAAGGCTTTCTTTGGCAGTCATAATAAGTACTGGTGTTGACACACCTTTTTCTCGTAACTCTTTAAGCACTTGGAAACCATCTTTTTCAGGTAACATCAAGTCAAGCAAAATAAGGTCATATACGCCACTTTCAGCTTCGTACAAACCTTCTTCACCGTCAAATACCTGCATAACATCTGCAAAATCATCTAAAAAATCAAAAATGGAATTAGATAGACTCAAATCATCTTCTACTAATAATATCTTAATCATATGTGTACTCCTTACTTTATACTATTATATCATGACTTACTACTTTGGTCTAAGTTTTTATAGTAAATTTCTTTAAATTGTAGTAATACCTAGTAAAAGGATAGCTGACTGAGCTTAAGATTATCTAAAATAGTAACGGTTACAATTACTAGTATTGAAAAAACGTCTGAAAAAATCTCAGACGTTTTATTTTTAGTCAACTTCTGCAAGTGCTTCTTCGACAGCGACCTTACTTGTGCTAATCAAATCAAGGCGAGCAGAGATTTCTTTGATTCCCATTGCAATATTGCGGCTGATTGCCATATCATCAAGTTGTGGTTCAAAGAAAGCTTTGTATTCTGCAAGACGTTCAGCTGTTTTGAATGAATTGGCAGGGTAGATAACAAATTTATCAAAACTCATGTCACCACCAAGCGCTGATTTAATCCAAGACCAGTTTTCACGTGCCCAAGTCCAGAACGCTCCTTGCGCAAAATCTTTTTCCAGGAATGGACGATACCAACTCATTGCTAAGTCTTGTGGTTTTACAATATCTTTGTTCTTCAAATCGCTTAAGATACGTTCAACTGTAACTTCTGATTTTGTATTTGATAAAGCAGAAGCCAATTGACGACGGAAGTTACCATCGTTTGTTTTCACGTAAGTATCGAGGTAAAGTGAAACAAGTTCTTCTGTTTCAGCGTGCTTGATCTGATTTGCCAAAACAGATAAGCGAATTGAAGCTGGAATAGCTTCGATATTATCTTTGTATTGATGGAAAATAGCTTCCGCTTTTGTCACAGCATCTTCGTTGTCTGCGTACAACATCAATGAAATCGTATTTTGACGAACCATTTCATCTTCGTCAGATTCACCTGCTTGTGGTTCAAAACCGAGGCGGTCGTAATTCTTCTGCATGAGGTGGCTAACCAAGGCTTTAAATTGTGCTTGAGCTTGGCTTCCTTCTGTCAAGAAAACATCCAAACCTGCAACAACTTGTGAAATAGCTTCCGCTACCAAATAAGAAGTTTCATCAGCAAGTTTTGTCAATAACGGAACAAGTTCTGCGTATGAAATCTCACCACTTTCAGCAAGCAAACGACGTTCTTGGATGGCTTGAAGTTTTGAAACAGTATCAAGTTCAGTCAATTGTTCAAGAATAGCGTTCAATAATTCGCCTTTATAATTTGTGATGTAGTGAGCGGTATTTTCTGTATTGAGACGAAGAGCTCCTTCATTTTGCGCTACTAATTGGCTGTAATTTGGAATTTCAAGACGAGCTTCAGTCAACGTTTCTGGAAGTCCTTGCCAATTGCTATTAAGTGGAATTGGCCAAATACGATTTTCATCAATACCTTCACCGATGAAGAATTGTTTTTGGCTAAGAACAAGTATATCATCAACAACTTCTGCTGTCACAACTGGATAACCAGGTTGTTCTAACCAAGCGTCCATGAAGGCTGCAACATCTTTTCCAGATGCTTCTGATAACGCATCCCAAAGATCACGACCAATAGTATTGCCATATTGGTGTTTTTCAAAGTAAATTTTCAAGCCAGCACGGAAATCGTCATCACCAAGCCAACGGCGAAGCATGTGCATCAAGCGACTTCCTTTAGCATAAACAATGGCTGGGTCAAACAAAGTATTGATTTCATCAGGATGCTTAACTTCGACGTGTACAGATTGAACACCGTCAGTAGCATCACGTTGAAGCGCCAATGGGAGACCTGCTGTTTGGAAATCTTCAAAGATATTCCATGAAGGCTCAATGGCATCAACAGAAACGTACTCCATCATATTGGCAAATGATTCATTGAGCCATAAATCATCCCACCATTTCATTGTGACAAGGTTACCAAACCATTGGTGAGCCAATTCGTGTGCAACAACAAGTGCGACATTTTGACGACTCTTAACGGTAGAGTTATCGTCAACCAAAAGATAAACTTCACGGTAAGTAACCAAGCCCCAGTTTTCCATCGCTCCAGCTGAGAAATCAGGAAGGGCAAGATGGTATGAAAGTGGAATTGGATATTTGACGCCATAATAATCCTCGTAGAAATCAATAACACGAACAGCAATATCCAAAGCAAAGTCTAATGATTTAAGAGCGTGTGCTTTTGTTGAGAAAACACCAACTTCAGTACCATTTTTAGTTTTTGCAGTTTTACCTTGCAGATCCCCAAGAGCAAATGCGAGAAGGTATGATGACATGCGAGGTGTCGTATCGAATGTCCAAAGACCAGTTTCCTTACGACGGTCAGCATCAACTTCTGGCATATTTGAAAGCACGATTTCACCTTCAGTTTGGTCAAATTTAATGCTCAAATCAAAAGTAGCTTTTGCTTCTGGTTCGTCCACACAAGGAAAAGCTTCACGGGCAAAGTGACTTTCAAATTGTGTTGAGATGACTTCTTTTTTGACACCATCAACAGTGTAATATGAAGGATAGATACCTGTCATATTATCGGTAATCTTACCTGAGAACTCAAGAACAAGTGTCATTGTACCTGTTTCTGGTAGTTCAACATGGACTGCTTCGTTGTTGTTATCAATGGTAAACTCTAAGTTTTGATTGTCTAACAAAACAGAAGCAATGGCTAAATCCTTTTGGTGGAATGAAATAACATTATCTAAAGCCTCACCACTAATGGCTACGTTACCTGAAAACGTTTTTGATTGACGGTTAATGTCAAGAAAAATATTATAATTTTCAGGAACAAACTTTTCAATAAAATGTTCTACAGTTTTCATATAACTCCTTTAAAATATAGAAATGAGGACTAACAACTGTTCTCCCATATCCCTTAATCTTTTAAATAATTCTGACAATACTTACTATGAAATAATCGTGTCTTTAAATTAATGATGGTTAAGTACTATCAAACTACATTATTATATCACAAACCTAAATATCTGTCAGTTTTTAAAAATAAAACAAAAAAGAAGGTCGC
The DNA here is from genome assembly GCF_003337175.1 of Streptococcus gallolyticus. Classification (GTDB taxonomy): domain Bacteria; phylum Bacillota; class Bacilli; order Lactobacillales; family Streptococcaceae; genus Streptococcus; species Streptococcus gallolyticus_B. Next base: position 48,417 of record NZ_NETH01000001.1, read on the forward strand.
TCCTTCTCTTTGTCTCTCGTATTACAGCTCAATGATTTTACCAGTTTTAAGGTAAACCACCCACTCACAGATGTTGCGAGCATAGTCACCGATACGTTTCAAATAAGTAATCACTTGCAGGTATTCTTTTCCTGCAAAAACAGTATCAGGTTGCTGACGAATTGACTCAACAGCCATATTCTGAATGTCTTGGAAATAACGAGCGATGATCTCATCTGAAGCTGCGACTTCATAAGCACGCTCTTCGTCACCCGTGATGTAAACATCTAAGGCCTCTTCTACCATGTTACGCACAGCCTTACCCATTTTTTTGATCTCTGCTTCAACTTCAGGTAAGCGTTCTTCACCTTTTACACGAATAGTAGCCTTAGCAATCGAGGAAGCATGATCACCCATACGTTCAACATCACTTGAAGCTTTTAAAACAGTAATAACAGTCCGCAGATCCTGAGAAACTGGTTGTTGCAAGGCAATGATTTCAAGTGATTTTTTCTCTAATTTTGTCTCGAAACTATTGACAATTTCATCACCTTCGATAACTTCTTTAGCTAATTCACGATCATGGCTGATGAATGCTCGAACGGTCTTATTGATTTGTGAAAGGACTTCAGTCCCCATTGCGTAAAATTGATTGTGTAATTTTTCTAATTCGTCGTCAAATTTTGACCTTAACATAATACCTTCTCCTCATTTCAAGCTAGTAACACTAGCCAAATTTTCCTGTAATGTAATCCTCGGTTTCTTTACATTTAGGATTCATGAACATTTCATGTGTTTTTCCATATTCGATAAGATCACCACCGAGGAAAAATCCTGTTCGGTCTGAAATACGTGAAGCTTGTTGCATTGAACGTGTTACGATAAGCATTGTATATTTATCTTTCAAACCATAAAGTGTATCTTCCACTTTACCTGCTGAGATTGGGTCAAGCGCTGATGTTGGTTCATCTAATAAAATGATTTTAGGACTTGTTGCTAAAACACGGGCTACACATACACGTTGTTGCTGACCACCAGATAAGCCAAGCGCAGAATCGTGCAATCGATCCTTAACTTCGTCCCAGATAGAAGCACCGATAAGGGAGGACTCAACCGCTTCATCAAGAACTTGTTTGTCTTTAATCCCTTTCAATCGTAGCCCATAAACGACATTCTCATAGATGGACATTGGAAATGGATTAGGCTGTTGGAAAACCATGCCGATTTCTTTGCGAAGTTCAACCGTATCTGTTCGTGGGCTATAAATATTATGACCGTTATAAGTGATTGAACCTGTCAATGTTACTTCAGGATTAAGGTCACCCATGCGGTTAATCGAGCGTAAAAGCGTTGATTTTCCTGAACCAGAAGGTCCGATTAAGGCTGTGATTTCATTAGGATAGAAATCCATAGACACATTATTTAACGCTTTTTTCTTATTATAATAAACAGATAAGTCACTTACTCTTAAGATAGGTTCTGTCATGTCTTTCCTTTCTAACCAAAATGTCCAGACACATAATCACTAGTCGATTGCAATTTTGCATTTTGGAAGATGTTGTTCGTTTTATCGTACTCAATCAAATCTCCCAAATAGAAGAATGCTGTGTAATCACTAGCACGAGCTGCTTGTTGCATATTGTGCGTTACAATGATAATGGTATAATCTTTCTTCAATTCAAACATGGTATCTTCCAACTGCATTGTAGCAACTGGATCCAAAGCTGATGCTGGTTCATCCATTAGGAGAATATCAGGCTTGACAGCAATGGCTCGCGCGATACACAAACGTTGCTGCTGACCACCTGAAAGCGTGAAAGCTGATTTATGCAAATCATCTTTCACTTGGTTCCAAAGCGCAGCTTGTTTTAAAGAGGTTTCAACAATTTCATCTAAGAATTGTTTGTCTTTCACACCTGCTCGTTCATAGGCAAATGTGATATTTTTATAAATAGATTTTGCAAATGGGTTGGGACGTTGGAAAACCATACCAATGTGTTTACGCATTTCATAAACATTGATATTTTTGGCGTTAACGTCAATACCTTCATATAAAATTTCACCCGTTACTTTGGCAATATCAATAGTGTCATTCATTCGGTTCAAACTACGAAGAAATGTCGATTTGCCACATCCAGATGGACCAATAAGGGCAGTGATTTTATTTTTTTCAAACTGCATATCAATCCCTTTGATTGCCTCTTTTTGACCATAATAAACATGAAGGTCTTTCGTTGCTAAGGCAAGCTTTTCTTCTGGAAATGTAATAATATGTCTTTCGTTCCAATTATATTCTGTCATTTCTTCTCCTTTAGTTTGCTGACGTTAATTTCGCATGAAGTTTCTTACCGATATAACGAGCTGATAGGTTGAAAATGAGGATGAAAACCAAGAGAACTGCAGCGCTTCCTTGTGAAACTTGTGTTGCATCAGGAATAGTACCTTCACTATTGACTTTCCAAATGTGAACAGCGAGCGTTTCAGCTTGACGGAAGATAGAAATCGGACTTGTCACACTAAGTGGGTTCCAATTTGACCAATCAAGAGCTGGCGCAGATTGCCCCGCTGTGTAAATGAGCGCGGCTGCTTCACCAAAGATACGTCCTGAAGCAAGCACAATACCAGTCACAATACTTGGCAAAGCTTCTGGTACAACAACGTGAACAACTGTTTCCCAACGTGATAAACCAAGTGCAAGCCCTGCTTCACGTTGCGTATGGTGAACATTACGAAGACCATCTTCAACATTACGTGTCATTTGTGGCAGATTAAATACGGTTAAGGCAAGGGCACCAGAGATAATTGAGAAACCGTATTGAAATTGAACAACAAAAATAAGGTAACCAAACAATCCAACAACAACTGATGGTAGAGATGATAGAATTTCAATACAAGTTCTAATGAAATTCGTAAAACGCCCTTTTTTAGCGTATTCAGATAAGTAAATTCCTGCACCCATTGATAGCGGAATTGAAATAATCAATGTAATCACTAAAAGAAAGAGAGAATTGTACAGCTGAATACCAATACCACCGCCAGCTTGATAAGATGATGATTTTCCTGTTAAGAAAGACCAGCTAACGTGTGGTAAACCATTAACCAAGATATAAAGTAGCAAAGATGCCAAAATTGCAACAATAATTCCAGCGATTGTATAGAGAACTCCTGTTGCTAATTTATCAATTTTTTTAGCGTGCATAATTTCTCTTTCTTTCTCTTGTAATAAATTTCACGAGCATATTAAATCCTAAACTCATAATGAGCAAGACTAAGGCTAGTGACCAAAGAACATTATTTTGGACAGTTCCCATGACTGTGTTACCAATTCCCATTGTCAATACAGAGGTCAAGGTAGCTGCTGGTGTAGTCAATGATGTGGGAACAACAGCTGAGTTTCCGACAACCATTTGAATGGCTAACGCTTCACCAAAAGCACGAGCCATACCAAAAATCACCGCTGTAAAAATCCCAGGTCGAGCAGCATTCAAGATAACACGCCAGATTGTTTGCCAACGAGTAGCCCCCATAGCAAGGCTGGCTTCTTTATAATGTCTTGGGACTGCTTTCAAACTATCCACCGTCATAAAGGTAACTGTCGGTAGAATCATGACAAAAAGAACACAGACACCTGATAAAATGCCAAAACCTGTTCCACCAAAAATCGAACGAACAAATGGTACGATAACTTGCAGACCAATAAAACCATAAACAACAGAAGGGATTCCTGTCAATAATTCGATAGCTGGTTGCAAAATCTTAGCACCGTATTTTGGTGATACTTCTGTCATAAATACCGCTGCTCCGATAGCAATCGGAGTCGCAATTAAAGCAGATAGAATAGTTACAATAAATGACCCCAAAATCATTGGTAGAGCTCCAAAAGAGCCTGAACTTGGATCCCATTTACTTCCAAAAAGGAATGTTAGCGGGTTGACACCATCAACAAAGAAGGTAGACAATCCTTTTTGCGCAACGAAAATTAAAATCATTGCAACGATAAAAACAATTAGGACCAAACAGAAAAGGGTTAACCCTTTCCCGAATTTTTCTAATCGAGAATTTTTTGAAGGTGAGGTTAATTGTTTCTCAAGTTCTTGATTTCTCATAACGTCTCCTTATTTTTCAGTTACTGTGCCATCAGCTGACTTAGTCACTTGCATATCATTGACTGAAATATAACCCATTTGTTCAACAATGCCTTCTTGGACTTCATCACTCATGACATAATCCAAAAATTCTTTTGTCAAGCCTGTCGGCTCACCTTTAGTGTACATATGTTCATATGACCAAAGTGGCCAATTATTTGTTGTTACATTTTCAGCAGTTGGTTCATAACCATTTAGACTGATTGTTTTCACAGAATCATCAACATAGGCAAAAGCAAGATATGAAATCGCACCTGGAGTCTGTGATACGATAGATTTCACCATACCATTTGAATCCTGCTCTTGGCTTTGCACGGCTGACTCACCATTCATAATAACACTATCAAATGTTGCACGTGATCCTGAGCTTGCTGCTCGGTTAATAATTGAAATTTCCAAATCTTGACCGCCAACTTCTTTCCAGTTTGTAATTTCACCTGTAAAAATCTTTCGAAGTTGTTCTGTCGTTAAATTATCAACTTTGACATCATCGTTAATAATAACAGCAAGTCCAGCTACGGCTACTTGATGATCAACCAATTGGTCGGCATCGATACCATCTTTTTCTTCAGCAAAAACATCGCTATTTCCTATCTGAACTGCTCCTGATTGAACCTGAGAAAGTCCTGTACCAGATCCACCACCCTGAACATTGATTGTTTTTCCAATATTGGCTGTTCCAAATTCATCAGCTGCAGCTTCAACAAGAGGCTGAAGCGCTGTTGAACCAACGCTGGTAATAGATTGACCTTTATCAATCCAACTAGCACAACCTGACAAAATGATAGAAACTGAGGTAATTAGCAGTAAAAAGCTAAGTTTTTTCATTTTTTTCATTTGTGATTCCTACTTAATCTTGAAAATAAAAAGTAATTTACATGAAGTGTTACAAATACCTCACAAAGAAATAGTAACATATCGAACAGGCATTTGCAAAGGGCTTTTTTCTAGTTTAATATAAATTGTATCTGTAACAGTTTACGAATAAAAACGCAACCCTTTAGGGAAGTAATTTTTCAGAATATTTCCAGTAATTTTGGCAAATCCTATGCCATTGCCATTTATCGTCACCAGATACCAGCCATTTTGAAATGGTTCTTCTAATTTGACGACATTTCCAGAAACATAAATCTTGAACTGTTCTATATCAATTTTCACAAACTGTTCTACGTCATTTGGTGATAATGCAAGCCCTAGAGCAAACGATGGTTCAAAGCGATTTTTCTTAAAGGTTCCCAAATGAAGCCCATTACGTGCAATTTTTAGTTTTCCTAAGTCTGGCAAACCTTCTGGCAATAGATAAAGATTATCTCCAAAAGTTTGTAAGATTCCTGCTAAATCAACTTTGATATGTTGCTTTGCGAAATCTTGCCAAAGTTTTAATTGAGCCTTGGTAAGGTTAGATTTTACAGGCTTAACAGAACGTGTTTCTGCTGTTCTTGTATCACGTAGTTTTGCAACAAATTGCCCTTCTCCTTTAAAACGATGTGGGTACATGCGCGCAACTTGTGGCAGTTCTATCCCTTCCACCATGCCATTTATTTTTTCAATATCAACAAGTTCCAGATAATCATACTTGTCTAAAAGCCACTTAACCACTCCTTCGTTTTCTTCTGGCGACCAAGTGCAAGTTGAATAGACAAGTGTGCCACCAACAGCTAACATTTTCATGGCTTCTGCTAAAATTTCTTTTTGAAGCGCAGCACATTCTGCAGGATAGTCCTCATGCCAATATTGTGTGGCGGCAGAATCCTTACGAAACATTCCCTCACCTGAACACGGTCCGTCAAAAACGATAAGGTCAAAATAGTATTTAAATACTTTAGCAAGTTTTTCTGAACTTTCATTGGTAACAACGACATTTCGCGCCCCAAAACGTTCAATATTTTCTACGAGAACTTTACTACGCTTGCTAGAAATTTCATTACTGACTAAGACGCCAGTATTATTCATATAGCTAAGCAAATGCGTCGATTTGCCACCTGGTGCTGCTGCTAAATCAAGCACGCGCATATTTTCCTGTGGTGCTGCGACTTGAGCAACCATTTGTGCTGCTGGTTCCTGTGAATAAACAAGCCCTGAAACATGTTCTGGAGACTTGCCAGAAACCTTTCCATAATGCCCCCATGGTGTGTTAGGAATTGGGGTATCAAATGTCTGTTGAGCATTTTTTAGAGGATTCACACGAAACCCTGAGATAGCTTCTTGGTCAAATGTCACTAGAAAATCATCTGCTTCATCTCCAAGAATATTACGGTATTTTTCAATAAATTTTTCAGGTAATAACATACTTATATGATAACAATTTCACATAGCAATTACAACTAGCATATTGTCTTGACATAAAAAATATAATATCAAAAACTAGGGTATCCCCCCAGCTCCACTAATATTATGGTATTAGCTTACTATTTAGTAGGAATAAGGTATACCAAACTAATTGTTAGAAAATACTGTGCAAGATAGTCAAACATGATTGCAGTTTATTTATCGACATATCGCTATAGTTAAGGTTGGCTATAACCTAAAAGCTTGAAACAATTACGTCTCAAGCTCTAATCATGGTATTACAATACTTTCCTACATCAAAACTATCTCATCGTTACAAATTCTTCCGCTCCTGTTGGGTGGATAGTTCAAAAGCTTCGGGGAAGGTTTTGAAGGAGAAAGAGACACTCTTTCTCTTGTTCCAATGAAAGGCATTCAGACAACAGATAATAGTTTCTCAATAAAATAGTAGTATCTCTCTGTCACAAAACTATCTCATCGTTACAAATTCTTCCGCTCCTGTTGGGTGAATGGCTACCGTATTATCAAAATCTTCCTTGGTAGCACCCATCTTGATGGCAACTGAGAAGCCTTGAATCATTTCATCGACGCCATAGCCGATTCCATGCAATCCAATGATTTTTTCATCTTTTCCAAGAGTAACTAGCTTCATCTTACTTGGTTGACGATGACTGCCTAAAGCTGTGCACATTGGTGTGAAACTTGAGCGATAGATTTTGATTTGTTCTTCGCCAAACTCTGCAATGGCTTTTTCTTCTGAATAGCCGATTGAACCAATTGCTGGGTGACTAAAAATAACAGTCGCTACATCTTTATAATCCATTTTAGCATTTGGTTTGCTATTAAAAAGACGCTCTGACAGCTGACGCCCCGCCTTGACAGCGACTGGTGTTAATTCCAATTTACCATTGACATCACCAAGAGCGTAAATGCCGTCAACTGATGTGTTTTCGTAGTCATCAGTTTTGATAAATCCTTTATCATCAAGTTCTACTCCCGTCTTTTCAAGACCAAAACCAGTAACATTTGCCTTACGACCAATTGCCCAAATAAGCGTGTCAACTGTATAAGCCTCACCATTTTCCAGAACCAATGTCAAACTATCATCATCATTCTTGATAACTTCTTTAGGAATCGAAAAAGTGTGCAACGTTGGACCATTTTCAGCCATAGCATCCACCAAAGTATCAATGATTTCCTTATCAAAAGTTCGTAGAGGACGCTCACGACGAACAAAAAGGTGCGTTTTTGAACCGAGTGCGTGCAAGACACCAGCTACTTCCACGGCAATATACCCTGCACCTACTACCGCAGTACGTTTTGGCACATCATCTAACTCGAAAAAGCCGTCCGATGTGATACCGTATTGCGCCCCAGGAATATCGGGATAAAGTGCATGACCACCAGTAGCAATTAAAATATGTGGTGCTGTGTAATACCTTCCAGCCACTTCCACAGTATGTGCGTCAACGAAGGTCGCATAATCATAGACACGCTCAACACCATTATTATCAAACCCACGTTCGTAAGAAGTATGAATACGGTCAATATAGGCCTCGCGATTTGATTTTAACGTTTTAAAATCAAAAGAAGTTTGACCAACTTGAAAACCGTATTCACTAGCGTAGGTGTTTAGCGTCTCAGCTACCTGTGCGCCGTACCACATGACTTTTTTAGGAACACATCCTAGATTAACACAAGTTCCACCGACTTCCTTTGCTTCAAAAAGAATGACTTTTGCGCCGTGCATAGCGGCACGATTAGCTGAAGCAATTCCGCCAGATCCACCACCGATAACAATGTAATCATATTGTTTTACTTCCATACAGTCTCCTAATCAATGCGTTATAAAATCTAAAATAGCTTCTTCTGATAAGGATGAATCGCAGACAACTTTCACATGACCTGATTGGGCTACCAAAAGCCCTGGAACTGTTGGAACATCATAAGTTGTGCGAAGCTCTTGCGTGTCTGAATCTTGATTTTCACTATTTAAGAAATGAACAGTTAATTGATTATTCTTGGCAACTTGCGTTAGTTTTGGCTCAAAACGGCGACAATATGGACAAGTCGGACGTCCGATAAAAAGAATAAAATTGTCCGCAGTTTGAAGTTGTGCATTAGCCTCCTTGGCTGAAATAGGTGTAAAATAATCTGCAAATGTTGTCATAACAATACCTCCAAAAATATTACCCCTATCATAACTCATACGAAAAAATTTCTCAACTTTCTGATTCGAAAATCAAAAAGAGGATTGATTTTGCCCAATCCTCTTATCGCATGTCATTATTTTCGGATAAATTCACTATCAACTTCGCTATCATCAGACACGTAACGCTCTACGGTCATGTGTAAGTCGTATTTTTCTCGAAGTTCAGCTAGAGTGGCCATCATTGGTGAAGCATGATGCACGTCAATGGCTTTCTGATTTTCCCAACTGTCAATTAACAAAACCGTTTCAGGGTCATTTGCTGGAAAGAAATAATCATATCTCAAATTTCCTTTTTCAGCTCGAATTGCTGCTGCCGTACCTGATTTTTCCATTTCTTCCATGAATTTTTTAGCATTGCCATTAGTACCCTTATAATACAAATTAACTGTAATTGCCATAAAATCACCTTTTCTAGTCTTTTCCTTATTTTATCACATTTTGAAAACATTTCCAAATGATATGCACAAAACCAGCAAGCCCCTAGCGAATGTCCGCTAGGGGTAATCAAAATAATCTTAGCATTCCACGACTACATTATCCCAAAGCGACATCCATCACCATCATAATGACAAAACCAACCATAAGTCCAAGTGTGGCAATATCGGTATTGCCGTTGGTTTGCGACTCTGGAATAAGTTCTTCGACAACGACGAAAATCATAGCACCAGCCGCAAAGGCAAGAGCATATGGGATGATTTGTAGCATGACAATAACAAGAGCTGCTCCTAAAATAGCACCGATAGGCTCTACAATCGCAGACATCGCTCCCATAAAGAAAGCACGCCAACGTGAACTGCCGTCAGCACGAATGGGAATGGAAAGCGCCGCCCCCTCAGGGATATTTTGTAGCCCAATACCAATCGCAAGTCCAATTGCTCCGATAAGAGCCGCATTCGTCATGTTGCCAGATGCTAGCGCTCCAAAAGTAACACCAACAGCTAAACCTTCTGGAAAATTATGAATCGTAATGGCTAAAAAAAGCAAAGCTGTTTTAGATAGTTTTTTCTTCGGTTGAATCCCTTCTGCCTCCGAAACATCTTTTCCCAAGTGCAAATGTGGAACAAGGGCGTCAATTAAGCGTAAACTAAAACCACCCAACAGAAAACCAACCGCTGCTGGTAGCCAAGCAAGTTTACCATAGTCTGCTTGTGCGTAATCAATAGCTGGCGCTAACAAGGACCAAAAAGAAGCTGCAATCATAACTCCAGCCGCAAATCCCATCATTACATCAAGCAATTTACGATTAACTTTTGTAAAGAAAAAAACAACAGCAGAACCAAGAATGGTACACCCCCATGTAAACAATCCTGCTAACAAGGCTAACAAAACAACGTTTTGTGTCATCAGCCAATCTATCATAAAAAGTCTCCTTTTAAAATTAATAATTATTTATCTCATCAAAATCATTTCTGTGAGTTTATTTCATTGTAGCAAAAAGTACCAAAAAAACCTAGTGATTCCACTAGGTTACATTATCGATAATCACAATTAGCGAGATGATCGTTAACAATACCAACGGCTTGTAGAAATGAGTAGGTAATAACGGGTCCGACAAATCCAATGCCACGTTTTTTCATGTCTTTGCTTAGTCTCTCTGATAAATCAGACACTGTCGGCACATCTTCTGGCGTTTTCCACTTATTATCAATCTGCTTGCTATCTGTAAAACTCCAAAGATAGGCATCAAAAGATCCGAATTCTTTTTGAATTTCTTGCACAATTCGAGCGTTCTTTCGAACACTAAAAATCTTATTTCGGTTGCGAATTAAGCCCGAATTTGACAATAATTGTTCCAATTCGTCATCTGACATTTTAGCGCAGGTGTCAATGTCGAAATCATGAAAAGCACAGCGATAGTTTTCACGTTTGTGCATGATTGTTTTCCATGACAAACCAACACTTGCCCCTTCTAGGCAAAGCATTTCAAATTGAAACTGGTCGTCATGTATCACCTTACACCATTCGTTATCATGGTATTCTTCTAAAATATGGTCACCTTCGTACCATGCGCGACATTTTCCGTCAGTCATTAACAGTCCTTTCTGTATCAGTTCAAATAGGTTTGAATCGTTGACAATTTCTGCTTAGGAACAAACATCACTTTCTGGCGTGTTGCAAAATCTGGCTCTTTTCCGTCAAGCGTTAACAAAACATAGCCTAATTTCTCTCCCATGATTTTTGCCGCAGCATAATCCCAGGGTTGAATATATGAGAAATAAGCTAACAATCGCCCTGTCATAACATACGCCATACTAAGACCAGCTCCGCCATAAACACGAACACCTAGTGTTTGGTCAACAAGATCACGAATTCCACAATAATTGCATGAAAACATACTAGCATTGCAGCCGATTAAAGTTCGTTTAAGCGCCACATCTTGGTAAGATGTAAGTCGTTTGTCATTGGCATAAACGTCAAATTGTCCACCACCGCTATACAAGATGTCGTTAGCAACATCATAAATCAAACCAAACTGCCCTTTGCCATTTTCGTAATAAGCAATCATTACCGCAAAATTAGCCCCTTGAACAACAAAATTGACCGTACCGTCAATCGGATCTAATACCCAAACATTGCCATCTGAGATAGGGGGATGAATATTATTTTCTTCAGCCATAATATTGTCGTTAGGGTAAGCTTGCTTAATCTTAGTCATTAATAATTCCTGAGTTGCCTTATCAAGATTCGTCACCAAATCATCAAAACGCGTTTTTTCTTCAATCTGCAGGTCCTGAACCATATTATTTTTGATAAAATCCCCCGCAGCATGAATTAACGCTTTAGCAAATGTAAACTTATTTTCCAAGAGAAATATATCCTTTCTCCTTAGCTTTTGCGGCTTTTACAGCTTGATAAGTTGAATAACCACTGTTTCTTTCAAATTCACGATCAATTTGCTTTTCTTGCGCCTTACTCTTCACAATGGTTTTAAAAATAGCATAGCTGTCCAAGATATCTTTTACAGAAACCTTTGTTTCATAAGCGGCTTCAACTTGATTCAAAAAATGAAGCACTGAGGCAATTTCTTCAGTGCTCCAAGACAAATCAAGAGGATAGCTGTAATTTTTCATCTTAAGATACCAAAAACCCTCAAATACCTTGAATCATCAAGGTATTAAACTAACAAAAGCAATCTCACTTTTTGCTTTCTAACAACTTTGCAGTGCACTGTCTAGCAAAATCGTCAGAAACTAGTTTGAGTTATTCCTTTCTATCCTTCAATTTCTGCTTTTATGGTTGCTTGACGCAATTCTTGTTTACGATAATCTCGCGGCAGAAAGGCACGAATCTCGTCTTCGTTAAATCCGATTTGCATTCGTTTGTTATCTAAAATAATCGGACGACGCAATAATCCTGGATTTTTTGAAATCAAATCAATTAAGTTTGAAACAGATAAGTCATCAACATCCACGTCTAATTTTTGGAAAACTTTAGAACGTGTTGAAATAATATCTTCTGTTCCATTCTCAGTAAATGCCAAAATCGACATTAATTCATCACAACTGAGGGGATTGGTGATAATATTATGCTCTTGAAATTTCACATCGTGTTCCTTTAGCCAAGCACGAGCTTTTCTGCAACTCGTACAACTTGGTGACAAAAATAAAGTAATCATCTAACCACCTCTCCCATACTGCTGCTTTCATTATACAAAATTTTAAGGAACTTGGCTATCTTTTTTCCAATTTGTGGCAACTTTCTTATCAGATTTTAATTGAGTAATTAAGTCATTAACACCTGCAAATTTTATCATGTCACGAATCTTGTCCAACCAGATTATCTCAATCGTCTCGCCATAAATCTCATCTTTAAAATCAAAAATATTGGCTTCCAGACGTAATTCCGTACCGCCAAATGTCACATTTTTGCCAACACTTGTCATGGCACGATAAGATTTCCCATTGACAATAACATCAGAAACATAAACGCCGTCTCCAGGTAGAAAAACGTTATCAATCGGCGCTAGATTAGCCGTTGGAAAACCAATAGTTCGCCCACGCGCATCACCATGTACGACAATACCACGCGTGCTAAAATTGTAACCTAATAAACGATTGACTTCCTTAATATTGCCTTCAAAAATCAACTGACGAATTCGTGTTGAACTAATTTTTTCACCATTATCTTGAACTGCTGGCACAACGACAACGTCACCGTTGAATTGCTGTGCTAAATCAATAGCATCTTTACGGTCGTGTCCGAATTTATAATCAAATCCGACAACAATTGTCTTGGCACGCAACTGTTTGATGTAGTTTTCTAAAAAGTTTTTTGCAGAGAGTTTTGAAAAAGTTGACGTAAAATCAATCAAATACAGATAATCAACACCATATTCCGCAAACTTCTCATAGCGCTTTTCAGGCGAGGTTAAACTAAGCAATAAATCAGGCGTAAAACGTGATAGAGCAAGACGTGGAGATTCATTAAACGTTAGGACAGTTAGTGCTAAATTGTCACGTTTAGCAATCTCTTTTGCTTTATCAAATAATGCCTTGTGTCCTTGATGAAGCCCGTCAAAGTATCCTAATACTAACACACTATCTTTGGTATTTGTTATGTCTTTGTAATCTTTTATTCGTTGAATTTCCATTTTTTCCATTCTAAATCAGATAAACACCTTATGTGGTTTGTAAAGGTTATCTCGCGGCATAAGAATTGCCACCAACTTATCCTCATAAAATCCCGCAAGTTGTTCATCTTTTCTATCTAAAGCAATTTTTCGTCCAAAAGAAATCTCTATTTTTTGGTCTTCGGTCAAATCAACACGTGGTAAATCCATAACGCCGTATTCGACAGGAAGAAGAAATGAAAAATCTTCCAAAGCTACTTTGTCAGCGATTTCTGCCAAAGTTAAGGCGTTTTCTAGTCGTAAACCAGCTGAAGCTTCGCGTTCCAAATACGACATATGACTAGCGTAGCCAAGTTTTTTTCCTAAATCAACTGACAAGATCCGAATATATGTCCCTTTACTACAAGCCACTTCAAAATCAAAATAACAACATCCATCTTTAAATGCTAACGGGCTAGTGCGTTTGAAATCATGGATTGTCACATGGCGTTCAGGTCGCTCAACTGTTTGACCAGCGCGAGCATATTCATATAATCGTTTGCCATTGACTTTAACTGCTGAGTACATAGGAGGAATTTGAGTGATTTCGCCGATAAAACTTCTCAAAGCCAAGTCAACTTCTTTTACTGCTACATCACTAACTGGCGTTGTCTCAAGACATTCACCACTAGCATCTTCCGTTGTTGTCGAATACCCTAGACAAATCTGCCCACGGTAAATCTTGCCAGCTTCTGTCATGTATTCAATCACACGTGTTGCTTTACCAACAGCAATTGGCAGAACTCCAACAACGTCAGGGTCTAGCGTTCCTCCGTGACCAATTTTCTTTTCATGCAATAGTTTTCGAAGCTTAAAGACTGCGTCATGACTCGTCATTCCTGCTTCTTTTTTTAAATTAATAATTCCGTTAATCATAACCTTTATTATAACTTTTTTTACTAACAAAAGACAAGCTAAAACACCATTATGAGAGTTTTAGCTATATTCTTATCTATTCGGTTTAAATGTCGCGATTGTTATCGCTACCTAACTCAAAGAAACCTTGAATTTCTTGAACGTATTCTAAGACGCCTTGAAATTCACCATTTTCATCACGAACAGCAGCGTAGGTGACATGAACAAATTTACCGAGTTTTTCTGACTTGAACCACATTACAACTTTATCTCGTTCACCAGAGCGCAAAAGTGTAAAAATTTTCTTGACTTTGTCTAAAACTTTTGGTGGATGACAAAGCTCAACATGGCGTCCAATCTGACTTGGTGTCCGTTTAAAAATCATTTCATCTGGTGCTTTACTATCGTTGTAATATTGGAAAATATCATCTTTATTGACGAAAGTGATTTCTAATGGTAAATGATTGAGGATAAGATTAGCTTGCTCAACGGATAGATAACCGTTACCGAATGCTTGTTGACTCGTACGGTCAAAACTTTGACTTTCCTTTTTGGGTGTAAAGCTAATAGTGAACTGCCCTTCTGGCGTATCAATGACTTTGGTCAATTGATTATCAGTTGTTGCATTTTCTTGACTATCTTCTGTTTGGTTTGTCGAATGCGCAAGGTCTTGTTTCGTATCCTCAAAATTTTCACGATGAGGCTGCCATTTAGCTGTTGGTTTAACAATCGCATAACCATAAGCATCACTTTCTTCGGCAATCGCCAGCCAATCATCTTGAGTCAATGTTTCCAATAAAATCATTAAGAGAATCGCTTCTTCCTTGAAAATCATTTCTTCGAATTCTTTTGCAAATGCTTCAAAGGCTGAAGAAATTTCCTCGATTGTTAGGTCAGGTAACTGCTCTACAGCAGTTTGCGCTTTTTCAAAAAGTACTCTAATGTTATCATCAACACCCCACATGACTTTTGGCGGAGCATCATGCCCATATCGTTCCATCACTGGGAAAAAGAGTTTTTCTTTACGATTATAATGATTCTGGAATTGCCCTAAAAGACTCATCTGATGCTTCAATCCACGAATCAAATCTGGACGAAATGCCTCGTTTTCAGCCTTTTCATAATTTTCGATAATCCGACGAATACGTAACATGGCAGCACGTAAAGCAAGATTTTCTTGTTTAAAAACATAGACTGGATGCCCTTCTTGCTCCGCATCTGGCACATCAACATCTGCGATAGCACCTTTAAAAAGATTAGCATGAACATTACACAAGCTCATGACATCCTCAAAAGTAATGCCAGTATCAGTCCCCATTAGCTCATGTTCCATCATTGAGATTTCCAAGGCTGACACACCTGTAAAATGCTGGTCAAAATCCTCTTGAACAGACTTAGCATCAGCACCATGATGCAAACGTAACAGAATATCTTTTAGTATTTCAATACGATTTTCAGTCATAACTGCCTCCAATCACTTCATAACCATTAAATTCAAGTGTTCGTTGAATTTTTTCAAGTGAAATATTAGCTAACTTTGCACCAGCTTTTAGAGACGTTACTTTCCCAACTGTGTTTAGCATGGCAGGTTTTGACAATGGCTTAAACCCCAAATCTACCAAAATCTCCTTCACTTCTGGGTGTTCCTTAATCGTCTCAGCGACTGGTTTTGATAAATCTATAATATTGTTCATAATAATTACCTCAATATTTGATAGCTTTATTATAACACATCAGAAAGTGACCATGATTTTGAAACTATTAACAATTAACATTATTTTAGAGAGAGAATAACCACGACTAGCTTGCTTGAAACCATAATTTTCATAAAAACGATGAGCTATTGCCGTTCTAAAGCATCCCCACTATTTAGCGCTAAAGCGTGAATATTTTCAGATAGTGCACGATTTTGACAGCATCTAGCAAGGCTGTCGCAACCCCCTTACGGCGATAGTTTTGTAATACTGCCAGAATAAGAATACGATAGTAGGCACCTTCATTTTCAAAAAATAACATTTTAGCATAACCAATCATCCCAATGATTTCATTGTCATCAACCGCGACTAAAGATGGTAATCAGGATGAGAAAGAACTGTTTTTAATCGTCTAACCAATTTAGCTTCCTTGACAGGATAGCCAAGTTCAGCATAAAGAGGGGATAACTTTTCAATATCTAATAGTTGAGCAGGTCTAATAATCATCTTCACTCCTCACACATTTCACAGGAAAGGAAACAACACCACATTGAAAGGTCTTATTCTTCTTTTAACGCTTCAAATTTGGCACGCATGGTTGGATTTTTTCGTGTTAATTTTTTGACGGAAACATCGTCTAATTTATTGTTAGCAAGGCGGAGCTGATTTTCACTAGTTGTCAAAAAGCGCTTGACTTCTTCCATGCGGCGGATTGATTTATCAATTTCATCAATGGCTTTTTTGAAGTTATTACTTGCTGAAGTATAGTTCTTAGCAAAAGCGTTTTTGAAGGTTTCAAGGTCATCTTCAAAATGTGTGATGTCAATATTTTGTTCACGTACCAAAGCTAACTCTTGCTTGTATTTGAGAGAGTTGAGCGCAGCATTTCGCAAAATACCAATCAACTGAATGAATAGTTGCGGACGGACAACATACATTTTTTCATACTCATGACTAACGTCAACAATACCAGTATTGAAGTAATCATTGTCTGCTTCTAACATGGTTACTAAAACGGCATACTCACAATTTTTCTCGCGACGGTCTTTGTCTAATTCTTTATAGAAATCTCTATTTTTGTGCTTCGTTTTTGTTTCATCGGCTTCATTTTTCATCTCAAACATGATGGATAGTATTTCAATACCATTTTCGTCCGTTTCACGATAAATGAAATCCCCTTTTGAACCACGACTTGATACTTCATTGTCTTTACCGAAAGTGGCATTTGGAAAAGCGTAAGCACGAACCTTGTTAAACTCCGTTTCAGCATAAACTTCTAAACTTTCTCCGATAGCTTTTGTAGATTGTTGCGCTTTGAAATTTTTGTAAAATTCCACCTGCTCGTTAGCCGCTTTTAGTTGCGCTTCATAGTCACTCTTGACAGAAGCTAAGGATAATTCTGCCTCTTTTTCTTGAAGAGCTAGTTTTGATTTGGCATCATCGCGTTCTTTTTCAACAGCCGCAACGGCTTCAACTAGACTGTTTTTGTTTTCAAGCGATAAACGTTCCAGTTGATTTTGAACCTCAACCAATTCCTTATCTTTTTTAGATAATGCTTGGCTTAGTTCTAGCTCTTTTACGGAAGATAAATTTTCTAATTGTGCTTTAAGTTCTGTGATTTCTGTTTCTTTTTTACTAAGTGCTTGCTGATTTTCTAAGGTAAAAGATTGTTTTAACTGCTCGATTTGAGCGGATAAATCTGACAATTCCTTATCTTTTTCGGTCAACGCTTGTGTCAATTCAAGGTCTTTTACGGAAGTTAAGTTTTCCAATTGTACTTTTAACTCAGCGATTTCTTGCTCTTTTTGACTTAAAAGGCGTTGGTTTTCTAAGGCTAGTGTCTGTTTTAGCTGTTCTAGCTGCGTGGTTAGCTCGCTGATTTCTTTATCTTTCGCGCTAGCTTGCGTTTGCAAATCATTTTTTGCTTTTTCTTCTAGCAAAGCCTTTTCTTTTTCAAGGCGGTCGTGGATTTCTTTGTCAAATTCATTGCTACGGACTTGTGCTAAAAGCTGACTATACTCTGTCTCATTGATTGTAAAAACAGTTCCGCAATGCGGGCATTTAATATTATTCATAAATTCCTCACTTGAATTTTCTAGTATCACTATTATAGCAAAAAAGAAGCTCAATTTGCTTCTTTTACTTATCCCTATATTAAAATAGGTTTTTTTCAACCTCGCTACGAATACGTTGCCATTCTTGTTTTGCTCTTTTTAGTTTACGTTTATAGTCTTTCAAGCCCTGTTCGTATCCTTGGATTAAGTAAGCTTGGCGAATCGAAGGAATCTTTGGTATTTCAATACTAATAATTTTTTGAGTATTTAAATTCATCACATTCTTACCAGTATTTGTCTCATCTAGTAGTGCTTGTCCTAAATCAGATGCTAAAAATAGTTTAATATAACCACCTGAAATATCGCTGGTAGGACGCAAAACAGTAATGTTAGCTGAAGCAATTACTGGTCCGTCTTGTTCAGCAAAAACAGCAATTTTTTTCACTGTACCTTTAGAAGCGATTAACACATCTCCTTCTTGCAACAGATAACGTGAGATGCTTTTTTCATCACAATCAATTCTCTTTAAATGGCTATAGTCAATCCCTATGTCATCTATATCACTTAAGTTAATTACAGAAATATTGCCACTATCGCCTAATTTTGAAACTGCCTTACCTTTAAAATGTTCTGTAATCTCCTTTAAAGGAATCTTAGCAATCTTATTTGATTTGTAATTGTCAACAAGTTCGTTCATAGCTATCTCCTCTATATTTTAGTATTATAATACTAAAATTGTTTTTTGACAAGTAAAACGGTCTATCCCTAGACCGTTTTTTATTAGATTAGCAACAAGAAATCAAAACTTGCAGAGGAATCTTTTCTACAAAAACATTGACTTCAAGTCTCTGTTAGTGACTTTATTTGCCACTATCTTATTCATTCGAAATATATTTTGCAAAATCTAGCTGATAATCACAAACTGTTTCAACCAATTCCTTATCATGTGTAATAACAAGAACGATTTTTCCTGCTGCTTTTAACTCTTGCAAAAGTTTCCCAACAGCTAACATATGTTCGTAATCAAGACCGCTTGTTGGCTCATCAAAGATGAAAATTTTCTTATTTGATAGCAAAGCATTTCCGATAAGAACACGTTGTTGTTCACCGCCTGATAAGGATAGTGGATGACGTTGTAACAAGTCTTGCAAACCTAAATTATCAGCAATTTTTTGATAATCCTTTTTCTGTTGATTGCCAAGAAGCAACTCTTTTTTAACACTATCTGAAAAAAGTTGAAGATAGATTTCTTGCATAACGTAAGCTGTCTCTTTAAGACGTTCTTTTTCTGAAAGAGGATGTCCCGCAAGAGAAATAATGCCATTTGATTTATTTAAACCAGAAAGAAGCTTTGCAAAACTTGATTTTCCAAGGCCATTTTGCCCTAAGATAGCCGTTATTTTACCAGCTGGAAAAGCTAAATACTTTATGAAACCCAAAGTTTTTTTCCCTATTGTTAGCGTAGCCTCTTGTATCTGAAGGCTATCCTCTGGAGGTATTGTTGGCAAGTTCTGACTATTAACAATAATCCCCTTACCACCTCGTAAGCCAAGCTGATGTTGATTATCTTCGCTTAGAGCTAGCCACTCCTTACGTGACCAAGTATGAGTTACCTCACCATTTTCAAAGTACAGATAGGTATCACCTACATCATTTAAGAAATCTAGACGATGCTCCGCTATTACAATTGTCACTCCGAGTGCTTTTAAAGCTTTAAGATGTGATTTTAACCTTTCGACACTTATTTGGTCTAAATTGGCACTCGGCTCATCTAGTATCAAAAGTTGAGGATTTTGCATGTTAGCTGTTGCAATGGCAACACGCTGCTGCTCCCCACCTGAAGCGTTTAGTAAATCACACTTTAACAACTGTTCAAGATTAAATAACTCGGTTGTTTGCTTTAGACGGCTTTGGATGTCAGCTTGAACAATCCCTTGGTTTTCACAAGGAAATACTAGCTCGTGTTCTACTTTACGATGAAAGAATTGCGTAGCAGGATTTTGAAATACAGAGGCGATTTTTTGCGACATTTCTTCGACAGAATTTTGTCCTGGTTGCATGCCAACAACTTGAATGTTACCTTCTAATTTACCGTGATAGTATTCGGGTACTAATCCATTCAATAATCTTGCAAAGGTTGTCTTACCACTACCGCTTTTTCCACAGAGCACCAAACATTCCCCTTTAGCAACTTGGAGAGAATCGATTTTCAAACTTAAGTTCTTACTGTTCAAATAAGTGAATTTAAGATTTTTAACGGAAATCATCACAATGTCACCCCCGTTATGAGAGCTAATACGAAAATACCCATAAAGCCACCGGCAACATAATCAGCTATACCAAATTGATAAGTTGTGTAGGATGTTTTCCTTTTTTGACTAGCAACACCTTTTGTCATACTAGCGATTGTCAAATCTTGTGCAATACGAGTAGCATTCATCAGCAAAGGCACTAAAATATATTCAAAAAACATCAGCGGATGACGAATAATCATCCAACGACTCGTAAAAATCCCTCTGATTTTTAGGCTATCATAAATCATTCGGTAATGCTCTTTTATCGTTGGTAAAAAGCGCATCATGACGGCAATAGCGATTAAAAGTCCTTCTGGCATGTGCCATGTACGCATAGTGACGATGAATTCATGCACAGAACCTTTTAAAATACTACCACCAATCATAAAACAAGGTAAAAATCTACGCCCACCAACTAGAAACAAAGCAATATAAGACGTCACATACTCTGGCGATAATAGATAATCTTCTAAAATAATCAATGCTAGGAACGGAATGACATAATATAGCGCTCTTTTTCGATCACCTGCAAGAAAAAACAATATTCCTAAGCTAATCATTAAAAGGCATTCATAGCCATCAGAAATATGAAGCAGCAATAAAATATTGGTAAAAAAGAGTAAGATTATTTTAGTGCGAACATCAATAGTAACTGCATTCATTACTCTACCATACCAGCTTTGTTAAAGTGTTTTTTAAGCATATATTGTCCGAATAAACCACCAAGTAAACCACCGATAATAATAGTTAAAGAAAGCCAAGCGATGTTTGAAAAATCAAAATTAACCATTACTTCGTTGATATAACTTGTGTCTTTTCCAATCGCAACCAAATGTTCAATATAAGCGTCTCGAACAACCCACATCATAATGACAGGACCTAAATTTCCGAATGAAAAGACAATATAAGAAATCAAATTGTAAAGTTTATTTTCATATTTACCAAATTTTGCAATAACATCCGCCAAAATACCGCAAATCAAATTTGGAAGAAATGAAAAAGCGAAATGTCCTGACATAAAGAAGAAAACGGAAATAATAGCTGACATTAGTATTAAACAACCAAATTTCTTCGTTTTAGCAATTAAGAGCATATAAACTGTTCCTGCCAACAAAGCAATGAAAGCTGGCGCATATTTCATATTTGCGCTATACGCTAAGAAAACAGATAATAATGTTCCTAAACATAGAAAAACAAAATAAAGTGCTGTATAAATTCCTGTTGTAATAATATCTTTAGTTTTCAAAATAACTCCAATCTATATAAGCTGTCTCGATAAGCTATCTCGTTTCAAGACAGAGTTTTTAAATTTAGTATTAAAATACCAATATATATTCATATGCTATATCTGGGTCAAGGTTTCATTTTCAACTTTGTAAATAACATCGCTAGCTGCTACTGTACTCAAACGATGAGAAATAAGGAAAACATAACCTTTACAATGCTCACGAACAACTTGTAAAAATGCTGCCTCGTTAAGTGAATCGAGGTTACTTGTTGGTTCATCAAAAATGTAACAATCAGCATCTTTTAGTAAAGCTCGTGTCAACTCTAAACGTTGTAATTCACCTGCTGAAAATAGTGTTTGCTCGCTGTTTAAGAGCGTATCTAACCCATTATTAGTTGACAAAATCTTTTCTTTAATGCGACATTTTGCTGCCGCTTCTAAAATCATGTCATCTGTAATATCTGGATTGCCAAGCGTCAAATTCTCACGAATACTTTGGCTGAATACTTGAGGAATTTGTGGAATATAGGCAATACGATTTTGAATATCACGTGCTGACAGAGTTGAAAGTGGCTTATGATTCACTAAAATTTGTCCTTTAGTATTATCATACCATCTCATAATAAGCTTCACCAGAGTGGATTTTCCAGAACCAGATTGTCCAACTAAACCAATGATTTTATGATTTTCAAAGGCAACTGACAGGTGATTGAAAATGCTTTGATTACGATTCTCATACGCAAACGAAATATCTTCCAAGACAATACTATCTATTGTTTCATCAAAGGTTTGACCTGATTTATCAAATTCTTTCTCATCTAATAATTCAAAAACTTGACGAGCTGCTGTCATCGCCCGTTTAAAGCCAAGTGGCAGGCGACTCAATTCCAAATATGGCGCAAATGACGTTGAAAAGACAACAATAATTGTTGTTGCAGAAACAAGAGAAATTTGTCCTTGCTTTGCTTGTGAGATAGCCAAAACTGCTACTAGCATGATCGCTAATCCAATGACTAGAAATGATAGACTTGCTTGCAGGTGCTGTACTTGTGCCACCTCTTTTTCACGTGCATTAACGGATTTGCTTTCTTTATCTAAGTGTTCCAAGTCTGATTTAATTTGCCCAAACTGCAGCAATTCTTTCATGCCATGCAAACTGTCCGAAAAATGAGACATATAAGCTTTGCGTGTTTGTGACTGCTTCTGCAATAATGGTTGTAACTGTCGTGCTTGTGCTCGTGGTAGGAAAATCGCTAAAATCGCATAAACTAATAAACTAATCACAGCAATCACAGGTGAAACTGACCAGTAATAAACCGCTAAAATAATCGTTACTAGACTGGCTGTCATTACTGGTGGAAGGGTGTGAGCAAAGAAAACTTCCATTGCTTCAATATCTTCACCAATCATTTTTAGCATGTTTCCGCTATCTTGGTGATCCAATTTTGTTGGTGCTAAACGACGTAGTTTTGCAAAAACCATGCATCTAAAATCGTAAAGTGTTTTAAAGGCGACATAATGCCCAAAAAAGTGCTCAATGTAGCGTAAAATACCCCGCATGAGCCCCAAGGCAAACAAGATAATCACAAAAGAAAAGTGCGGTGTCTGACCTTCTAAAGCTTGCCAAGCTAGACGAATGACTAAACTTGGAATAAGAATAGTCATCAAAAATCCCAAAACAGCTCCGCCAACTGCTAAAACATATTGTAGCCATAAGCCTTTAACCAAATTTGCAAGACGTTTAACAAGTGTTTTTGTTGATAATTCTTTACTAGCCATGTAAAATCGCCTCCAATTCTTCTTGTGTTGACACGAGTTTCTTAAATTCCGCATTAGTTGTTAATAATGCTTCTGGTCGCCCAAGTGAAATGGTGCGCTTGCTATCAATAAAAAGAACTTGCTCTGCTTGTAAAACTTGCTTCATTTTATGTGAGATAACCAAAACAATGGCATTCTGAGCAGTTAATTTAATGTAGTCATAAAGCAATTGCTCGTTTTCACTATCAATACTTGATGTCATTTCATCAAAAATATAGATAGGGCGTTTAGCAAGGAGAGCACGGGCACAAATAATTTGTTGGCGTTGACCTGGTGACAAAAGATTTCCGTTTTCTCCGACCACGGTTTGCAATCCTTCTGGTAAATCTTGTAAGAAAGTCATGAGCTGACGTTGATTCAACCAAGTCAGCAACTGCGCCTGAGACATATCTGTCGCTAGAGCAAGATTCTCATAGATTGTTCCATTAAATAGATAGGATTCTGGCGATACATACATCACACTTTCTTTGACAGCATCCAAACTAACATCCGCTAAATCTTGTTGACCAAAGAAAATCTTTCCTTCTGATACCGATAATTGTTTTTGAAGAAGTTTCGCAATAGTCGTTTTCCCACGACCACTTTCACCAGCGACAGCAAAAATTTTCCCTTTAGGAATTGTAAATGACAAGTTCGATAAAATCTTAGTATTGTCATACGAAAAGTTGACATTATCAAAACGAATTTCTTTAATATCAGTTGGTAGCGATGCTTTGTTTTCTTGAGCATCGTCTACCGCTGCGCTATCTAAAAAAGTGTAAATGCGGTCAGCCATTTTAGTATTCATCATTACCAAGTGCATACCATAGCCCATTTCACGAATTGGTGCAAAAAATTCGGTTGCAATGAGAACGAAGAAAATCAAACTAAACAATGAAAGATGACCGTGTGATAGTGAAACGGCTGCTGCAAATCCTGAAATCCCAACACCAATGTACATGACACCGTCCATATAACCAACAGATTGCAATTGAAACTTCAGCAATTCCATAGTTGATTGACGAAATTCTTCCGCTTTTTCAACAAATGTCTTTTCATAGCGTTCGTCAGCATCATAGGTGTAAAGAGTATTCATTCCCTTTAAATCATCCATAAAAAGATTACCAACGTCCATATAAGTCGCCCAATAATGGTTCATAATCTTTTTAGAACGCTTTTGCATCAAAATAATAGACACAGGAATAAACGGTAGGCTGACTAGAAAAATCAAACCACCAATAGGATAGATAAAAGCAACTAATAATAGAACCGTTGCACAGTTAAAATAAACTCTTAACGAAATTGTTAAGTAGTGGTTGAAATAAGTGTCTAAGGTGTCAATCCCTTGCGATGCCACATTCATGATATCAGCAACAGAAAAGTCCTTGTCGTCAAATTCACCACCATGATTTTGAAACGCTTCAAAAAAAGCTCCTTTTAAATGATTACGAGCATATTGTGACGCTGTTCCTTGATAATTTTTAGCTAACAATGATACGGCAAAACCGATAGCGCTTAGTATCAATAGCTGGCAAATAAGAGTAATGAGTGAGATTTCCTCACCTTTATATAAGTGCTCTACACTTTTCGCAATCAGGAAAAATGAGAGAATACGCATTAAAAATTGTATCCACGACAAGACTGCCGCGACATAAAGATCGCGTTTATACGGACCGACTTCTGACTTCAAGCGACTAAGCAACATCTTCCGCCGTTCGCGCGATATACGCTCTTGTTGATTCTCAGCCATAACAGCTCCTTTCTGATAAACAGAGCTACTAGGACATTAAGAAATTAGGAGGACAATTTATCTGACGTTTGTCGCCCAATCTTAAAAAGTCCTCAGCTCATCATATGATTTTTAATCATATATTCGTCATTATACCATAAAAACGCTTTAGAATTAATAAATCATTCACAAATTTTACAAAGAAAAACAGGCAAAAGCCTGTTTAGTATTAATCTACTGATTTCAACGCTTCTAGCATATCAACTGTTTTTAGGATATGATTAACGAGCCAGCCCAATGCTAATAGAATGATAACAATAACTGCAATTGGTATAGCGTAAATATCCCAACCGACGGTTGTGCCAAACATAATACTATCTGTACCAAGCATTCCCATAATCACTTGGTGAAGGTACTTCCCGCCAATTAAGCCGACAATGATACCAATTAAGGATAGACTGATTGTTTCACGATAAATGTACATTGTCACTTCTTTGTCATAGAAACCAAGAACCTTAATAGTTGAAAGTTCACGAATCCGCTCTGCAACATTGATATTCGTCAAATTATAGAGAATAACCACAGCAAGCAAGATAGAGACCACGATTAAGATTGTCATGGCACCATTTAAAGAGGCAACGACAGCTTTAACCGTTTTAACTAGCGATGAATTTTGGCTGACAGCTGAAACACCAGACATGGCAAGTAATTTCGTTGAGAGCTTTTCAATATTACTGCTAGAATCATTTTGCAACGTTACCAAGTAAGCATTATCATCAGGTGTTTCTCCGAAAATCTTTTGATAAACTTTCTGTGACATAAAGAGATAATGCCCGACATTCATTTCAGCTACTGCAACGACTTTCACGGTATGCTTTTTACCATCACTGTCTTTCAATGTAAAGCTACCGCCAGCCTCCACATGATAAAGCGAAGCTAATTTTTCTGATATGATAATACCATCATCAGATAAGGTCAGACTATCGCCACTCGAAGCATCTTTCAAATGAATAAAATCACCAAAATCATCACCGCTGCTGACCATAATTGATACGGTCTGTTTATCGCTTAAACCTGAAATTGTTTCTGATAAAGTCGTAAAATAGATACTTTGGTATTGCGATACTTTATTTGAATCCATGAAATCTTTGACTTCTTGATTGTCACTACTGCTGTTATCATCGTTTTTAACGACAATCATGTCATACGGCATTAAATTAGTGAACTGATTTTCGATAACATTTCCTAAGGATGAGCGAATACCAAGTCCTGCAAAAAGCAGAGCGACCGAACCAGCAACCCCAAAAATCGTCATCAACATTCGTTGCTTGTAACGGAAGATATTGCGCGCAGTAACTTTATGCGTGAATGATAAACGACGCCAGATAACTCCAATACGTTCCAAGAAAATTTTAGAACCTTTGACAGGTGGCTTAGGTAGCAACAGCTGTGCTGGTTTTTCACTTAGTTCATTTTTGGCAATGAGAAAGGCAGGTAAAACCGCACTAATCAAGGCTAAGACTAGGGCAATCGCTGTGTAGTTCCAATAGAAATAAAGATGAGTTTCACCAAGCGTTGTGTCACTGGTTACAATCTGTGCGATAATGCGTGATAACAAATAGTGCCCAGCGACTATTCCAAGAACAGTTCCAATCATGCTGGCAACAAAACCATAAATAACAAATTTCTTAATAACGTCAGAATTACTGTAACCAAGTGCCTTGAGAATTCCAGAATTGGTACGTTCTTCATCAACAAAACGGGTCATTGTGGTAAATGTTACCAGCGCAGCGACAACATAAAGCACGACAGGAAAGATATTCCCAATGTTGCTAATACTTGACGTACTAGATTCATAAGTCTGATAACCTTCTCCTCCTAGTAATGTTGAGCGTGTATATGACGTATAAGTCGGCTCTGTCATGGCATCAATTTTAGCTTGCGCTTCTTGAATGTCGCTTTCACTCTCTGTAATTTCAGCTTGTGCTTGGTCAATTGAACTTTGTGCGTCAGCTTGTTGTTCAGCAGACAAACTAGCAAGAGCCAACTCCTGCGCAGCCAATTGCGCTTTAGCACTATCAACCTTTTCCTGATTAGCATCTACTTCTGCTTGTGCCTCTGATTTTAGACTTGCCAAACGTTGCTCAGCATTATCAGAGAGTAAATCATCTAATTCATCTTGCTTATCTGCAACTTTTTGCTTGTAACTTTCTGAAAATGGATTTAACGTTTTTAAATCGTCGTAACGAATGCGAGCAATCGTGTAAGTATCTGTGTCAAAAGCCGATTCTGTAACGACAGCATAATTTGACAAAGAACCGTCACCAGCCGTCGAAGAACCCAAGCTTGTCGTTGACAAAATTTCAGATGAATTCACAAAACCAACGACTTTATAGGTGGTATTTTTTAAAATCCCATCCTCATCTGATTGCGTAAAGCTAATCGTATCGCCAACTTTATAATCATCTGTCATCGTTGAAGCAAGCGCAATTTCGTCAGATGATTTTGGAAGTCTTCCTGATACAAGTTCGTAGGTAGAAATGCTTGTGCTTTTTGAAAATACACGAATAGCATCATCAGTATTCTTAACGGTAACATCTGTCAGATAACCATATTCAACATCGGCATTTTTAATACTATCTAGTTCTTCTTTGTCATCATCACTAAAGCCGTAACTTGCAATGACAGACAAGTCCATTGTATTATGTTTTTTCAAATATTGGCTAGCAGTTGCCTGCATATCAGGTCCAGTTACTTTCAAACCAACGAAGGCAAAAGCACCCAACATCATCAAAAGCATAATGGATAAAAAACGTCCCTTTGAACTGCCAAATGATTTTCGGATATCTTTCCAATAAGTCTTTTTCGCCATCTTCTCCACCTCAATATTCT
Source organism: Streptococcus gallolyticus (assembly GCF_003337175.1). Lineage (GTDB taxonomy): Bacteria > Bacillota > Bacilli > Lactobacillales > Streptococcaceae > Streptococcus > Streptococcus gallolyticus_B. The sequence goes on from NZ_NETH01000001.1 coordinate 76,194, forward strand.
AACGTTTCAATATCTTGTGGGTGTTCATTTAGCACAATACTGCTCACCTTGGCATCGTGCATATGGATGACACGGTCAGCAATTGGCGCAAGGGCAGAATTGTGTGTCACAATAATAACCGTTGAGCCTTTTTGACGAGACATATCTTGTAAAATCTTCAACACTTGCTTTCCTGTTTGATAATCGAGCGCTCCAGTCGGCTCATCACACAGCAATAATTTAGGATTTTTAGCGACTGCACGCGCAATGGAAACACGTTGTTGTTCACCACCAGACAACTGCGCAGGGAAATTATTCAGACGTTTTCCTAGCCCGACATCAATCAAGGTTTGCTCAGCATCTCTAGCATCTACAACGATTTCCGAAGCCAATTCAACATTTTCTTTGGCGGTTAAATTCGGAACTAAATTGTAAAATTGGAAAACAAAACCAACATCATTTCGACGATAGGTTGTCAACTCCTTTTGAGTGTAATTAGCAATATCAACACCATCAATAATCACTTGTCCCTCGTCGTTATTATCCATGCCGCCCAAGATATTAAGGACAGTTGATTTTCCTGCACCAGACGACCCTAAAATAATAACCAATTCACCTTCTTCAATCACAAAATTAATATCATTATTAGCAATAATCTCTGTATCACCAGTTTGATAACGTTTATAAGAATGCTTCATTTCAATGTAAGCCATATAGTCTCCTCTTCAAAGTCTTATTTGAACAACATGTTGATTTGATACTTATGATATAACTTATAAGAGCATTAAACAAGCAGTTCAAAACAATACCACTACTCCAAATTACACCAAGTAAATGTCGACAAAACGACTTTTAGCAATAAGCACCATATCTGATTAATAAATAGAACAGTTGCTCCCAAGGCGCTAATAAACACGCTATAGCAGATCGATTCAATGCCAATCTATGCTAATAATTACTATCATACACTCAGTTTATCTTGATTTTAAAAAATAAGCAAGGACTTTAAGATAAACTGATTATGAGATTTCTTTGAGTTCAAAAAAAGCAGTACTTACCTGCCAGTAGATTGATCAATCATTGAAAATATTCTCTTCTTTTAGATAGCCAATGGTGGCAAAGAAAGTACCGAAGAAATCACTGACATTATCCTAAAAGTCGCCGCACTAGAAAAAATGATTTGAAAACATGAAAGAGCCTGAGACAAAAAGTTTTTCACAAGCAATAACAATAATAGAGGCTCGCCTTTTTGGTGAGTCTCTATTAGCTTATCGGTCGTTTCTTATTGTATTTCAGGAGATTGTTGGCCATGAGCACCAATCCCATATCAATGGTGACCTGGCGTTTCCCCTTAGTTGACATCTCTTGTAGCCCAAACAAGCCTTTATCTGGCCAAAGACAGGC
>NZ_NETH01000010.1 GCF_003337175.1 Streptococcus gallolyticus
TGTCCAAACTCTCTTTCAAATTCCGGATAAATTTCCGCACGCTCGCGGATATCCCTCCGAAAAGCTTGTTTGCCACGTTTTTCGGCCTTACCATTGGGTTTACGTTTTCCCTTCCATGGTAAATCCTCTTTCTTGAAGATGCCACGGTCAGCTAGGCGATAAAGAGTTCTCATAGAGCAAGGGATTTTATCGGGATAAGTTCCTTTGACAACATCCAAACTCCAATTAAGTTCTAAATGTCTTTGAATAAAATCTTGTTCACTTTGAGTGAGTTGAGTCTTACGACGACCACAACGTTTCTTGTTGGCCTTGTAGTTCTTGTAGTAATCATAGGCCGTGTGACCAGTCTTGAGGTAAGCAATGACCTTATAAATCGTTTGTCTTGATCTTTTGAGGGATTGACAAATATCGCTAATAGGTATTCCCTCTTTGTAATAAGCCTCTATCATTACAAGCTCGGTTGTGGTAAGATGAGTATAGGTCATTTATGTTAGTTCCTTTCAGACAAATGTGGTGTTTATCTGAGCCTAACATAGATGGCTTTTTTCTGTCTAGCTTAATTTTACAAATTGGGTTTTGAAAAATTCCCCCACCATCCCCCTTGAAAATAAAGAAAAGGGAGTGGGACAAATAAAATCTCCAGTGGAGACTCAGACTGAAGACAAAGCCCTTAGAAACGGTTGTTCCCAAGGACTTTGTCTTCAATCTGACTATTCTTTTAGAATAGTGTTTTTTAGCACTCAATATAAAACGTTCGTTATAACTAAAAAATTTGTCAAACAAAAAGCCGAACCGTCCCATCTCCTACCGCAGCCACAAAGTCTGTTTCAAGGGGAGTTAGAAAGGTTCTGCCTTTAATCATATTATACACTAATCTTTCCTTTTTACCACACTTAATAAAGGACTTTTAGTTTTTGTAAATATCTTTTCTATGTCCGATTTCAATAGCAAGAATAACTAATTCATCGTCCATAATATCACAAATAACTCTATAATTTCCTATTCGGTAATGCCATAAGCTTTTGAATTGATCTGTTAGTACTTTTCCAATTTGTCTAGGGTTCTCTAAACCATCAAGGTGTTTCTTCATGTCTTTAGCAAGCATAAGCCTTACATGCTTATCCATTTTATTTAGTTGTTTCTTGACCTTGTCACTAACAACCAATCTATAAGTCATTTTCAAACTCCTCAATAATATCATCAATAGAGTGAGTAACAGGATTCTTTTTGAATTCTTTTAATGCTTTAATACCTGTTTCATAATCTAGTTGTTCTTCAATTTGTTCAGCTAAAGCTGTTTTAAACAATTCTGATAATGTTTTTCCTGTATGGATAGAGTAGCTTTTAAAAAGTTCTTCTTCGTTTTTATTTAGTCTAAGTGATACGATTGACATAATGTGTACCTCTCTTTCTGTAATACATTGTACAACAATCAACTGAAATAATCAAATTTTAAAGCTTTACTTCCCATTCATTTTAAACAAAAAAGCAGAAGTGACCTACCTCCTACCGCAGACAAAGTCTGTTTCAAGGGGAGTTAGACCACTTCTACTTCACTTACATTGTACATCACTCTTTTTAATTTTACTATAAATAATATAAAAAGCACTCTAGGAGTGAACCTAGAATGCTTTCATATCAAGGGTTTTAGCCCTTATAATCTACTATCAGATTATTTACCAAGGTAGTATTCGTTTGTAACGTTTAATTTTTCGTCGAATTCGAATACAAGTGGTGGGAAGTTAGGGATTTCAACATCCATAATTTCGTCATCTGACAATTGTTTGATGTGTTTTACAAGAGCGCGGATTGAGTTACCGTGTGCACCTACAAAGACGTTTTTACCGTCTTTAAGAGCTGGAGCGATTTTATCTTCCCAGAATGGAAGAGCGCGTTCCAAAGTAACTTTCAAGTTTTCAGCATCTGGAATTACTGTGTCGTCAAGGTTAGCGTAACGACGGTCAGTGTGTGCTGAATATTCGTCATCTTTAGCCATAGCTGGTGGCAATACATCGTATGAACGACGCCAGATGTGAACTTGTTCGTCACCCCATTTTTCAGCAGCTTCAGCTTTGTTTTGACCAGTCAAACCACCGTAGTGACGTTCGTTCAAGCGCCATGATTTTTCAACTGGAACCCAAAGTTGGTCAGCAGCCTCAAGAGCAAGGTTAGTTGTTTTGATAGCGCGTTTAAGAACTGAAGTGAAAGCAAGGTCAAATTCGATTCCTGCTTCTTTAATCAATTTACCAGCTTCAATAGCTTGTTTTGTACCTTCTTCTGAAAGGTCAACATCAGCCCAACCAGTGAAAAGGTTAGCTTTGTTCCATTCAGATTGACCGTGGCGTGCAAACACTAATTTTACCATTAGATAAAGTCTCCTTTAAAGTAATACAAAGGCTATTAACGCACAGCGAAAAATAGGTATTACTATCAGTCCAGCGACTTGATAAGTTAGACTATTTTTGGCTCAGCATTCTAGCCATATTAATTATTACGACCAGATAAAGTCGCTTACCCTTACTATTCTACCCAAAAAGCTGTAAAAAAGCTAGTAAAATTACTAATTTTCTCTAAAAGACTCAATGTCCGCTGGTCATTTTTAAACCGATAATTCCAATGACAGCCAAAATCAAAAAAAGGGAGGCAAGCGGCGATAATTGGTCTTTCAGAAAGATAATTCCAACAACTACTGTTCCGATTGCACCAATCCCTGTCCAAATCGGATAAGCAAGACTCATTGGAAGGTCCTTTAACGCACGCGCTAAAAAGACAAAGCTTAAAACCATTCCAAGAATGGTTACCATTGAGTAGCCAAACCTGCTAAAATTCTCACTTAATGTCATACTCGTTGCCCAAACAACCTCCAATATTCCTGCTAAAATCAAATAAATCCACATCATTTTGCTCTCCTTTTCCTTGATAAAATAAAAAAATGGCAACAACACCATTTCTTTATCCAAAAGGATATCCCTACGAAATGATGTTATCGCCATTCCCCACTTTCCGAGGAAAGTGGTAGCTTTCTATATGATTGATGTTATTATAAATCAAATTATTTTTTATGTCAATGTCATGGTACGCATGGCATTCAAGGTTGCGAGAATCGTTACTCCTACATCTGCAAAAATTGCTAGCCACATATTCGCCATTCCAAGGCTCGCTAGTAATAAAACTAGAACTTTGATACCAATTGAGAATATGATGTTTTCATGAGCAATGCGAATGGTCTTGCGAGCAATCTTAATCGCTTTGGCAATCTTTGACAATTGGTCGTTCACGACAACCACATCTGCCGCTTCAATGGCAACATCACTTCCTAGACCACCCATGGCAACTCCAACATCAGCTCTGGCTAAAACTGGTGCATCGTTGATACCGTCACCGACAAAGCCAACTGTGGTACGTGGTGATTTTTTAGCAAGATATTTTTCAAGTTCATCAACCTTATCTGTTGGTAATAGCTCCGCTTGGTAGTCTGTGATGCCCAGCTCATCAGCGATTTTTTCCGCAACTGTACGGCGGTCTCCTGTCAACATCACCAGATATTTAACGCCAACTTGTTTGAATTGTTCCAAAGCTTCCTTGGTGTCTGACTTGATGCAATCAGAAATCACAATGTGCCCTGCGTACGCTCCGTCAATAGCAACATGAACGATTGTTCCAACTTTACTACAAGCCTTCCATTTTGCCCCTAGGCTATCCATGAATTTGGTATTTCCGACAGCAACATTATGTCCGTTAATAATAGCGCTGACGCCATATCCTGACTTTTCTGTCACGTCTGTAATGGAACAAGCATCTGCTTCTTTTTCATAAGCTTCGCGAAGCGATTGGGCAATTGGGTGAGTTGAAAAACGTTCCACATGACTGGCTAAATGTAACAACTGCTCATCCGTAATATCATTGGGATGAAGTGCCGTTACTTCAAAAACACCTTCTGTCAATGTCCCAGTTTTATCAAAAAGCAAACTCTCAAGTGAAGCTAGACTTTCCAAATAATTAGACCCTTTAACCAATACACCTGCTTTTGAACAAGCTCCCAATCCTCCAAAAAAGCTCAAAGGAATTGAAATCACAAGCGCACACGGACACGAAATCACAAGGAAAGTCAATGCACGGCTAAACCATTCTGGGAAATTCCCAGCAAAATCACCAGAAATAAGAGGTGGCAAAACAGCCAAAATCACCGCTGCAATCACCACAGTTGGCGTATAAACAGCCGCAAATTTTGTCATGAAATGCTCACTTTTTGACTTGTTAGCAGCAGAATTTTCCAGTAAATCCAGAATCTTGCTTAGCGTTGAATCCTTTACAGAATGCAAAACTTTAACACGAATAACCCCTGTCATGTTAATCATTCCTGAAAGCACTTGGTCACCAACTTGAACCGTTTGTGGTAAGCTTTCACCTGTCAAAGCCGCTGTATCAACAGAGGATTCACCAGCAATCAAAATACCGTCTATGGCCACTTTTTCTCCAGGATGGATAGAAATGACTTGCCCTTCTTGCACTTCTTGTGGGTCAATATCAACTACCTCATCGCCTTTTTCTAAGTGAACAAGGTCTGGGCGTAAATTTAACAATTCAGCAATTGATTTTTCGCTGCTACCTTCTGCAATATGTTCAAATAATTCACCAACTTGGTAAAATATCATGACAAAAACAGCTTCCGCAAACTCAGATTCATTTGTCATAAAGCTCAAGACAAATGCTCCTAACGTTGCTATCGTCATCAAAAAGTGTTCGCTGAAAACTTTTCCCTTACTGATTTTCAGCACCGCTTTTCTTAAAACATCATACCCAGCAATAAGATATGGTATGGCGTAAAGTGCAGCCTGTACTGGTAAAGATGGCTGTGTTGCCTTTACCACTCCAAAAACTAGCAAAAATCCTAAAGTCGCTAGTAAAATCCGTCCAAGGGATTTTTTGTTTTTTTCTGACATTGTCAGTCCTCCTCATAATGCTCCACGACGGAATCTAAAACCTGACTGATATGCTTGTCAGCCAAAGCATAAATCTGATTTTTTCCTTCACGTCGTACAGATACAATTTTCAGATTTTTCAACAAGGTCAATTGGTGTGAAATAGCTGATGGGCTCATTTGCAAAATAGCTGCCAGCTCACTAGATTTTAACTCACCTTGGCTTAGACACCAAATAATTTGTAAACGTGTCGCATTTCCCAAAGCCTTGAAAAAATCTGAAACATTTTCCAACAGCTCTCCCTCAAGCAACTGTTGTGTTTGGCTATCTTCTATCATCTAAAATTACTCCAATATCAATTTATAAAACACTTGAACAATTGCTCAATTGTTTTATAATTAAGATATAACACTTTTACCGCTTTTTTTCAAGGAAATACTGGATTTTTTCCAAAAATAAGAAATTTGTGCTACAATTCTTGTATATACAATTTTTGGAGGTAGTAATGAAAGCTTTTGCACTTACAGACAGCTCACAGCGAGCGATTTCTGATTTAGCAATAATAGATATTCCAAAACCTAAGATGTCAGCGGACGACGTTCTCGTCAAAGTGATCACTGTCGGGCTTAATCCTATCGATTTCAAAGTTATCGAAAACGGTGTTGACGCTTGGACATTTCCGCATATCATCGGTATGGATGTTGTCGGAGAAATCGTTGAGCTTGGTGAGCATGTCACTCAATTTCAAATTGGTGACCGTGTGGCTGGGCATGACAATTTAACCAAACAAGGTTGCCTAGCTGAATTTGCCAGCGTCCCTGCTTACCAATTAACCAAAATTCCTGACGGCATTTCTCATACTGACGCTGCTGCACTACTCTGTAATGGATTGACCGCTTATCAGGCACTATTTCGTAAAGCAACACTCGCTAACAAGAAAACAATTCTCATTCATGCAGGAAGTGGCGGTGTTGGGAGCATTGCCATTCAATTAGCCAAAATGGCTGGCTTGACGGTTTATACCACAGCTTCAACTGCTAAGGTTGATTTTGTCAAATCGCTCGGTGCAGATATCGTGATTGATTACAAGACCGAAAATGTTAGTAGGCGAATTGCCGAACTCACTAACGGATTTGGTGTTGACATGATTATCAATACCATTGGTAAAGACGAATCAACCGAAGATTTGAAACGATTAGCTTATAATGGCAGTCTAATTGCGGTTGTTTCGCCACCACGCATTGACAATCCAAGTGACTTATTTAGCCGAGCCTTAAGCATTAATGTCTTAAATCTTGGCGGCGCTCATTTATCACACAATCCTCAACAAACCCAAGACCTTGCAACAATGACCGAAGAACTCTTTGCCCTTGTTCAAGAGCAAAAAGTAAAAGCCCTTGTTAGCCAAATATTCCCATTTGAACAAACAAAAGAGGCTTTACAACTGATAAAAGACCGAAACGTTACAGGAAAACTGGTTATTGATATGAATTTAAACTAAAAACGTTCGGAAATAACTTGCTTTCCTTCTAACTAAATAGTAAAATAAAGGTGGCTTAAAGATATCTTTCTAGCCACTACACTATTCTTGGAGGACTTTATGGTTTCAACAGCAACAAAAATTGGTGCTTTTGATTTTGACAATTGTTTCATGAATGCCGCTGGCGTTTATTGCATGACACGTGAAGAATTGGCAGAAATTGATGCCTCTGCAGCTGGTTCTTTCGTTACAAAAACAGGAACATTGACAGCACGCGCTGGTAATCCTGAACCACGTTATGCAGACACTAGCCTTGGTTCAATTAACTCAATGGGCTTACCAAATAACGGTTTTCAATATTATCTTGACTACGTTACAGAGCTCCAAAATACGCCAAATAGCAAACATCATTTCTTATCACTTGTTGGCATGTCCGAAGAAGAAACACATACCATTCTTAAAGCCGTCCAAGATTCTGACTACCAAGGATTGGTGGAATTAAACCTCTCTTGTCCAAACGTTCCAGGTAAACCACAAATCGCCTATGATTTTGACACAACAGAGACAATTTTAAGAGATATTTTTACTTATTTCACTAAACCGCTTGGTGTGAAATTACCACCTTACTTCGACATTGCTCATTTTGACCGAGCAGCTGCGATTTTCAATCAATTTCCACTCACTTTTGTGAATTGTATCAATTCTATCGGAAATGGTTTGATTATCGAAGACGAAACCGTGCTTATCAAACCTAAAAATGGCTTTGGCGGTATTGGTGGCGACTATGTCAAACCTACGGCGCTTGCTAATGTCCACGCTTTTTACCAACGCCTTAACCCATCTATCCAAATCATCGGAACAGGCGGTGTCAAAACAGGGCGTGATGCTTTCGAGCACATCTTGTGTGGCGCTAGCATGGTTCAACTAGGGACAATTTTACACCAAGAAGGTCCAGCAGTCTTTGAACGTATGACGAATGAACTAAAAGCCATTATGGAAGAAAAAGGCTACAAAAGCCTTGAAGATTTCCGTGGCAAATTAAAATATATTGATTAAATATCACAAAAGCCAAAAAGCATCTGAGACAATGTCCCAGATGCTTTTTTCTTTCTATTATTTTCACCTCAGAAAGATATGAGTTTTGATAATAAGTTATTTCCTATTTAGTCATTACGCATTAAATTCAAGATTGGTTTTTTGACAAGGAATAATACCACACCAATGCCGATACAGATGAAACCTAGAATACCGAAGAATGCTACTTCTGTTCCTTTATTGAAAGATGGTGTAATCAAGGCATTTACTGCTTGTGATGTTGAATCTGCCAAGAACCAAAGAGCAACCATTTGTGATTGGAAAGCAAACGGTGCAAGGCGAGTTGAAACAGATAGACCTACTGGAGAAATCAACAATTCACCAGACATTTGAACTGCAAACATCACTACCAACCACATGAAGCTCACGCGGCCATGTGTACCGTATAGGATACCTGGCACAGCCATGATAAGGTATGAGATTCCAGTTAGCAATAGACCTAAACCAAATTTTGAAATTGCAGATGGTTGACAATTCCCCAATTTGTTCCAAAGCCATACAAACGCAGGTGTCAATATCACGATAAATAACGGATTAAGCAACTGATACCAAGAAGGGTCAATATGAATAGTGACGCCTAAAATAGTTGGATTTAGGTTTGAACGTGTTTCACCCCAAACCGCAATAACTGTTGAACTTTGTTCTTCGACTAACCAAAAAACAATCGAAGATAAGAACAATGGAAAATATGCCAACAATTGTTTACGTTCAGTACTTGAGACTTTATTTGAGGTAAACATTGTCGCAAAGTAAATAAATGGAATGACAATACCTGCCCATGAAAGAATATTGATGATATTATTAACAAAGTTTGATGGATTTAAACGATAAACGAAAAATCCAGCAATAAGGATAATGACTAAAGCAACACCCAACTTCACTAACAAGCTTTGTTTTTCCTCTTGACTTAATGGATTAGACGGTTTATTTCCCAATTCTGGGAATTGTTTCATGCGTCCAAACCAATAAACAAACAAAGCAAAAATCATTCCGATTGCAGCAAGCGAGAAACCTAGGTGGTAATTGATGCTTTCACCAACTGTCCCTACTACAATAGGAGCAAGTAATGAACCAATGTTAATTCCAACGACAAATATGTTAAATCCTGTATCACGACGTGGGTCATCTGCTGCATACAAGTGACCAACCATGTTTGAAATATTGGATTTTAACATCCCTGTTCCCAGAATAATTAAAAAAAGAGAAATAAAAAGAGACGTTAAACCGAACGGAATAGCCAGAACAATATGTCCTAAAGTAATAAGAATACCACCGATGAAAATTGTTTGAGAAGCTCCTAGAATACGGTCTGCAAACCATCCACCGATAATTCCTGAAAGATATACAAGTGCACCGTAAATACTAACGATAGCCATTGCTTGAGTTTTAGGAAGTCCTAAACCTGCATTAGGCGCGGTAACAGATGCATACAAATAATAAATCAAAATGGCACGCATGCCATAATACGAGAATCTTTCCCAAAGTTCTGTTTGGAATAATGTAAACAAAGCTTTAGGTTGTCCAAAAAATGTTTTTTCTATTTTTTTACCCATGCATTCCATTATATAAGGAATTTTAGACTTTATCAAGTTAGTTTTTCTGACATAATTTGTCCGTAATTGTCTAAAAAGCCCATAACATCAACTGTTATATGTCATAAATTCTCACCAAAAAATTTTGTTATGTTTTTAATAGTCAGAAAATAGCTATCAAATCATGTTAGCTTTTAACTTTTTTGTCAGCAATACCTAACATTCAACGTAGTTTTGTATTACGGAAGAAAAATTCTTCTTTAACATTATTCTTGATTTTTAATTTTTGAATAGTCGTGATAAAAACTCCCATAAAATTAACTCGACATCCCAATTATGAACAAGTAAAAAGTGCCCAATGGACACTACTCACTTTTCTATTTCTAGGCAAGTAGAAAAAAGCATCCAACAGACAACTACCAGAATGTAGGCAAAACCTACTTTTTAATAAAGTAAGTTATAAAGAATTATTGTCGTTGTTCAATCTTAGGATTATTTGCGAGCAAAGCGAGCAGCAAAACGATACTTCCTGCCGTGGTGAAAGTGGCTACAATATCAATAAAATCAGCCATCCGTAAGTTTTGAGGGAGTGGTACAGAATCCCAATAGTCATAGTTCGTTGTACCACCCCCGCACAGTTGACTAGATTGGTCGCAATTTTGCGAAGCAAAATGAGAACTGCCAGTCAACCACTGCGACTCTTAGAAATTCCTTGGATTCCGTCAACAGTCCACTGGACTGTCGAACCTGCCGACGGATCAAACCATCCAGTGGATGGTTTGAGGTCTGAGCCTAGAAATAAAAAAGCGAGGAACTTAAAGAAAGTATCCAAAAAGACTTTCTTATCACCAATTGTCCCAGAAGTCATCATCTTCTTTTTGTTGAGCTTCTTCGGTTTCTTCCTCTGTCTTTTCTGTTTTTCCTTGTTTAATGACCTTGCCGTTTTCATCTACTTTAGGTTTCATCACAAAGCTATAAGCGATAAACATGATAACTTTCAAAATTGAAAAAACGCCTAAAAAAATGACAACGATTATAAGGGATTTATCCATAGCACTCTCTCTTCTGATTTTTCTCTGTTGATTCTGATAGCTAATAAACTAACTTTCATAGCTTAATTATATCACAAACCATCCAACAAGTTTCTAAAGCTATTTGTTCCTAAAAGTGTCCCACAACACTAAAAAAAGCCTACCATACAAGTTATAACACTTGATATGATAGGCTTTTTAAGTCGCAATTATTTTACAGCGTCTTTAAGTGCTTTACCAGCTTTGAATGCAGGTACTTTTGAAGCTGCAATTTCAATTTCTTCACCAGTTTGTGGGTTACGACCTTTACGAGCTGCGCGTTCGCGAACTTCAAAGTTACCAAAACCGATTAATTGAACTTTTTCGCCTTCAGAAAGGAAGCTTTCGATTGCTGAGAATACTGCATCTACAGCTACTGCTGAATCTTTTTTAGTAAGCTCAGTTGCTTCTGCAACTTTAGCGATTAAATCTTGTTTGTTAGCCATTTAACAAATCCTCCAATTAATTTCTAAGCGTTAACACTTTAACACGTTCTATGATACCCAAAAATACTTTTTAGGTCAAGTATTAAACGTTTTTTTAGTCGTTTTTCTTGTAAATATCAAAGTTAAATTGGTCTCCGACAAGATTGATAGTTGTCGCTTCCAAATAAATGTCTGCATCGTTCTCCAGATTTTGAATATTAATATTGATCGCTGACTCGTCTGGCAAAACTTCGACAAAACTTGGCAATTTATAACTTGATTTAATATATTTCAAAACCTCTGATTCAGGCAAGGAAAGTGTGCCAACTGAAAATGATGTCATTTTTAGCTGAACTGCCCCAGAATCAAGACGGCTAGGTTGAAAATAAATATAAAGCGGCACTTCATAGCCTAAAAGGGTGTATGTCCCTTCAAACATAATCGCTGATGATGTGGCATAGACGGTATAAGACATCTGGTCTGTCTGATAATCTTCCAAATAAGCGGCAACAGTTTCGTTTAATTGCTCACGATTTGTTGAAAAAGTCCCAACCTTAACACTATCCGTTTGTTTAGAACTAACGTTCTCAGCCGCTGGTTCCCTCACTTGAATTAAACGACTAGCAATAACGCCAACAAACGCAATATTTATAGCCAAAATAAGGAGAAATCCCCATTTCCACCAATTAATTTTCTTTCCATTCTTCTTTAGTTTCACTGATTTTCTCCATTGTTACATCTGACATGATTTGGTAACCAATATTATTTGGGTGAAAATGGTCACCACTAAAAAGTGCATCGTTAATCACGGTTGTCTGGTCACCAGAAGTTGAAACAATGCCTTCTTCACCATTAATTCCCTTGTATAGCGCATCGTTGATAGGCACAAAATAGACATTGTCATACTCTTCGGTGACACTTTCAGTAGCATCATTCCAATTATCAACGATTTCTTGCATTTCCGTCATATCAGGGAAATTGAGGTAAAACGGATTGTAAATACCCAAAATATAAATCGGCAAATCTTCATTCTCTGCACGCGCTAATTCAATAATCTGACGCAAGCGTTTCTGATAAGATTTGGCAGGTTTGGTAAAAGATGACACAGATAAACTCGTTAAATTCTTTCGAATAACTGCCATGACATCATTTCCACCAACGGTTAAGGTCATCATATCTGCCTTAGCCAGCGATTTTTGAATGTCTGTCTTTTCTTGCATCCGCTGCAAAATTTGCTTGCTGGTATTTCCAGAAACACCATAATTACTATCGGTAACTTGATAATCATAGGTATCCGTTAAACTCTGCGCCAGCAAAGGAACAAAACCACCTTGGTTAGTAGTGTCACCAACTCCTTCCGTCAACGAATCACCAATCGCCACATAATGAAATGGTGTCGCTTCTTGCGCCAAAAAATCTTTCTTTGTTAGCTCTGTATCAGATTTTGGAATCAGCACACTAAAAATAACAATAAACAGAAGAAGGCTTGCTAAAAAGAAAGCAAACCCAGTTAAAATATTCTTTTTCTTACTCATAACGTACCATTACCGCAAAGGCGTTTTCACCAGTATGTGTTTGGATAATTGAACCTGTTTCAAGAACAGCAATCGGAGCTCCTAACACTTGTAACTTTTCCTTAAATCCATTTGCCATATCAGCCGTACCACAGTAAGAAATACCGATTTCTGCTACTTTTTTACCTTTAGCGTATTCAATAAAATTGTCTAGCCACTTATTGAACGTTTTTAGACCACGTCCTTTAATAATTGGATTTAATTCACAATCAACCATTTCCATAACAACTTTAATGTTAAGGAGTGAGCTAATAAGACCAGTCACACGTCCGATACGTCCACCTTTTACCAAATTCTCAAGCGTTGACACACCAATATAAAGTTCAGACTTTTGACGAACTTCTTCAACTTTAGCAATAACTTCTTCTAAGCTGCCACCTTCTTGAGCCAATTTTGCAGCTTGAACAACTTGGAATTTTTGACATTGATCTGTAAAGGTCGAGTCAATAACGGTAACGTCAGCACCTGCGAGATTAGCCCCTTGACGTGCTGCTTCGACTGTCCCCGAAAGTGTATGTGCGATATGAATGGAAACAATATGCTCAGCACCATTTTTCATCAAGTTTTCATAAACTTCTGCAAAAACGCCTACTGGCGGCTGACTTGTTTTTGGCAATTCCTTACTGTTTCGCATCATGTTAAGGAATTTTCCTTCTTCTTTCAAATCACTATCTGAATACACGACACCATCAATCATGACCGATAATGGGATAACGGTAATGTCATATTTTTCAACCAATTCAGGTTCAATAGTTAAAGAGGAATCCGTAACAATTTTAATTTTACTCATTTTCTATCCTATCATACTTTCAATACTTGTATCTAAATTTTATTCTAACATTAATTATACCAAATTTTTAAAACTTAGGGGACATTTTATCAGAGAGAGTCTAATTGCGCAGAAAAGAAGTCTTGCAAGCTTCAATTTTATTTCTTCAAAAGTTCGCGAGCTTGTTCGCGCGCCATTTCGGTAATATTGCTACCAGCAAGCATTTTAGCGATTTCTTCTACCCGTTCTTCTTCGGTCAACAAGCGAACCGTTGAAACAGTCGTATTTTCATCACTGCGTTTTTCGATAAAGAACTGATAATCAGCAATAGCAATCACTTGTGGCAAATGCGATATTGCCAAGACTTGTCCGTTACTTCCGATTTTATAGATTTTTTGAGCAATAGCTTGCGCAACGCGACCAGATACACCAGTATCCACTTCGTCAAAGACGATACTTGTCTTGTCCTCTTTACGTGAAAATGCCGATTTAATAGCCAACATCAAGCGAGAAATTTCGCCGCCAGACGCAACTTTAACAAGTGGTTTGAAGCCTTCGCCAGGGTTTGTTGAAATGTAAAATTCAACAGCTTCATTGCCATCACGATTGAATTTCCCTTTGGTGAATTGGACTTGAAAATCAGCCTTTTCCATGTACAAATCAGCCAATTCTTGCTTGATTTCAGCTTCCAAATTTTTAGCCAAGGCATGACGTTCTTGACTGAGTTCTTCAGCAGCAACAATCAATTCTTTTTCCAAGCGCTTAAGGGCTTTTTCCATATCATCAGATGACTCATCACTTCCAGTCAAAAGATTGTATTCCTTGGTGATATTATCATAATACTCTAAAACATCATCAACACTACCGCCATATTTACGTGTAATGCTATAAATCACCTCTAGGCGCGCCTCGATTTGTTGCAAGCTTCCCGCATCAAAATCAAGGTCATCAATGACATCACCTAGATGTTTCGTAACTTCTTCTAAGATATAGTAAGCCTCTGAAACGTTGGCTGACATTTCTTTATAGTCAGCATCAAATTCTTCGAGCGTCATCAAATCATTCATGGCTGAACGAATGTTAGACAGACTTGAAAATTCTTCGTCATCAAGCATAACATAAGCATTGGTCAACGTATCTGCAATGTTTTTATGATTAAGCAATTTATCACGTTTTTGGTTGAGTGCTTGGTCCTCACCAGCTTTCAAGGCTGCCGCTTCAATCTCTGCTATCTGAAATTCTAGCATTTCAATACGCGCTTTATGCTCTTGTTCATTTTTTTGCTTGGTCAGGACACGCTTACGCAATTGCCGATAGCTTTCAAAAAGCTCTTGATAATGTTTTTTGACATCAGCAAACTGTTCATTACCAAATTCATCCAACATCCGAATGTGCCTATTGGGCTTCATCAATTCTTCTTGGTCATGCTGCCCATGAATATCAACAAGATACTGCCCAACGGCACGTAAGGTTGTCAGATTCACCATTTGTCCGTTGATACGACCGATAGAACGACCATTTTGCAGAATGTCACGGCGAATAATCAATTCTTCTGTCACATCAATGCCATTTTCTTCCAAAATCTGTGTCAGCGCAGGATTTTCACCAACCGAAAAAAGCCCTTCAATTTCAGCCTTGTTAGCCCCATGACGAATAACGTCAAGACTAGCACGCGCCCCCAACATGAGGTTCATGGCATCAATAATAATCGATTTTCCCGCTCCAGTTTCCCCTGTCAAAACCGTCATACCATTTTCAAAAGTGAGCGAGATTTCTTCGATAATGGCAAAATTTTTAATGGAAATTTCTAAAAGCATCGGGTGACCTCCCTTAGTTACGGTCTTTCATCCATTTAAGCACTTCTTGGCGAATTGCTGTTGCTCCTTTGGCTGTTTTGGCAACGACTAACAAACTATCATCATCAGCAATAATACTGAAAATCACATCTTTAAAATCTTCCAGCAAGAAGCGTTTAATCAAACGGCTGTTTCCTGGAATCACATCAAGATTAATCATGTTTTCAAGCCCTGCTGTTTCTTCTGACATCGCAAGAACAGTGCTTTTAATTGGCACAGAAACTTGACCAACTTTTTGGGTTTTATCTTTTGAAAGCCCATAAATGTAAGGACCTTCTAGTGAGGGTACTTTGATGATACCAATTTCATTCATGTCACGTGAAACAGTAGCTTGCGTTAATGTCAAACCTTCTGCTTCAAGCAATTTTAGCAACTCATGCTGTGTCTCAACAGCATTTTCAGCAACAATTTTTTTGATTAAGTTTAAACGTTCACTCTTTTTCATCTTTAAATTCCTTATGTGCTTTTTCGACAATGTCTGGAATCATGATAGTCACTGAATTTTGATCGTCAGCTGATTTTTCCAAATGAGCCAAAAATTCGATGTTACCATGACCACCTTGAATCGGTGAAAAATCAAGCCCTTTAACTGTAAATCCATCATTTAGCGCAAACTCTATCACATTTTCCAAAACTTTTTGATGAACCGCTTTATCACGAACGATTCCATTTTTACCAATCTGCTCACGTCCTGCTTCGAATTGTGGTTTGATAAGAGCCACAACTTGACCATTATCAGCCAAAATATTGTGAAGCGCTGGCAAAATCAAATGCAAAGAGATAAAGCTAACGTCGATACTAGCAAAAGTTGGTTGACCTTCTGTAAAATCCGCCAATTCGGCATAGCGGAAATTATACTGCTCCATGCTACGAACACGTTCATCCTGACGAAGCTTCCAAACCAATTGATTGGTACCGACATCAACCGCATAGACAAGTTTTGCACCATTTTGAAGCATCACATCGGTAAAACCACCTGTTGAAGCACCGATGTCGATTGTCGTTTGACCATCAACAGAAATCTCAAAAACTTGTAAAGCTTTTTCCAATTTCAGCCCACCACGGCTAACGTATTTTAAAGCTTCACCTTTGAGTTTTAGCTCCGTCCCGTCGTCAATCTTCTCACCTGGTTTGTCATAGCGCTCACCATTAATCACATTGACAACCAAACCTGCCATGACACCACGTTTTGCTTGTTCACGTGTTTCAAAAAGCCCTTGTTTATAAGCCAGCACATCAACTCTTTCCTTAGGCATTTAGTCGCAACCTTTCTATCATTTCAGTGATTTTTCCTGCATTAAACGCTTGTGTTTCCGAAAGTTTTTGGAAAATAGCTAGCGCTTGGTCAATTGATTGATTCAAAATGTCATATGATTTTTCTAAACCAAGCAAGCTTGGATAAGTCGCCTTATCAGCAAGCAAATCTTTTTTCGGCGTTTTTCCAATTTCTTCAAATGTTGCTGTCACATCTAAAATATCATCACGAACTTGGAAAGCTAACCCAACCAAGCTACCAGCTTGGCGCAATGACTTTAAATCATCAGCTGCTAAATTCGCAACAATTCCTGCTGCCACAACTGGAAAAGTCAACAATTTCCCTGTTTTATTGACATGAATCATTTGCAATTCTGAAAGATTAAGCTTACGCTCTTCGCCTTTTATATCAAGCATTTGTCCACCAACCATACCATAAGTGCCTGAAGCTTGTGATAATTCTGCAATCAAACGAACTTTGATATCAGCTGATAGCGCAGCATTTGCCACCAAACCAAATGGGTCTAAAAAGAGGCTATCTCCTGCTAAAATCGCTGTTGCTTCATCAAATTTTTTGTGGTTAGTTAAACGCCCACGACGATAATCATCATCGTCCATTGCTGGCAAATCATCATGAATCAAACTACCTGTATGAATCATTTCAAGAGCAGCAGCTACATCAAAATGACCATCTGTCAACGCTATCCCAAAACCTTCCAGAATTTCTAAGAAAATCAAGGGACGAAGCCGTTTTCCGCCCGCCTCCACAGAATAAAGAATCGCTTCAATTAAGTCTGGCGAAACAACATCTGACTGTGCATAGTAACGCCGAATGGCCTGATTGATTTCGGTTAATTTATCCATTAGGCATCCATTTCCGTTTCTGTTCCGTCAGCCTGCATCACTTTGACAAGTGTTTTTTCAGCAGCTTCTAATGTTTTTTGAAGCTCTTTTGATAACACCATGCCTTTTTGAAATTCTGCGATAGCATCTTCCAAAGCGACATCACCATTTTCAAGTTTGGTAACAATAGCTTCTAGATCTTGTAAATTTTCTTCAAATGTTTTTTTATTTGGCATCTTTTACCTCCACTTCAAGCTGACCGTCTTTTAGTCGAACAGTCAATTGGTCGCCTACTGTAACATCTGTCACGCTTGAGATAATTTCTTCGTTTTTTTGGACCATGGCATAGCCTCTGGCAATAATTCGACTAGTATCCAAAGACAGCAAAGCATCTTGTGCCTTTTCAAATCGTGCGACCTTACTATCATATTGACTTGTCATGTTAGATAGTAAAAGGCGTTGAAAAGCTTCTAAACGCTCTTGATAACGTCGCATATCACTTTCTAAGTCAACAGCAAAAAGACGTTGATTTAGCAGTTGTTGCCGTTGACTAGCCTGATTAAATTGAGTTTGCATAGTGTTCCTCAACTGAGTTGTCAAACGATCCAATTTTTGAACATATCCGTCGTATAATCGCTCAGGTTGCCTAAAAATAACTGATTTTGCGAGTTTATCCAAGTACTCTTGCCTTTGCTTAATCATACGCAGACTAGCCTGATAGGCCCTATTTTGGCGCTCCGCAATCCAAGAAAGAATGTCAGCTTTTGTCACTGGAGTAGCCAGTTCAGCGGCTGCTGTTGGTGTTGCCGCTCTACGGTCAGCCACATAATCCGCCAAAGTCGTATCCGTTTCATGTCCGACACTTGAAATAACTGGCAAACGTGATTCAAAAATGGCTTGAACAACGATTTCCTCATTGAAGGCCCAGAGGTCCTCAATCGAACCTCCCCCACGACCGATAATCAAAAGGTCAAGGTCATCTCGCTCATTGGCTTTGGCAATATTTGCAGCCACTTCCTGACTAGCACCTTCACCTTGAACTTTTGTTGGAAAAAGGAGAATTTCAACCCCTGGAAAACGTCGTGAAACGGTCGTGATAATATCACGAATGACCGCTCCGCTTGGACTGGTAACAACACCAAGTTTCTTAACAAATTGTGGTAATTGACGCTTATGTCGCTCATCAAAATAACCAGCTTCTGCTAATTTTTTCTTCAATTGTTCAAATTGAATCGCTAAGGCACCAATTCCATCTGGCTCAGCTTTTTCAATAATAATCGAATAAGAACCACTTGGTTCATAAAGTTGGATGCGACCAACAACATTGATTTTCATGCCTTCTTCCAACTCAAAACCAAGTTTTTTAAAGATTCCTGCCCACATCGTCGCTTGAATCACCGCATTTTCATCTTTCAACGAAAAATATTGATGCGTTGGACGACGACGAAAATTGGAGACCTGACCTGTCAAATAAACCCGCTCCAAATAAGGATCACGATCAAATTTTAATTTAAGGTATTTAGTCAAATTCGAGACACTTAAATAATCCGACATAGCAGGCTCCTTTCCATAAAATTCCCTACATTAGACAATTTTTGCATATCAAGTTAATTATATCAAAAAAACTAAAATATTGATACATTCCGCTTTAGCGTGACCTGCCATACGTAAAGGCGACACTTCTAATGATGAGACCAAACAATGCTACTCTTTTCAAAGATGGTCAATAAAAAACGCGAAAGGAACTCCTTTCATTCGTGGAACATTCGGACATTGACATAGAACAAGCGATACTGTCCTAGCTAAAACGACCTCATGCGTTTGTCATATCAGCCTGAGGCAGCCACTCCTTGATGTCAGTAAAAATCACTGGTAGACTTTACATGCATTCTGTACCTTTATCCTACCATCTTTCCGACACTAGCTAACAATAGCTTTTACAAAACAATCTTTTAATCCACTATGAGTAGCTAGAGCTGTTTTAACTAATACAAGGTTCCTCCTGACAATCAAGAAGAACCTTGTGTTTCTGAAATTTGTTTCATGATACGGGGGAGTTCTGCGCTAATGGTCGTTGGTAAAACAACATAAGCTTGGTCGCTGAGTTGGTCAGCGATGTAGGAATGTAGGTAGGTTGCTGTGGCAACACTGTTAAAGAGATTATCTTTAAACTGGGCGACAAAGCCTGCAATCATGCCACAAAGCGTATCTCCCATACCACCTGTCGCTTGGTAAGGACCACCAACAGTTAGCTCGCCGACTTGATTTCCTTGAATGATTTTAGTCTGATGACTTTTAGCCACTAAGACAGTCTTTTCTGGAAATTCTTGCAGAGCTGCTTTGGTGTTTTCGATTGTCTGGTTCGAAATAGCGATTCCTGATAATCTTTCCCATTCTTTTTGATGTGGTGTCAATATGAGATGATTCGTTTTGACTGTGATTGGCTTAGCTTTTGCCAATAAATTCAAAGCGGAGCCGTCAATAATCAAAATCTGGTGTTCAGAAATATGCTCCAAAACCATTTGAAACACGGTTTCTGCTTTGCTATTTTCCCCTAAACCAGGACCAATCAAAACCACATCAGCCTTGGTCAAATTTTCATAAAATAGCTCCTTATCATCACAATCAAAAGCCATAGCTTCTGGAAGATGGCTGTGAAGAGCTGCGATATTGTCACGCTCAGTCGCCACAGTCACCAATCCAGCACCGCTTTTAACCGTGGCTAAGGCGCTCATGATAATCGCTCCACCATAAGGGTAAAATCCACCAATTAAAAGAACACGACCGTATGTTCCTTTGTGAGAATGTGGCTGTCGCTTTGTAATCACTTGACGCGCCAATAATTCATCAATAATCATGCTTTCACACTTCTAAGGGCAGATTGATAGGTTTGTTCCATAAGCATTGTAATGGTCATTGGACCAACGCCACCAGGTACTGGTGTGATAAAACTTGCGAGTGGTTCAACTTCGTCAAATTTAACATCTCCGATGAGCTTACCATTGTCATCACGGTTCATACCGACATCAATAACCACTGCCCCTTCTTTCACAAATTCTTTGGTTACAAAATGTCCTTGACCGATTGCCACGATTAAAACATCAGCTTGTTTTGTCACGCGCGCCAAATGACGTGTACGAGAATGCGCCAAGGTAACCGTTGCATTTTTGTCCAATAATAGCTGCGCCATTGGTTTTCCGACAATATTTGAGCGCCCAATGATGACAGCTGTTTTACCTTCTAAATCAATGTCATACTCACGAAGCAATTCCATAATGCCAGCTGGCGTACACGGTACCATGACAGGACGTCCATTCCAAAGGTGCCCTGTATTGATTGGGTGGAAACCATCTACGTCTTTTTTAGGGTCAATTGCTAGAATCACACGCTTATCATTAATGTGTGTAGGAAGTGGCAATTGCACCAAAATACCATGGAAACGGTCATCTTCGTTATATTGTTCAATCACTTGAATCAATTCTTCTTCACTGATTGATTCTGAAAGGCGAACAGTTTCACTTAAAAATCCTGCTTTCTTAGCAGAACGTTCTTTATTTCGGACATAAACGTGACTAGCTGGGTCATCACCAACAAGAATAACGACCAAACCAGGCACAACACCCGTCTCAGCTTTTAATTTTTCAACTTTTTCAACTAACTCAGTCTGTTTTTTGACTGCTAAAGCTTTTCCATCAATAATTGTTGCCATATCATTCTCCCAAATTGTATTTCTTCCATTATATCAGAAAACAGCACTATATTCTATTTTTCAGAAAATTCTTTAAATATTATTGACACTGTCTTTTATACCTACCAAAAGGCTTGCCCAAAATGAGCAAGCTTTCTCTTGTGAGTTTACTTTGATGTTTTATGCATTTCATCTTTGACTGGGCAGTTACAATCACAATCACCACAAGAACCTTTTCCTTTGATGAAACTACGAAAGCCCATAAACACCGCAAATGCAATAATTGCAGCAATAATAATCGTTGCCATAGCGTTATTCTCCAGCCATTTCTAGATTATCTAAAGTAATCACTTTTTCTTTAACTTGTCTTGGTTTTCTAACGATAAAGTAACTAATAGCAATCAACAAGATAACGGCTACAAGCGTCCAGAATGTGATCCCTTTACCATAGCAAATGACAAGACCTAGTTGATAGATAATCAAACTAACTACATAAGCAAGGCCTGTTTGAAAACCAATAGCACCAATAGTCCATTTTGCAGCACCCATTTCACGTTTGATAGCACCCATTGCGGCAAAACATGGCGCACAGAGCAAGTTAAATGTCAAGAATGAGTAAGCTGCTAATGATGTGTAATCCAATTGCAAAGCATGATACAAACCACTAGTTGTGCTGTCATTATACAAGACACCAAATGTTCCAACAACGGCTTCTTTGGCTGCAAGCCCTGTCGCCGCTGCAACGGTAGCCTTCCAGTCACCAAAGCCAAGTGGCTGAAACATCCAAGCGATTGCTTTTCCAAGAGTAGCAAGGATTGAATACTCCGTATCCACAGCTTGGAGGGCAAAATCATAGGATGACATAAACCAGATAATAACCGTCAAACTAAAAATGATAGTCCCCGCACGTTTGACAAAGCTCATGGCTTTACCAAAGGCATAACGTAATACTGACCACACTTTTGGCATATGATAAGCTGGCAATTCCATGATAAATGGACTAACATAGCTTCCAAGGAAACTTGTTTTCTTAAGCGCAATCCCTGATAAAATAATTGTCAAGAAACCGATGAAATAGGTAGATGGCGCAACAAATGGATTCTCTGGGAAAAATGCTCCTGCAATCAAAGCGATAATTTCCAATTTAGCCGAACATGGCATGAAGGTTGCTGTCATAATGGTAATACGGCGGTCACGTTCGTTTTCAATGGTACGACTTGCCATAATCGCAGGCACACCACACCCTGTCGCAATCAACATCGGAATAAAGGATTTCCCTGACAGACCGAAGCGTCGAAACACACGGTCCATGACAAAAGCAATACGACTCATGTAACCAATATCTTCTAAAATCCCCAAACAGATAAATAGAACAAAGATTTGTGGTAAGAAACCAAGAACCGTACCAACCCCTGCAACGATTCCATCAATAATCAATGATTCCAACCAACTAGATACGTGTAAGTAATCCAGTCCTGCCTGTACCCAATTTGGGACTAAATCACCAAAGAGAACATCATTGACCCAGTCTGTCCACATTGTTCCGACGGTTTGAATAGATAGGTAATAGACCAAGAACATAACAACTGCAAAAATCGGCAAGGCCAAAATACGGTTTGTCACGACACGGTCGATTTGATCTGAAATGGTCATCTTGAAATTGCTATCTTGGTTCTGCGCCATTTTAGCCACACGTTCAATCCATTCATAACGTTCATTGATAACGATAGATTCAGAGTCTTCGGTGAAAATATCTTCGGTGATTTTAATCACTTCGTTAATCTCACCTTTCTGGAATTCTGACAAAGCTACTTCATTTTCAACCAAAGCATCACGCTCAAAAAGTTTAATCGCATAAAAACGTGCTGAGCGTTCTGGGACGACGTCACCTAAAATATCAATAATTTCTTTAATCGCTGCTTCAAATTTATCACCATAAACAGGGTATTGAATCGTATCAACAGTTTCTTTTGTTGTCTGTGCCGCTTTTTTGATTACCTTAGTCAGACCGATATTTTTAATAGCACTTGTCAATACCACAGGAATCCCAAGCTGATAAGAAAGCTTATCAATATTGATGAATTTTCCTTGACTTTTGAGGACATCGCTCATGTTAAGTGCAAGGGTTACAGGAATACCTGTTTCGATCAACTGCGTTGTCAAATATAAATTACGTTCCAAGTTTGTCGCATCAACCACATTAAGAATACTGTCTACTTGATTACTCAACAAATAGTCACGCGCCACTTTTTCCTCTGGCGTATAAGGTGACATTGAGTAAATCCCTGGTAAGTCCTGTACATTCCAATCACTGTGTTTTTTAACGCTACCGCTCTTTCGCTCCACAGTGACCCCAGGCCAGTTCCCAACATGTTGACTGGTTCCAGTTAATTGGTTGAAGAGACTTGTCTTCCCGCTATTTGGATTCCCAATTAAAGCTATCTCTGTCATATCACACCCTCGCTATCTATCTTGATAACACTAAGCATCTGCGCTTCAGATTTACGTAGCGTTAACTCGTATCCACGTAAACTAATTTCAATCGGATCTCCCAATGGTGCTACTTTCCGAAGATAAACTTTGGTATGGCGTGTTAAGCCCATGTCCATAAGACGACGCTTTGCTTCATTAAGGGCATAAATACCGTCTACATAAGCAAATTCTCCAACTTTTAGCTCTGAAAGAGGCAACGTTTTAGCCTCTCTTTCTTCTTCAGCAATATCTATATGTTTTAAAATCGACTGATCAAAAGCCAGACGGATTGTTTTGAGCATAATAATGGCACTGGTGGGGGTTTTCGAAATGACTTTTAATGAAGTCCCTATTTTTAGCCCTAAGTTTGATAAATGCCTAACACTATCATCAGGCAAATCAATACTAACGACTGTATAGGGAGTATTAACTTTAGCATTCTGCAAAATCAAATGTCTTGACCTCCTCGTAATTTTTTGATAAAACATTTCACTTTTCGTCTGATTCATTATATCATAAAAATAGGGCAAATTTTCTATAAAAATTAAAATTTTCTTTAATTATTCAATTAATTAAAATTGTTCTAAACAAGATATTAAGCTATTTATAATCATTACAATATAGGCGTTTTCAATCTTGTTTCATTCATTTATATTTTTTTAAAAATAACTACATTCTAAACATTAAGTGTGCTTAATATATAAAATTACATTCATTTTTATCTAATCAAATATCCATTTTTACCTATATTTAACTTCTTCCAGAACAAGAAAAACCTCAGTTGAGTTTATGTACTCAACCGAGGTTATTTAGCCATTATAAAACTTTGCTCAAGAAATCTTTTGTCCGAGCCTCTTTGGTTTCTTCAAAAACTTCTTCTGGCCTTCCTTGTTCAACAATGACACCTCCGTCCATGAAGATAACACGGTCAGCTACTTCACGTGCAAATCCCATTTCATGGGTAACAATCGCCATTGTCATCCCAGATTTCGCCAAATCTTGCATAACACCAAGCACTTCACCAACCATTTCTGGGTCAAGCGCTGATGTTGGTTCGTCAAAGAGCAAGACATCTGGATCCATAGCAAGTCCACGCGCAATCGCGATACGTTGCTGTTGTCCACCTGACAAACTAGCTGGATAAGCATCCGCTTTGTCGCGAAGCCCAACTTTATCTAGCAAATCATAGGCTTTTGCTTCTGCTTTCGCTTTAGGGACACCTTTGGTTTTGATTGGTGACAATGTGATATTTTCAAGTACCGTCATATTGGGGAAGAGGTTAAACTGTTGGAAAACCATTCCCATTTTTTCACGCATTTTGAAAATATCATTTTGCTTATCTGTAATATCAACACCCTCAAAGGTAATCACGCCTTTTGTTGGCGTTTCAAGTAAATTCATTGTACGAAGAAATGTTGATTTTCCTGACCCTGAAGGTCCAATGATAACAACCACTTCACCAGATTTAATATCAAGGTCAATCCCTTTTAGCACTTCATTTTTTCCGAAATATTTATGAAGCCCTTTAATTGAAATAAGCGTTTCTGACATTAGTTGTTACCTCCATTTCCCATGCGTTTTTCAAGTCGTTTCACTAAGAATGACATTACAGTAGTCACCATGAGATAGTAAAACGCAGCAAATAACAACGGTGTGATTGGCAAATATGTTGCTGTTACAACCGATTGGGCACCATTCCACAATTCCATAACACCGATAGTTTGAAGAAGAGAACTATCTTTGATAATGGTAATAAATTCATTACCAAGTGCTGGTAAGATATTTTTGAGGGCTTGCGGTAAAATGACATAACGCATTGCATTGATTGGGCGAATACCAAGCGAATAGGCCGCTTCAAGCTGGCCTTTTGGCACTGCTTCGATACCAGCACGGACGATTTCAGAAATATATGCACCGCTATTTAACGAAATGATAATGATACCTGGAAGCAAACGTGAAAAATCAAGGTCAAGAACACCAAAGCCAACGATTGGTGCACTATTAAAGTGCATCCAAGCAAAGGCAATCATGATTTGAACGACCATTGGAGTCCCACGAAAGACCCAAACGTAAAAACTAGCAATCCAATTTAACAGTTTGATATTTGTACGTTTAACTAAAGCAACCAAGATACCAATGATCGTCCCAAAGAAAACAACACATGCTGAGATCATAATGGTTACAAGGACACCATAGTTAAAATAAGCCCAATATTTTGGCAAAAATGAAAAATCCATTTATTTCTCCTATAAGCAATAATCAATTAATTATAACACAGATTGAATAAAAATACCAATGATTCATTTTTCTGAAAACAGGCGTAAACACTTGATATAACAGCACTTCTAGCATTTTAATAAACAAAAAAATAAAAAGCTCGCAGTTTGCGAACTTTTTGCAATTCAAAATAGCAATATAAGAAAACGTTGAAACCACACTTAAACAGGGCTTTACAAAAACCTTATACTCTGTCCTGAATTTTTCTTTATTTTAGTAAAGAAGGTCGTAAATTTCCATTGCGATTAAATCGATGCTATCAAATGAGTAAGACACACGCGCTTCAACATCACGCAAAGTGAAAACTGGACCATTTTCAGGGTCATTGCTGAATGACACTTCTGCCACAACGACACCATCACGTTCAAAATTACGTTTAAGATTACTACTATCAGTTGTCATTAACTCAAGACGATTGATAATTCTCACCAAATGTGATTCCATGACTATTCTCCTCTTCGTTTATTGTCCATACTATTTTAACATAATTTCCTACAAACAAACAACAAAGGAATGTATTTTCTTGCTTTTATCAAAAATTCCTGTCAAAAGTGCCATTTTCCAGTGATTATTATCCCTTAAATTGCTTTTAGTGAATTGTACATAATCGCTTTGATAGAATGCATACGGTTTTCAGCTTCTTGAAAAATTATTGAACTGTATTTTTGAAAAATCTCATCGGTAATTTCAAGTTCAGTAAGACCATATTTGTCATAAATTTCTTGACCAATTTCGGTATCAAGGTCATGGAAAGCTGGTAAGCAATGCATGACAATCACATCAGGATTTTCAGTCTTCGCTAATAGTTCTGCATTGATTTGATAAGGCAATAAGAGGTCAATACGTTCTTTGAAATCAACTTTTTCTCCCATTGATACCCAAACATCAGTGTAAAGCATATCAATACCTTTAACCGCAGCAAGGTCATCTGTAATGGTTAATTCAGCACCATTGTTGTATTTTTGAGCAAGTTCAATCATTTCAGCTTCAGGTTGCAAGCTAGCTGGCGCAATAATTTTAACATTGACACCAAGAATTGCCGAAGTCACAAGCAAAGAATTTGCCATATTATTACGCCCATCACCGACATAAGCAATCGTCAAGCCTTCTAATTTTCCAAAAACTTCTTTTAAGGTCATAAAATCAGCAATCATTTGTGTTGGATGCCATGTATCTGTCAAACCATTCCAGACTGGCACACCAGAATACTCAGCCAAGGCTTCAACATCTTCTTGTTTAAAACCACGGTACTCAATCCCGTCAAACATCGAACCAAGAACTTTTGCCGTATCAATGACTGATTCCTTTTTACCAAGTTGAATCTCGCTACTACCAAGATAAGTCACGTTCATGCCTAAATCTTGCCCAGCCACCGTGAAAGCTGAACGTGTTCGTGTACTTGTCTTTTCAAAAATAAGAGCAATGTTCAACCCCTCTAAATATTTATGAGGAATTCTTTTCTTTTTCAACTCTTTAAATTTCAATCCTAAATCAATCAATTCAACCAGTTCTTCCTTAGTAAAATCAATCTCTTTCAAAAATGAATCAGTAATAGCCATACACTCGTCCATCCTTTTTCTTTGAATAATATACCTAATTTTAGCATAATTATGCATTTTGTCAAGCGAGTTTTGAATAAAAATAAAAAGCATCTCCCTCAAAATACCACCACTTTTGTCATTTATATTTGACATATCATATATAATGTACTATATTGTAATTATAGAATTATAGTTACAGTAGAAAGAAAAATGAATCGCGTTAGAGAATTTAGATTAAATATGGGAATCTCCCAGTTAGCATTATCTAAACAAATAGGTATTGCCCGCCAAACGGTTAACCTCATCGAAAATAATAAATATAATCCGTCGCTTGACCTTTGTATCAAACTAGCGGAGGCACTGCAAACTGATTTAAACACACTTTTTTGGGAGAATAGACATCTATAATTTTGGGAATTTTACGAAGGAAAATCATTATGAAAACGAAAAAAACATCACTTTGGCTAAAATTTATTAAACGTTTCTACGGAATTAATGGTGAATTAGACGAATATCGCGAACAAGAAGTTAACCGTATCGGCAATAAACTGTTTATTGGTCTCTTTTTCTTTGAGTTATTCTTTTCTACTATTATTTTACTCATCAACCAAACGATAGCGACCGCCGCTTTTCTCTATGTTAATCTCTTCGTACTCATTTTTGTTATTCCTATTATTCTTCTTGTTATGTTGACCAATCGTGATTTGCAAACATCATTGGAAGTCCCTAAAAATGAAGTCGAACAGACACGGCAGAAAGCTCGCAAAAAGGGCTGGTTAGCTGGTGGAATTTTTGCACTATTCATGCTCGTTTTTAACGTTTTTAGCAAATGGCAAGAGAGAGAAAATCCTTTGGAACTCTTCACAAATCCTCTTGGACTTATCGCAATCATTCTAGGTGGGGTAATTTTTGGTGCTGCTATGGGGTCTATGGCAGCAAGTCAGGTTGACTCTGAGAAAGAATAGCACTCTTAGCATAAGAGTGCTAATTTTTAATGCTTTTTACTTGATTTCTATTAACCTAGTGCTATAATAGAATCATGAAGTTTGACTATTTTTGACCTTTATTGTCAATGTCAAGCCATTACGAAAGGAGGGTATTTTATATGCTCTGTCAAAATTGTCATTTAAACGAATCAACAATTCATCTTTATACAAATGTCAATGGTCAGCAAAAGCAAATTGATTTGTGCCAAAACTGCTATCAAATCATGAAAACTGACCCTAACAATACTATTTTAGGTAGTCTAGGAGATGCACCAGCTTCTTCCACACAAAATCAATCTACTGGTATGAATCCTTTTGATGATTTCTTCAGTAATTTGAATAATTTCCACGCATTCGGTGGACAAGATTTCCAAAGTACGCCACAAACACAATCAGGTGGTGGAAATAACGGCAATAATAACAATTATCGTCCAAACGGCGCAGCTAGCCAACAGCAACAACAAAAAGGTTTGCTAGAAGAATTTGGTATCAACGTTACTGATATTGCTCGTCGCGGTGACATCGACCCTGTCATTGGACGTGATGCCGAAATCATTCGTGTGATTGAAATTCTTAACCGTCGTACAAAAAATAATCCTGTTCTTATTGGTGAACCAGGGGTTGGTAAAACAGCCGTTGTGGAAGGATTAGCTCAAAAAATCGTAGATGGTAACGTTCCACAAAAACTTCAAAATAAACAAGTGATTCGCCTTGATGTCGTTAGCCTTGTGCAAGGCACAGGTATTCGTGGTCAATTTGAAGAACGTATGCAAAAACTCATGGAAGAAATCCGTGAACACAAGGACGTTATTCTCTTCATTGACGAAATTCACGAAATTGTCGGTGCTGGTTCTGCAGGCGACGGCAACATGGACGCTGGTAATATTTTAAAACCAGCACTTGCTCGTGGTGAACTTCAATTAGTTGGTGCTACGACACTCAATGAATACCGCATTATTGAAAAAGATGCAGCGCTTGAACGTCGTATGCAGCCTGTCAAAGTTGATGAACCAAGCGTAGAAGAAACAATTACCATTCTTCGTGGTATTCAAAAGAAATACGAAGATTATCATCATGTCAAATACAGCGATGCTGCAATTGATGCTGCTGCAAATCTTTCTAATCGTTACATTCAAGACCGCTTCCTCCCAGATAAAGCCATTGATTTGCTAGACGAAGCTGGTTCTAAGATGAATTTAACCCTTAACTTTGTTGACCCACAAGAAATCGACAAGCGTTTAGTGGAAGCTGAAAACCTAAAAACACAAGCTACTCGCGAAGAAGATTATGAACGCGCAGCTTATTTCCGTGACCAAATCGCTAAATACAAGGAAATGCAACAACAAACAATCACCGAAGACGATATTCCAGTTATTACTGAAAAGACTATTGAAGCTATCGTTGAAGAAAAAACTAACATCCCTGTTGGTGATTTGAAAGAAAAGGAACAATCACAATTAATCCATCTCGCTGATGATTTGAAAACACACGTCATTGGTCAAGATGATGCCGTTGACAAAATTGCCAAAGCTATTCGTCGTAACCGTGTCGGTCTCGGTACACCAAATCGTCCCATCGGCTCATTCCTCTTTGTTGGACCAACTGGTGTTGGTAAAACAGAACTTTCTAAACAATTAGCGATTGAACTTTTCGGCTCAGCTGACAGCATGATTCGTTTCGATATGTCTGAGTACATGGAAAAACATGCGGTCGCTAAACTTGTCGGAGCGCCTCCAGGATACATTGGCTACGAAGAAGCTGGTCAATTGACAGAAAAAGTTCGCCGTAATCCATACTCACTCATCCTTCTTGACGAAGTTGAAAAAGCGCATCCTGATGTTATGCATATGTTCTTGCAAGTTCTTGATGACGGTCGTTTGACTGACGGTCAAGGTCGTACAGTAAGCTTCAAAGATACTATTATTATCATGACTTCTAATGCTGGTACTGGTAAAACAGAAGCTTCAGTTGGTTTTGGTGCTGCTCGTGAAGGACGTACAAATTCTGTCCTTGGTGAACTTAGCAACTACTTCAGCCCTGAATTCATGAACCGTTTCGACGGTATTATCGAATTTAAGGCTCTTAGCAAAGACAATCTTCTCCAAATTGTTAACCTTATGCTTGACGATGTCAATAAACGTCTAGCAACTAACGATATTCACCTCGAAGTCACTGATAAGGTAAAAGAAAAATTAGTTGACCTTGGCTACGATCCTAAAATGGGGGCTCGTCCATTACGTCGTACTATCCAAGACCACATTGAAGATGCCATTACAGACTTCTATCTTGAAAATCCAAGCGAAAAAGATTTGAAAGCTGTTATGACGAGCAATGGTAAAATTATCATCAAATCTGCTAAAAAAGTTGAAAAAGAAGAAACAACCGTTTCAGCAGAATCAGAATAATGAAACTCTAAAGAGTTTGGAGCAACAATAGTTCCAAACTCTTTTCTTTACTTCAACGACTTCTCATCAACAAAAAAACAAGACTTGATGATATTCCAGATTTCAGCAAACTTCTCTGCTATTTTTATAATGCATAACTTGTCACAAAATTAAAATCGAAATAGTCCAACAATTTTATAGAAAAAAGTTCATTTTTTTAGTATAATATCACCAATAGACACTCGTATTAATTATTTCGGTCTCCACTATTTCTATCACATTTTTTATAGGAGAATATCATGACAAATCCAACTTTCGGTGAAAAACTGACAACTGTTGATTACAAAGCACGCTATGGTGTTTATGCCATTATTCCCAACGCTGATAAAAGCCAGATTATCCTAGTTCAAGCACCTAATGGTTCTTGGTTTCTTCCTGGCGGAGAAATCGAGGCAGGTGAAGACCATTTTTCAGCTTTAAAACGTGAACTCATTGAAGAATTGGGCTTTTCGGCTGAGCTAGGTTATTACTATGGACAGGCAGATGAGTATTTTTACTCTCGTCACCGTGATACATACTTTTATAATCCCGCTTATATCTACGAAGTGACACATTTTGAAGAAATTGATGACCCTTTAGAAGACTTCAACAACCTATCTTGGTTTCCAATTGATGACGCTATTGAAAAACTAAAACGCGGTAGCCACAAGTGGGGCGTTGAAGCTTGGAAAAAAAATCATCACTAATATCTCTTATGCTACTTTTTCACTCAAAATAGTGTTATAATAGTGGTAGAAAATCACACAGGAGGAGATCTATGAGGTTAATCAACACAACAAGTAGTCATTCTGAGCTAGTTCGTAATCAGTTGCGAAATACGGACGCCAAGCTCGTCGAGACCTATTCTGCAGGAAATACTGATGTTATTTTCACACAAGCGCCAAAACACTACGAGCTGTTGATTTCAAACAAATATCGCGCTATTAAAGATAGTGAAATTGAAGCCATTCGTGAATTTTTCCTCAAACGTAAAATCGACAAAGCAATCGTTCAATTAGACCAATTAAAAACCTTGCATACAGCAAATCTAATTGAAATTTCATTCCCAATTACTTACTAATCAGGTCTTTGAAACCTGATTTTTTATTGCTTTAGTATGTAAAAAAACAAACTCAAAAAATTGAGTTCGTTTTTGTATTCTTTAAACAGTAAAGTGATGCTATTTTACTTCAAAGCCTTCTGCCACTGCTTCTGGGAAGTGTGCTTCAAGGATTTCAGCACAGTGGTCACAAATAGTAACACCGTATGAACGTTCTTTAGCTGTTGGGTCAACACGGCGGCAACGGTCACAAACTTGTCCGTCAGCATGAGCAACTGTGAACGCAACATCATCAAAGGCTACTGCGTCAGCAGGCGCAGCTTCATCAGTAACAGTCAATTGAGATACAATCAACAATTGAGCAACGTCACTATCAAGTGCTGTAAGAAGAGTTTTCACTTCTTCGCTAGCATAAATTGTCAAATGAGCTTCCAATGATTTACCAATGATTTTAGCATTACGAGCTTCTTCCAAAGCTTTTTGAGCTTGGTTACGAAGTGTCATGAAGGCATCCCACTCTTCAAGAATATTTTCTTGTCCTTCAAAGACTTCAGCATCTGGTAATTCAGACAATTGAACAAATTCTTCTGGTTCGAATTCGAGGTATGACCAGATTTCTTCAGCTGTGTGTGGAAGAATTGGTGTTAACAATTTAGTGATTTTAACCAAAATATCGTAGAAAATTGTTTGCATTTGACGGCGAGCAAGGTTATCTGCTGCTTCAATGTAAACAACGTCTTTAGCAAAATCAAGATAAAATGCTGACAAATCAACTGTGATGAAGTTCACGACAGCTTTGTAAATCGCCATGAAGTCATAGGCTTCGTAAGCTTTGCGGATGGTTGCTACCAATTGGTTGAATGTAACAGTCATGTATTTATCAACTGCACGCAAGTTTTCGTAAGCAACGGCATCTGTATTTGGATTGAAATCTGCTGTATTAGCAATCAAGAAACGAAGGGTGTTACGGATTTTACGGTAAGTTTCTGATGTTTGTTTCAAAATATCCATTGAGATACGAACATCGTTGCTAGAATCAACGCTAGTTACCCAAAGACGTAAAATTTCAGCACCGAATTGTTTTTCAACATCGCTTGGAAGGATTGTATTTCCGAGTGATTTAGACATTTTTTCACCTTTACCATCAAGAACAAAACCTTGAGAAAGCACAGCTTTGTAAGGAGCGTGTCCGTTAACGGCAACCGAAGTGATTAACGATGAATTGAACCAACCACGGTATTGGTCAGAACCTTCAAGATAAAGGTCAGCTGGATATTCCAAACCTTCGCGAGCATTCATAACACCATTCCATGAAGAACCTGAGTCAAACCATACGTCCATGATATCAGTTTCTTTAGTGAATTTACCATTTGGTGAACCTGGATGAGTGAATCCTTCTGGAAGAAGATCTTTAGCTTCACGTTGCCACCAAACGATTGAACCATGTGCAGCAAACAAATCAGCAACGTGGTCAGTAACTTCTTTCGTCATGATAGCTGTACCATCTTCAGCGTAGAAGATTGGAAGTGGCACACCCCATGCACGTTGACGTGAGATAACCCAGTCACCACGGTCACGAATCATGTTATAAAGACGTGTACGACCCCATTCTGGATAGAATGTTGTGCGGTCAATTTCATCAAGAATGTCTTGACGGAATTTAGAAACTGATGCAAACCATTGTGGTACAGCACGCCAGATGATTGGTTTCTTAGTACGCCAGTCAAATGGGTATGAGTGAGTGATGACTTCGCTAGCAAGCAAAAGGTCACCAAGTTTTTCAGTAACAGTTGGAACAACTTTATCGTAGAATTGACCTTGGAAATCTGGACCAGCATTTTCCATCATGATACCACGTTCGTCAACAGTAACAGCAACTTCAAGATTGTATTTAACACCAACATTGTAGTCATCTTCACCAAAACCAGGGGCAGTATGGACAACACCTGTACCTGAATCAAGTGTAACGTGGTCACCCAAGATAACAAGTTCATCTACTTCTGTATCCCATGGGTGTTCTGTAACGATGTATTCGAGTTCAGTACCTTTATGTTTAGCGAGAACTTCAAATGATTCCCAACCAAATTTTTCAGCTAAGCTATCCAAAAGTCCTTCTGCAACAAGGAATTTTCGGTCATCATTAGCTGGTTTCACAACAAGGTAATCCATATCAGGACCAACAGTCAAACCACGTGAAGCTGTTACTGTAAATGGTGTTGTTGTCCAAACAACGATATAAGTATCAGTATCAAGCACACCGTTACCATCTTTAACTTTGTTAGCGTAGTAAAGTGATGTTGAATCGATATCATGGTATTCGATTTCAGCTTCAGCAAGTGCTGATTCAGATGACCATGACCAGTAAACAGGTTTTGCACCACGGTAGATGTAACCTTTATCAGCCATTGCACCAAAGACACGAATTTGAGCAGCTTCGTATTCAGGAATTAAGGTAATATAGGGATTTTCCCAATCAGCAGATACCCCAAGACGTTTGAAATCTTCACGTTGTTTATCAACTTGGCTAAGTGCGTATTCACGACACATTTCAAGGTACTCAGTCAAAGGAATTTCTTTGCGTTTCACACCTTTTTTAGCCAACACTTGTTCAATTGGAAGTCCGTGTGTGTCCCAACCAGGAATATAAGGAGCACGGAAACCAGACATTGATTTTGAACGAACAATAATGTCTTTTGAAATTTTATTCATGGCGTGACCAACGTGAATATTTCCGTTAGCGTACGGAGGTCCATCGTGGAGATTGAAAGAAGGTTTGCCTTCATTTAATTGTTGACGTTTAGCATAGATATCTGCTTCTTCCCATTCTTTTTGCCAATTTGGCTCTTTGTTTGGAAGTCCAGCACGCATTGGGAACGCAGTTTTCCCAAGATTAAGCGTATCTTTTAGTTTCATGACTACTCCTTATAAATAATAATATTTAACTATCATTGACATTGCCAATAACAGAAAATGACCTAACATATAAATGGTTAAACAAAAAACCTTCGTCTCAAAAAGGACGAAAGCTCGTGGTACCACCTTAGTTTAGAAATTTAGTCTTTAAAATCTAAATTTCCCTCTTTGACTCGTAAGGTGAGTTTACCCTTTTACCCTACTTGATTCAGGTAAAAACGTTAGAAAAGGATAATTGATACCCAAGTGATTGCAGGTCTCACACCATCGCCTGCTCGCTGTAAATATTGACTATCAACCGTGTTTTTCTTATTCTTCGATATTTAATTTAAATGTTTGTGTTTCGTTAAGATTGATTTCAGAATTTGCTTCGTTGTCATCTACAATAGCAATTTTTTGTGTTTCTTCAAGATGTTTGTTTCCTGCTTCAACACGACGTTGCAATTCTTCCATTTCTTCTGGTGTAAATTGACGTGTTGCATCCATTGACAATTCATCATCTGTTTCTGGAACTTCTTCTTCCAAAACTTTTTCAACAACTTCACGGAAAGCAGCATCTGAGTTTTGAAGGTAAACTGCTGTTGGTTGCAACAATTCTGTCCATTCTGGTGAATTTGTTAAACCAAGTTGTCCTTCGATAGCTGCTACCAAACGTTGGTGGAATACACGTGTTTGACGTTTCAAATCTTCTGTTTCCACAGCAACACGTTTAGCTTCGTCAGTTGCATCGCGTAAAATTTGATTAGCTTTTGATTTAGCCTCATCAATAAGATGTTGTGCATCATAGTTAGCTTTGCTAACAAGGTTAGCAGCTTCATCGTTAGCAGATGTTTTAACTTTTTCAGCTGTTTCTTGTGCAAGGATAACAGATTGACTCAATGATTCTTTCATTTCATCGAAGTAAGCTAATTTATCTTCTAAATCTTTGATTCTGTTTTCTTGTTCATGATTACGACGAACCAAGTCTTCATAATCATCTACAACAATATCAAGAAATTCATTAACTTCTTCTTCGTCGTAACCACGAAATTTTAATTTAAATGTTTTATCTTTAATATCAAGTGCTGTAAGTGCCATTGATTTCTCCTTATTTATGTATCATCTTATCTACGGTCAATTTACATTTTCCATTTTTGGTGAGACCATTTTCACTTAAAATAGAAAAGCGACCAAATCCTCTAACACTAATCAAATCTCCAACTTGAAGCATTTCTGAGGCTCTATCAACTATTTGATAGTTAAGTTTTACTTTATCAGTTTCTATCAACTGCACTGCTTGACTTCTTGAAAGCTTCAAAACTGTTGCAAGAACGTTATCCATGCGCATACTAGAAACCATGATGTCCAGTTGCCGACTATCTTTCTCACCTGCAATTAACTGTTCCAGAGGAATTTCTTTTAGTGAAACGCTAGCCTTAGCAATTTTAGTCACATTAGCTCTAAAGTAATCAGCCATATTTTGCGTTACCAAAAGCTGCGCATAACCAGATTCAACTAAAATATCTCCGATAACTGTTCGTTTAATCCCAAGCTTATGAAGTAAAGTTCCCATAATCTGAGAATGTGTCAGCTGATTAAATTTTGAATTGTAATTCACCTCAAGCAAGGTTAATTCAAAATCCTCAGGATTAAACTCATAATAGTCAGGTGCCACAATAAGTCGAGCGTATTCAGCTGGATAATAATCACTTGAAACAAAATAGTGCAATCCTCGATTGCCAACAACGCTTTTTGCGATATCAACTTGGCGAGGATTTAGAAAATCTGTTAAAGCATATGCATAAGTTGCTTCGACACGACGAGCAAGGTCATCAATCTTTTCAATAAAATCATACTCATCTGGTCGAAAATGCTGATATAAACCCTTTTTCATCGCCATATTACGCAAAAATTATGATAAGAATACGACTTAAAACGTTTAGCGCGATTACTACGGCTAAAATCGTAAAGTCTAATCCCATGAATTGAAGATTAAAACGGCGAAAAGGTCTAATAACTGGTTCAACCAGCTGCCCCATGACTCTTCCAAACCAAGTGTTATAAGCTCCTGGGAACCATGAAAGCAAAGCATACGCAAATAACAGATAAGAGTAAAACTGAATTAGTCTTAATAGTACAATTAATACAAAAATCATATATTAGCGTCTCTTCATGTCAAAGTCAAAACCGATGTCTTGCCCGTTATTTGGAACAGCAAGTTCTTCAACATTAACAATAACGTTAGAAGGTGTCAATAAGTACATTGAACTACCAACCTTTTGAAGACTTCCATAAAGAACTTTACTTGCACCATCAATAAAGTCAAGGCAACGGCGTGCTTGTGCATCAAGCATGTATTGGAAATCAATCAATACACACTCATTAACAATCAAAAGGTCAACAATTTCTTGAGCATCCTCATATTTACGAGGAAATTTCAAAGCAATTGTCGTTGTTGCTTGATTAGCACGTACTTGCATTTGTTCTCCACGACGTTGATTTATTGAACGAACAGATTGATTTTCTTCAACTGCTCGCCTTTGTTGAGGCTGTTGTGGCCGTTGACGAGCTGTTCCACCACCTTGAACTTGCTGAGTTCTAACATTTTGAACTGCTTCAGCACGTCTTTGGGCTTGTTGTGGTACTGCTTCTGCTTGCTGTTGAACACGTGGGTGTTGAGCCTCTTCTTCAACAGTTTCTTCAACATCACTTACCTCATCAGTGTCGAAATAAGAAATTAGTTTGTCAATTTTATCTTTAAATGCCATCTTTTATTCTCCCGTTATTTAAAGAATGATGTTCCAATTCTAACAAAAGTCGCTCCATTGCGAATCGCAATTTTGTAATCACCGCTCATCCCCATACTTAATTCCGTAAAAGGCATATGAGGTAATTGGCGAGCTTGTAACTCTTGTCTAAGTTGGTTTGCTTTTCCAAAAATTTCTTCAATCTCACTTTCAGAAGCTTCTTTCGGAGCCATTGTCATCAAGCCCACGATTTCCACTTTATCAAATTCAGAGACTGTGGCTAAAGCTTCGTCAATTTCCGAAACTTTAAAACCGTGTTTGCTCTCTTCCTCTGAAATATTAACCTGTAAGAAACAATTGATAGTGTGCTCTGCTCGTTTCTGAATCTCTGAAGCAAGTTTGACAGAATCCAAGGCATGGAAATAATCAACAAAGTTAATCACATTTTTAACTTTTCGACGTTGCAAACTTCCTATTAAATGCCAGGTCAATTTTCTATCTTTTAAGGCTTCATATTTATCAAGAAACATATCGACCCTATTTTCACCAATATGTTCAATACCTGTGTCAATAAGACGAGCAGCAACACCACTATCAACATACTTCGTCACAGCAATAACATTGACACTTTCTTTAGAACGATTGACTTGTTGCGCAGCCTGCGCAACTTGTTCAAAAACAAGGTCTTTATTTTTTTGAAAATCTGTCATTAACGATTTTTAAAGAATGGTGGTGTTTCTAGTTCATCATCCGCATCATCATTGGCTGTAAATGTTGACATTGTCAATTTACTATCTAATTCACCTTCTGTTGGACGTGCAATGTTGTCACGGCGAAGATCCCAGTTACCAAATGAATTTTCTTTTTGTTGAGATTGGTTAGCTGCTGGCTGTTGTGAAGCTGGCATAGCATGGCTTTCACCCATATCATAGTCAAAACTTGAACGACGTTCAAATGTTGTTTGATTTGGTTGTTGTGTGCGCTCTGAAGCGTATTGAGCACCTGCTGCTTGTTGTGCATTAGCTCGAGTAAATGAACGAGTTGGCTGTTGGAATCCTGCTGCTTGCTCAGCGCGGTCTTGACGAACACCTGTTGCAACAACTGTTACACGGATTTCATCTTTCATCGTATCATCAATAGATGTACCAAGCCAGATATTAACACCTTTACCTGCTGCTTGACTAATGATTTCAGAAGCTTCTTCTGCTTCTGTAAGAGTCATATCAAGTCCACCAGTAACGTTAACGATAACATCTTGCGCACCATCAATTGTCGTTTCAAGAAGTGGTGAGAAGATTGCTTTACGAGCAGCTTCTGTAATACGTTCTTCACCAGAACCAATACCAATCCCCATAAGGGCGTTACCTTTGTTTGCCATAACTGTTTTAACATCGGCAAAGTCAAGGTTGATAAGACCAGGACTTGTAATCAAGTCAGTGATACCTTGAACACCTTGACGAAGAACATTATCAGCTTCGCTAAGTGCTTCAAGAAGAGGTGTTTTCTTATCAACAATTTCAAGAAGGTTATTATTTGAAATGATAAGTAATGTATCTACTTGTTCACGAAGTTCTGCAATTCCTTCTGCTGCAAAGTTACCACGTTTGTTTCCTTCAAAACCAAATGGACGTGTTACAACAGCAACAGTAAGAGCACCTAGGCTTTTAGCAATTCGTGCGATAACTGGTGCAGCACCTGTACCAGAACCACCGCCCATACCAGCAGTGATAAAGACCATATCAGCCCCTGTAAGAGCTTCTGTCAACACTTCCTCACTTTCTTCGGCAGCCTTACGACCTACTTCAGGTTGTCCTCCAGCACCAAGTCCACGAGTCAATTTAGGACCTAACTGAATAACAGTTTCAGCTTTAGACGAGCTCAATGCTTGGATATCAGTGTTTGCTGCAATAAATTCAACACCAGCAACACCTTCATCAATCATACGGTTGATAGCGTTGCCTCCGCCACCACCGACACCGATAACTTTAATAACTGCACCTTGTACTGATGCTGTGTCAAATGAAAATGCCATTTTTATTCCTCACTTATTGTTTAGTCAAACATACTTCCAAAAATACCACGAACACGTTCACCAAGTTTTGGTCTTGATTCTTCTTGTTTTTGAACTGGTGAAACCTGAGTAGGTTGCGGTACTAGGTTATCATTTGCTGATACAACTGGGTCGCTATTATAGACCACTCGTGGTTGTACTTGCGGTTGTGGTTCAAAATCAACTGGTTTGCGTCGAAGAAGTTCTTCACCAGAAACTGCTCGTTGCGCAATTACATCCACTTCACTCATTGTACCAACGTATTCAACAAGGCTGATGACGTTAGCAAACATTGGGTTGCGGATACCAACTTGATTTGGAACATGTAGTTTAACGGTTGTTCCAAAAATCTCTTGAGCAACTTCAACCACACCTGGCATGATTGCTCCACCACCAACAAGAACGATACCACCTGGTAAGTCAAGCAAACGTCCACGTTCCAAATCTTGTTTAACACGATCTAGGATGTGGCGTACACGCGCAGAAATAATTTCTGACAAGTAACGCTCGCTAACTGAGATAGGTTTATCACTACCAACGACATCCACTTGGACAGTTTCTGACAAACTTGCTTCCTCTAGGTTAGCTTGTCCAAAGTTGAATTTAAGTGCTTCAGCAATCTGCATAGATGTTTTCAAAACTTTTGAAATATCTTTGGTTATATATTCACCGCCCTCTGGGTAAATGTTAGTGTATTGCAATTCTTGTGCACGCATAGAAGCAACAGTCGTTTGACCGCCACCCAAATCAATGACAGTAGCACCGAATTCGCGTTCACCTTCATTAAGAACTGATTTTGCCATAGCAAGCGGAGATATAATAATATTTTCAACACGAATGCCTGCACGTTCAACTGTTTTACGAAGATTATGTAAGATAGTACTTGGTCCTGTATAAATCAAACCACGCATCTCTAAGCGAATCCCCATCATGCCACGTGGATCACGAATTCCTTGGAAACCATCAACGATAAATTCTTCAGGAATCAATGAGATTACCTCACGTTCTGGTGTAATGCTTTTTGTTAATGCTGATTTAACAACACTATCAACATCTTCATCTTTAATTTCTTTTGATTCACTAGGTACTGGAATCATCCCTTGGGTGGGTTCGATTTGAAGCAAGTTAGCTGGAAGACCTACGTTAATCTTATCAATTGTCATTCCGGCTTTTTCTTCTGCCTGCTCAACCGCTTTTTTAATCGCTTCAGCAGCAGCTTCAATATCTATAATAATTCCATCTTTTACTCCCGTACTGGGAACATTACTCACACCAATCACGTTCATTTCGCCAGAAACAAATTCTGCTACTAGAACCTTAATCGAGCTTGTTCCTATATCCAAACCTGTAAAAAAGCCATTTCTAGCCATTCACTCGACCTCACTATCTTTCCAATCATTTACTATTCTAAAATCTGTATAAAATCAGAATCATTCAGAAAATATTATATCATAAAAAAACGTAAAATGTTATCATTTTACGTTTTTTGTTATAGAAACTTAATTTTATTGTTGACCAACCTGCATACCAGATGTCATATTATTCGGATTTTCCTCTGTAGTAGGATTATTATCGCTAGCACCATCTACCGCAAATGCTTCTGTTGATACTTCTGCATCACTTGATTCTGTCTGAGTTTCCTCACTAGATTCCGTTGTTGATTCGGTATCACTAGACTCGGTATTGTCATCACTTGATTCTGAGCTAGCACTTTCTTTTTCAGCGGCAGCTTCGGACTCAATAGTTTCTGTCGTTGTGTAAATACCGACTTCCATATCAACAATGCTGGCTTCTGTCAGATTTCCCTTAATTTTCGTGTAGTAAGGTAATTTCTCAACAATTTCTGACAATGGTACACGAACAGTATTGCCATCATGCATTTCCAAAAGAAGTAAATCAGCTGTCGTCGAAGAATTCGCAGAGCTAACAATTTGAATTTGGCTAACCAAATCTTTATCTAGTTTTGAAAAAGCTTTTATCAATTTTTGAATATCGCTTTCAGAAGAAAGATTGATAGTCAGGAAAGTGTCAGGTAATTCAGACGCCCCAACAACATCAAGGTGAGTTCCGTTTTCAAGAATTGGTTGGTAGCCATCATCCGTCTGGGCATAAGCGACAATATCATACTCTTTCACTTTTATCGTGAAGTTATTCGGAAAATGATAAACGATTTTAGCTTCTTTGACCATTTTATCGTTTTTCAAAATGCTTTTTTCATACGCTGAATGGTTAAAAATCAGCGAGAAGAAATAATCTGAGCTTTTTATGCCCGACGCAGTCAAAACAGCATCAGAAGTTGTTGTTGATGTTCCCGAAACTGTGACTGTTTTTTGCTTGCTAATAGGCGTTACCAAAAAGAGCGATATTAAGAGAACGACACCAGCAACAATAAGAACAGGATAAGCACGACGTCTCGCTTTTTGAAGTGGCGTGAGCTCCTTTTTCTCTTTTTTCTTTTTTTCTTTTCTGGCTTTTTTAGCTTGTTTTGCTTTTTGTTTTTTCTCTTTTTTAGAAACAATTTCTTGTTCGTCAGCATCACCGTTGGTTGTTGCTTTGTCAGCTTTCTTTTCAGACTTGGAGTCTTTTTCTTCCTCGTCGTCATCTTCTTTTTTGACATGCGGCGTGCGTTCCAGACGTAATTTTTCTTGACGTTTCTTTTTCTCAGCTTCTTCAGCTTCTTTTTTCTTCAGAAATTCAATATTGCGTTTTTGCCATTCTGTCAGCGCAAGCTTTTCGTCATTTTGAGTTTTAGATTCTTTTTTATCTTGCTCTTTCTCTTTTGTCATTTACATTCCTTTTGCGGTTTTAGAGATGTCTTGCGTGATGAGATGATAAAATTCATCTTGTGATTTGATTTCGTTTGAAGTCGCCATTGCTGTTTTATAACTATCTTCGTGAGCAAAAAGTTGAGCTAATTCTTCTTCAAGATTAGTAAAGGTTAGTTTTTCTTCAGCAAGCTGACGAGCATAGCCTTT
Source organism: Streptococcus gallolyticus (assembly GCF_003337175.1). Taxonomy (GTDB): domain Bacteria; phylum Bacillota; class Bacilli; order Lactobacillales; family Streptococcaceae; genus Streptococcus; species Streptococcus gallolyticus_B. The sequence continues at coordinate 41,932 of NZ_NETH01000010.1, forward strand.
TTTCTCAAAATAAGCTGCATTTTCTAATTGGTCACCACGACTGGCTTCTTTTCCAAGAGGAACAATCAAGTGCAATTTGTGCATTGCAACCAATTCAAAGATAGTATTTGAACCACCTCGCGTCACAACCACATCAGCCATATCCATCAAAGGTTGATAAAGGTCTGTGACGTAGTCAACACGATAGAGGTTTTGACTTAAACCATTCAAACGTTTATCCCCTGAAATGTTGATAACATTGAAATGCTCGATTAATTCAGGAGTATTAGTGATGAAATCATTAAAAACACGTGCCCCTGCAGAACCACCAATAAACAAAAGCGTCTGCAAATTAGGGTCAAAATGATTTTTTATCGCTTCAATTTTACTGTCATCATAGCCAACTTTACTGCCGACTTTTGTAATCGCTCCAACATGTTTTGCTTTTGCTAAGCCTTCAGCTTGTTCAAAAGTTGTGTACATTGTTGTCGCAAATTGATAGGCGATTCTATTTGCCAAGCCCATAGACAAATCAGATTCATGAACAAATACAGGAACGCCTAACGTCTTAGCAGCAATGACTGGTGGAACTGACACAAATCCTCCTTTTGAAAAGAGGGCTTGTGGTCGAATTTTAGCAATAATTGCCAATGATTGTAGAACTCCAAATGATACTTTGAAAACGTCAAGCATGTTTTGCCATGAGAAATAACGTCTTAATTTTCCTGTTGCAATGGAATGGAAAGTCACATCAAGACCTGATTTGGTGATTTGTTCATGCTCAATGCCATTTTTGTCGCCAATGTAATGAACTTCCCAACCGTCTTTGATAAATTTTGGGATAAGAATAAGGTTCAACGTTACATGACCAACGGTCCCACCGCCAGTAAAGACAATTTTCTTAGCCATGCTTATTCTCCTTTAATTGCTTCAAAAGTTGCAATAAATTCGTCACCACGAACTTCAAAGCTCTTGTACATATCCCAGCTAGCATTCGCAGGGCTTAAGAGAACAACATCACCAGCTTCAGCTTTGTCATAAGCAATGCGAGCAGCGTCTGCAACATCTTTGGCATCAACATATGGAACATTTGCTTTGTCAGCTGCACGTTTGACACGCGGAGCTGATTCACCAAGGATAACCATTAATTTAACCCCAGTAATATCTGGAACAAGTTCGTTGAATTCATTTCCACGGTCAAGACCACCAGCGATTAAAATTACTTTTGAATTATCAAAGCCTGAAAGGGCTTTTTGAGTTGCTAAAATATTAGTTGATTTTGAATCGTTGTAGAATTTAACACCATTAACCTCACCAAGTGCTTGAAGACGATGTTTTACGCCACCAAAATGAGTCAAGGTTTCTTTGATAGCATCATTTGCGATTCCTGATAATTTTGCTACGGCAATAGTTGCCAAAGCATTTTCTACATTATGGCTACCTGGCACACCGATTTCTGAAGCTTTCATGATCGCTTCACCTTTGAAATACAAGGTATCACCGTCTAAGTAAGCACCGTCAACTTTTTCAGTTGTAGAAAATGGAACGACTTGGGCAGCTGTTTTTTGTGCCAATTCTTTTGCCAAATCTTGGTTGAAATTAAGCACGACGAAATCATCAGCAGTCATATTCTTTTGAATGTTCCATTTTGCTGCAACATACTCTTCAAAAGTTCCATGATAGTCAATGTGAGTTGGCATAAGGTTAGTAACAACAGCGATATGTGGGTGAAAAGTATCTGTTCCCATTAATTGGAAAGAAGACAATTCCATAGCCAAAATGTCTTTATCTGTTGCTGTTTGCGCAACTTCTGAAGCAGGAAAACCGATATTTCCTGAAAGAAGCCCAGATTTACCACCGTTATTAAGTGTTTCAGCAATCATGGTTGTTGTCGTTGTTTTACCATTTGAACCAGTAATTCCAATGATTGGGGCATCTGAAATCATATAAGCTAGCTCAACTTCTGTGATAACTGGAATATTTTTTTCGATAGCACGTGCTACCATTGGATTATCGTATCGAATACCTGGGTTTTTAACCATTAATTCAAAATTTTCATCCAAAAGTTCTAACGGGTGGCTACCACAGATAACTTTGATTCCTTCTTCAAGCAGTGATTGTGCAGCAGGATTTTCATCAAATGGTTTACCATCATTGACAGTAACGATAGCGCCCAATTTTTCAAGAAGTCGTGCTGCGGCTTCACCAGATTTTGCCAAACCAAGTACCAAAACTTTTTTATTTTCAAATGTTTTAATTATTTTCATTATACATCCGTTCTAACATTGCAAGTATAATAATATTCTACATTTATTTAAGGTGTTTTTCAATATTTTACGACATTTCCCGACACAAAGCTGACCAAGATACGAAAAAAGCTGAGTAGCCCTCAGCTTTTCTTGCTATAATGCTTTTTTTCATCTTTCTTAGACGGTAAGCGATAAACATCTCTTATAGCGAAGAATCCTAATGCAACCATAGCAAGTCCAAGAAAGATTTCTGGTGGTGATTGCATAATTTTGACAAAACTCATAGCTGCCAAAACGAGCAATAAAGCTACTGCTCCCACTATACCAATCATGCTGAGAGTGTTGCGAACTGTTTTTGGAGCCATGAAAACATAATACGAAACAATCAAAATAGCAACGATTACATAAAACATTCATAACTCCTTTCTCTTACAACTCAATTTATCAGTTTTAAGCTGTTTTTACCAGTCGCTTTGTTCTCTCATTTTGAAGCGAAGACTTGATTTAATCTAACAGATTTCCTCGCTTTTTTATTTTTAGGCTCAGACCTAAAACAGTCCTCTGGACTTCTCCGCTTACTTATTTTTAGGCGAAGACTTGATTTAATCTAACAGATTAAATCAATCCTCTGCAGATTTTTTCTTCTTAGCTGCTTTAGCGCGCAAGTTTTTATCAAGGATTTGTTTACGCAAGCGGATTGATTCTGGTGTTACTTCCATGTATTCGTCATCGTTCAAGAATTCAAGTGATTCTTCAAGCGTCAAGATACGTGGTGTTTTGATAACAGCAGTTTGGTCTTTCGTAGCTGAACGGACGTTAGTCATTTGTTTAGCTTTAGTGATGTTAACTGTCAAGTCGTTTTCACGTGAGTTTTCACCGATAATCATTCCTTCGTAAACTTCAGTACCTGGGTTAACGAAGATTGTACCACGTTCTTCAACAGACATGATAGAGTATGTTGTTGCTTTGCCAGTATCGATAGATACAAGAGCACCACGACGACGTCCGCCAATCTCTGCATTGATAACAGGCAAGTATTGGTCGAATGTGTGGTTCATGATACCGTAACCGTGAGTCATTGAAAGGAATTCAGTTGGGTATCCGATAAGTCCACGTGCTGGTGCCAAGAATATAAGACGTGTTTGACCATTACCAGTTGATTGCATATCAAGCATTTCACCTTTACGTTCTGATAATGATTGGATAACTGAACCTTGGTATTCTTCTGGTGTATCGATTTGAACACGTTCGAATGGTTCGCATTTCACGCCGTCAATTTCTTTGATGATAACTTCTGGACGTGATACTTGAAGTTCATAGCCTTCACGACGCATTGTTTCGATAAGGATAGACAAGTGCAATTCACCACGACCTGATACCGTCCATTTATCTGGTGAGTCAGTTGCTTCAACACGAAGTGAGACGTCAGTTTGTAATTCAGCAAGCAAGCGTTCTTCAACTTTACGAGATGTCACAAATTTACCTTCACGACCTGCAAATGGTGAGTTATTTGCCAAGAATGTCATTTGAAGTGTTGGTTCGTCAATGTGAAGAATTGGAAGCGGTTCAACGCAATCTGTTGGCGTAATCGTTTCACCGACAAAGATGTCTTCCATACCAGAGATAGCAATCAAATCACCAGCTTTTGCTTCTTGGATTTCACGACGTTCAAGTCCGAAGAAACCAAATAATTTAGTAACACGGAAGTTTTTAGTTGTACCGTCAAGTTTTGAAAGAGTAACTTGGTCACCAACTTTAACAGTACCGCGGAAAATACGTCCGATACCGATACGTCCAACGAAATCATTGTAATCAAGAAGCGACACTTGGAATTGAAGTGGTTCTTCTGAGTTATCAACTGGCGCCGGAATATGGTCAATGATCGTGTCAAAGACTGGAGCCATTGTGTGTTCTTGATCAGCTGGGTCATCTGAAAGTGATGATGTACCGTTGATAGCTGATGCGTAAACAACTGGGAATTCTAATTGGTCATCGTCAGCACCAAGTTCGATAAAGAGTTCAAGAACTTCATCAACAACTTCTGCTGGGCGAGCTGATGGCTTATCAATTTTGTTAACAACAACGATTGGTGTTAAGTTTTGTTCAAGAGCTTTTTTCAACACGAAACGTGTTTGAGGCATAGTTCCTTCGTAAGCATCAACAACAAGCACAACACCGTCAACCATTTTCATGATACGTTCAACTTCTCCACCGAAGTCCGCGTGTCCTGGTGTGTCCATGATATTGATACGAACACCATTATAAGCAACTGCAGTATTTTTAGCAAGGATTGTAATACCACGTTCTTTTTCAAGATCGTTTGAGTCCATTGCACGTTCTTGCAATTCTTTACGTTCGTCAAGTGTGTGTGATTGTTTCAATAATTCATCAACAAGGGTTGTTTTCCCGTGGTCAACGTGGGCGATAATCGCTACGTTACGAATATCTTCTCTTAATTTAGTCATGATTCCTCGATTTTTTAAATTTATTCTAACTTTTGAATTATACCATAAATCCTATGAAAAAACAGCGATAAAACAAGTGTAAATGTTTTCAGACACGGATTTAGCTTCTATAGTATGTAAAAAGATGGGAACCACGTCCCATCTTTTGTTATGTTTTAACTATTTCCGCATTGTCTTATTCGACATAAGCGGTGCTGACAACGCTCCAATTTGTTGCTTCGAGTGTGCCTTGTTCAAGATAGCTGTCTGCATTAACACGATATAAGGCTAAAGGTGTTTTTGAATCGCTGTTTTTACGGACACTAGCATAAACCAAATTGTCATCATATGCTTTGACATTTACAAAATAATTCTCTTTATCTTCATCAGATAATTGATTTTGCGAAGCATAAATGGCAAGAACCCAAGCTTCCACTTGCTCAGTCGTTAAATTTTAGTACTACCATCAGCAAGTACTACTTGGTCAATTGAAAGCCAGCTTTGAGATTAGTGTGTAATGAAGACGTAAGCTTGCCAGAAGCTGTTGCCCAAAATCACAGATAAGCCTAGCTATTTTTGACATCAATCCTCGAAGTCGATTAATTGATTAGCTCCGTTAAATCAGATAAAATCTTGCACCACTTCTTACTAACTAGAAACACGCTCTGTAACAATATAATTAGTCACTGTGCCATCTTCACTGATTGTCAGAATAACTCCATCAAAATCAGCTGTTTTCCAATTTCCAACAAGATCCGCAGGGACACCTTGCCTTATCGTTGAAGAGGTCTTTGTCTCACTCATGCTTGATGAGCCTGAAGAACTAGATGTACTTGTTGACGTAGCTGTTGTAGATGGCGACCATTCTGTCTTGTTATTAGCGGTTGTTTCGCGATTGAAAGCTGTGACGAGATACAAAATAATCAGAGCCAAGAAAACCAATGGACTGATTAAAAGAATCCTGATTAAACGACGTTTCTTGTTTTCTTGCAATTTTTCGACGTAAACATTGCGTAACGCTTCAAGTCTCTTTTATCATCTTCGTCTGTTACTTGGCTTAATTCCAAATCCAATTGAAAAATCTGATTTTTGAGGTATTTTGATTTCAGGGAATCCTTACTCTCATCGTTTTTTCTCTTTAAATGTTCTTTTTCAAATTCCATATGTTGGTAAATGATTAACTTTCTTTAACTTTTCCTGTCCAGTAGTCAAAGCCGTCTTTAAGAACATAAAGATTAGTGTAGCCTGCTTTTTTAAGTGTTCTAATAACACGTGGAAGTGCTGAACTTCTACTACTATCGTATAAAAGAACAGGTTTATCTTTACGAATAGCAGACATTGAGAATTGAATTTGACTAGCTGGAAGATTACGAGCTCCCATGATATGTTTTGTTTTGAAAGCGCCAGCCTCACGCACATCAATCAATTGACTTGTGTGAATCATACTTTCAAACTCAGCATTATCAATAAATTTCGCTGCACGGCGGAGACTAAAATAAGTCCAAGCCATCCAAGCAACGATAACAACTAAAATAACTAAAACGATAATCCAGTTCATGTTGCGCCCCTTAATCTACAAATTGACTCGCAAGACTTGCTGCACCAATGATACCAGCATCATTTCCAAGTTCGGCAATTTTGATTTTTGTTGTTTTGCGCACTTGTGGGAAAGCGTAGCTGACAAAATATTTTTCAACGCGACTACGCAAGAATTCGCCTGCAGCTGAAACACCACCACCGATAACAACTGAATCTGGGTTCAAGATGTTTGCGATATTTGCTGTTGCTTGACCAAGATAGAAACCAACTTTTTCAACAACTGAATCGGCAAAATGGTCACCCGCTTCAGCAGCGACAAAGATGTCTTTGCTTGTCACCGCATCACCATTGTCAATGGCAGCTTTGATGCTTGAATCCCCTTCGTATTCTTCAGCCAAATGACGAGCCACACGCACAACACCTGTTGCTGAAGCAACTGTTTCTAGACAACCTTTGTTACCACAAGTACATTCAAATCCATCAACTGGTTCAACATTCATGTGACCAATTTCTCCACCAGCACCTGCGACACCGTGGATAAGGTTACCGTCAGCGATAACACCGCCACCAACACCAGTTCCAAGTGTTACAAAAACAACATCTGGATTGTTTGCACCAGCACCTGTCCAACGTTCACCAAGTGCAGCTACGTTTGCATCGTTATCAATAGCAAATGGAATGCCAAGTTCACGTTCGATAACTGAACCGACTTCTTCAGTGTGTGCCCAGTTCAAGTTGAAAGCACCTGTAACTGTTTTTTTAGCGCGGTCAACAGCACCTGGAGACCCCATACCGATACCTACAAAATCATCTTTTGTCAAACCGTAAAGATTCAAACGGTGCTTGATTGATTCAACAATATCAGGGACAATGTGTTTACCATCTTCAAGGATATTCGTGTCAATTGCCCATTTTTCTTGCACTTCTCCCTCAAGTGTTAGGATACCGAATTTAATCGTTGTCCCACCAAGGTCAATCCCTAAAAGTTTTTTAGTCATTATTTTCTTTCTCCATTTCTAAACGGTGCTCACGTCGCAAAATCAATTCAGCTGTCAGGTAATCCGTCTTGTCAATCAACCCATTTTCATACAATTTTTCTAATTCCAGTTTCATGACTTCAATATCATAAAGACGCTTACCGATATAGACATAAATACCAAATCGTTTCAACAATTGTTGCACATCATATAATGTTTTCATATGAAGCATTTTATCAAAAAAAGCAAGCATTTTCAATAAGAATATGCAATCGGTTTCTCTGGTTTTTACATACTTTTAACGTAAACTAAAAGCAAGTCATGCGACCTGCTTTGTTGTCTCTAGGCGAGTAAAAAAACGTCCAGTAGACGTTTTTTTATCTATTTTAAAAATTATTTGATTCCTGGTGCTTGTCCGCGTTCGGCTTGGAGCATCCAGATTGTCTTTTCAGCATCTGCTTGGGCAGCTGTGAAAATATCATTAGAAGGTGCGTCGCCTTCTTCGTCAGTGACATCAAGCCCAACTTGGTAAAGTGCTGACAAGTAAGTATAAACGTCAACTAAACGTGCCAAATGTTCATCCATTGTTTTATCAAATGAACCAGTTGTTTCATCTAACTTAGAATTTTCATCAAATTCTTTCAATGTTGAATATGGAGCACCACCGATTGTAATCAAACGTTCGCTCATTTCATCCAATGAAGCGTTAAGACCATCCATCAATTCGTCCATTTTTGGATGCAAATAATAGAAGCCTGCTCCACGCATGTACCAGTGAACTTGGTGAACAATTGAGGCAGCTTTTGACAAATCAGCAACCGCTTGGTTAAGAACAGCTTTTGTTTTAGCATTTTTAGCGGGTGATTTTTGTGAGATATTATGCGTTACAGATGCGTAAATGTTTTCAGTGATTGTTTGAGTCATAGTAAACCTCCTCGTCAAATGACATTTTAGGATTTCTCATCCTTTACTTTACAATGATATTTTAGAATAATTCTAAATAAAGAGCAAATAATATGCTCACTTTTTTAATTATTTTTCGAATAAACTAGTATGGACATTTTATTATTCTTTTTTCTAGGGGCTTCTATTGCTTCTTTTCTTAGTTTAATCGTTGATCGATTTCCCGAAAAATCAATCATTTTTCCTGCCAGTCATTGTGATTCTTGTGGAAAACAACTTGCCGTTCGTGATTTGATTCCCATTTTTTCTCAACTGATAAATCATTCACGTTGTCGTTTTTGCCACACCAAAATTCCTTTCTGGTATGGGCTGTTAGAGCTTTATTTTGGGGCCATTGTCGTACTTTACTATTGCGCACTTCTCTCACTCGACCAAGTTTTTATCTTGTTTTTTAGCACAACTCTTAGTCTTTATGACTTGAAACGTCAAGAGTTTCCATTGTTGGTTTGGCTCCTTCCAAGTATTTTTTTGCTTTTTGTCACGCCGATTAATGCGCTAGCTATTATTCTTTTGGCTTTTGGGATAATGGCAGAGCTGATTGATTTGAAAATCGGTAGTGGTGATTTTTTCTACCTTGCCAGTTTGAGTCTGCTTCTTGACCTTCAAACCATTTTATGGATTGTTGAGCTTGGCTCTCTTTCAGGCATTATTTACTACTTTTTCCAGACAAATAAACGGATTCCCTTTGTGCCATTTTTGTTTTTAGGATACCTAATTTTATTTATTTTTAACCACGCTTAATTTTTAAATTAAATACGCTTTGTTTTTTAAAATTTTCTGCTATAATAGGCATTAATAAGAGATTTAGAAAAGAGGTAGTGCCTTGGAAACTTCTACACATTACCAAAAATCACTCAGTGAAGTTAATCAAAGTATTGCTGTCCCAAAAAATGCCTCATTTTGGCGTACCCTTAGAGCCTTTATTGGACCAGGAGCCCTGGTTGCCGTTGGTTATATGGATCCTGGTAACTGGATTACTAGCGTTGTCGGTGGAGCAACTTATAAGTACCTGCTTTTGTCTGTTATCCTTGTCTCATCTTTGATTGCGATGCAGTTGCAACAAATGGCTGGAAAATTAGGTATCGTGACCAAATTGGATTTGGCTCAAGCAACAGCTGCACATTTGCCAAAGAAGCTCCGCTACTTACTTTTTATTGTGATTGAATTAGCATTAATGGCGACAGATTTGGCTGAAGTCATTGGTTCGGGAATCGCTCTTCATTTACTTTTTGGTTGGTCTTTGTTATTCTCGATTTTTATCACGGTTTTAGATGTCTTTATTCTCTTATCTTTGATGAAATTGGGGTTCCGTAAAATTGAGGCTATCGTATCGACCTTGATTGCAACGATTCTGATTATTTTCCTTTACTTGGTCATCTTATCAAAGCCAAGTCTTTCAGGAATTTTGCACGGCTATCTCCCTAATGTGTCGATTTTAGATTTAAAACAAAGTGGCGTTAATAGCAAATTGACATTAGCTTTAGGGATTATTGGGGCGACGGTTATGCCACATAATCTTTATCTCCATTCTTCTATCTCACAAACTCGAAAAGTTAATTATAAGAGTCAAGATTCCATTAAACAAGCTGTGCGTTTCATGACTTGGGATTCCAATATTCAACTCTCGCTTGCTTTTGTGGTTAATTCCCTATTGCTCATTTTAGGAGCTTCACTCTTTTATGGGCATGCTAGTGAAATCAACGCATTTTCACAAATGTATGACGCTCTTCAAAATTCTGAAATTGCAGGTAGTGTTGCTAGTGCTGCTCTATCAACTTTATTTGCTGTTGCTTTGCTTGCTAGTGGGCAAAATTCAACCATTACAGGCACGCTAACTGGACAAATTATCATGGAAGGCTTTTTGAAACTCCATTTACCACAATGGATTATCCGTTTGGTGACACGTTTGGCTGCTCTTGCTCCCGTTATGATTGTGGCTATGCTCTATGGTAGTCGCGAAAGTGTCCTTGACCAACTCATTGTTTACTCACAAGTCTTTCTCTCGGTAGCTTTACCATTTTCAATCTTTCCATTGGTTTATTTCACATCAAACCGCAAACTTATGGGAGAATTTGTCAATGCCAAATGGAACACTATTCTCGGCTATCTCGTCGCTATTGTATTAACACTGCTCAATTTAAAACTCATCATTGATTTGTTCTAAATAAAATAAATTAAAAACGAACAATCTTAGAATTCTAAAATTGTTCGTTTTTTTACTCAAAACTTAAGTTTCAATACAACGTATAAAATATATGGATTACAGAATCTTAAAAAATTCTAAAAAACCAACTCCTAAGTTACAAGTTATCTCTACTCTGACGTCTCTTAATAAAACTATAACTGAGAATTAATAAGCTTAGCCCATAAACAAAGTAAAGTGTATAGTAGGTCTGAATACCTAATAATTGTATTACTAGCAATACCAACACACTTGAAACATTAATAAGACTTGTTATTTTTAAAACCCATTTTTCATCATCTAAGCTTTGTAAAGTCATTTTTGATGACTCATACAACGGAGTTGCCCCCATTATCATCACTGTATATAAAGTCATAGGCATGATATTTTGATAAATTTTATCTGAAAGAAATTGCGCAAATACATTAGACCCTAATACGATAACAACTGTAAAAATAATACTAGCCAAATAAACATTTTTATAGATAGTACTTAACAAATTTTTAACTGCATTTTTCTTTTGTGCCTCTGGCAAAAAAATTGATACTGCTCCAGAGTACATAAATGCTGGTGTCCTTACAATCGAAAAAAGTTGGCTTATAACGGCATATATGGAAAGTATTCCAATGCCTTGACGTCCCATTAAAGCATCGAAAACCATAATAAATAGCACGCTTTCTAAGATTTCTTGACCTGTTAAAGGTAAACCAAACTTAAATAATTCTTTTTTTGTTGTAGACTCTTTTAATAAAGCATCAAAAATAATTGGATAAACTAATATAAAGTAACTAATTACAATTATTAAAAGTGACAAAATTGCCGAAAAAGCCGCACCTTGTATCCCAAATACTGGAACAAGATAATAATTAAACGCAACATCTAATACAGAACTAGCTACTCCAATACCAAAAATCGGCTTTGTTTTCTTCTCAACTTTTAATATATTGGTTAATAAAAACGTTAATAACGTCAATAAGATATAGGGTGACATTATTTTTAAATAAATAACTGATACTTTTAAAAGTTCACCATCAAAACCATAAAAATAACGTAAAAAGAACTCTCCAAATAACAAACATGTCACTAAAAAAATAAAACCAATTATGAAATCCAATAATAATGATGATTTAAGCAAATCTTGAAAGCGTTCTCTCTCACCGTTAGCGTGTGCTCTTGACCCCTTTATATTAAAACCTAAACTAAAGGCACCTAAAATTCCACCAAATGCAAAAAGGAAATTTTGAATAATTGAGATACTGGAAAGAGCAATATTAGAGTTATTAACAGCAAAATGAAGTGATAATTGATTGATAAGCAATTGTGCTATATTAGTTGCAATAAGAGGGAATACATAATCATTAACTTTTTTTGAATAGTTCATTATTCCTCCCTAAATGGTTTTAGATATAAATAAATGTCTGATTTTATAAGATTGGCATAGATAATGTGTAAAATAGGTGTTTCCTCTAAAAAATTAATAATCGCTTCCTTACAATCAGCATAATTTACATCATATTCATCTTGTATAACTTCAATAATTTTATCTAAAGAAAAATTTTTAGAAATACAATATAAAATTTCTGCACCTATTTCATCAAAAGAATAGTATTCTAAATCTATTCTATCATATCCGATATATTCATCACCAACTTTATCAACAACAAAATCTTTCTTTCCTTTTATTATAAAATGATTTTTCATAAATTTATGTCACCTTCTTTATTATAAAAACAAGCTAATTCTGACCCAGGCAATGTTTGATCCAACTCTAATGCACTGCATCTACAGCCGCCACCACACCAAGGCATAGGACATTCTGCACATTTTCCTGAGAGATCATCAAATGTAATATTTCTCATTTTCTTGAACACAGGAGAATTATGCCATATCTCTTCAAAAGAAGTTTCATTTACATTACCAGCAACTAATTCATCAATTCCATTCATTAAATCACAGCCATATACATTTCCTTTATGATTAATCGAACATGCTCTTACACCAGCTTGACATGATATTTCTCTCTTTTTAATCGAATCTGTATCTACTTTTTGATGCCAAACACTTTCTAATAAATCCAAACGATCATAAAAAGCCAATGGAAAATAATGTGTCCAAAAAATATCACTTTCATTTGGTGGAACAATTTTAAATTTAACTTTGAATTCTCCACGCGCAATTCTTTTTGTCAAATCAAAAAATACTGGATACCAATGTTTTTTATCTGTAAGGATACTCCCATCATTTGCTCTACCAGTTGGGCAAATAACCATTACTGACATATATTCAATTCCTAGCATATCGTTCAGTTTAATAGTATTAATTAAATCATCTACATTATGCTTTCCCAAAGTAAATAGGGTAGATACAGGTAAATTATATCTTTGTAAGCTTTTAATTCCTTCAATTGCTTTTTTAAAACTTCCTTTTCCTCGCTGACTATCATGAATTTTTGAGCAACTTCCATCAATTGTCACACAAATTCTATCTAAATGTAATTTTGATAACTCTCTAGCAATAGAATCTGTAATAAGATTACCATTAGTATTTAAAATTTTTGCAAAGCGATATTTATCAAAAGCCTTTAAAATATCTAAAATATCAGTCCTAATAAATGGCTCACCTCCAGTAACACCTACTCGAGGAACCCCCATCAAATCCAGTTCTTGAAAAATAGAATCTAATTTTTCAATAGACATTTCATCTTTCTTACTTGCAAATGGACCAGCTTCTGCTGAACAATATGAACAATGTAGATTACAACGATTTGTTACACAAACATCAATTAATAACGGATATGGCGAATATGTTCTCATTTAATATACCTCTTAAAAAAATCTGCAAGTCAAATACAGACTTACAGACCTTGTCTCTTTCGTTCTTACCCCAACTGTTTACTTTAGTTGTTTTGGGAGAACGAAACTCTTTTTTAGTCAACATAGTATGTACCTCCATATTTGATATTGTAAGTATATCACTTAGAATTATTAATATTTTTTCATTCCCATATATGCAGGTTATTATTTTTTATTTAAAACTTTTTCTAAATATTTTTCAAAAGTATCGGCCATATGATTACAAGATAATAACTTCATTATTCCAATACATTTTCGTAACTCTATAATTGCTCTTCTATCATTGTCTTTTTTTAATTTATATAAATTCCTTGCATATAAAAAAACTAATCGTTCATGCATTTCTACCTCAATAAAAAAACAAGAGTTAAGCTGTTTTTCAAAATATTTGGCATCAATAAACTCTTCTCTTTCTATGCAAGTAATGTAACCATTAAGCAACATTGTTGAAATTAATCTTCTATGATTAGGAATTTCTTTATAAAAATCAGAACGCCTATTCATTTCTTTAGATAAAACCATAAACATTTCATGATTAAACACATCTAGTGTATTCATAAATAATAACAGTTCATAACAGCCCCAATAATCAACACTAAATAAATAATCAGATAAATAATTCAATTCTTCATCTGTATAATATACTTCACCTGATAAGTCTTGAAGTCTTATTTTTATAAGGATTATATTTAATTTATGAAAATTCTCAGGTTTGCTTTTCTTTTCAATCTGAGAAATTAGAAGAGATCTCATTCCTTGAACATCATTATGTACAACAAACATTCTTACCTGATCTAAAATTTCATTGAGCTCATCACGATGGAAATCATTAACAGCATACATAAATTCATCTATCGGCATATTGAGCTCATTTAAAGCCATCATAAACTTAGTAATTGTCAAATCACTCTCTCCTTTTTCAAAGCGAGATAATTGTGAAGTTGATAATCCAGAATCCACAAAATCTTTTAATTTTAATCCTCGAGACTCTCTAAACTTTTTAAAAATTTTTCCAAAATTTTCCAAAGTACCCTCCTTAAATTCATATATGGGAAAAATATAGATTTACTTGACGTTATTATATCATGAATATATGGAGGTAGAAGTTTGAAAAAACATTATTTTATGACTATTTTTCTATCTGTATTAACTACTATTATAGTTATTGGTGTGGGATAGAAGAAAAAGAATTTTTTCGTTTTGTTTTATATAAAGTACCCGTGGTGCTAGTTAATTTCAAACTACAATAAAAAGCCCAAAAGGACTATACTGTAAGTGTCTAAACAAACAGGAGGTTAGTCCCAATGAACCACTTACAGTATACTGCTAAATCTCATCACTTACAATGGAATATGCGACAATTATCAAAAATTTGTCATCAGTTATATCATGATTATTGTCCAGAACGCTTAAAATACCGCCGTACGTTAGCTTATCCAAGGTTTCAGACCAATCTCTTCTTGTCTTACTACTATTGCAAGCTGAATTGGGTATTAAGTCACAACGGCATTTCTATCGTATCTGTCACCTCTTTCCTTGTGGGCATCTCCTTGAAAGAAGTCGTTTTAATCGACGAGCAAGACAATTAATCTGGTTAGTCCAAGTCATTAGACAAGCAATGAATGCTCACATTTCTCCTGATGCAATAGTCATCATCGACAGTTTTCCT
>NZ_NETH01000100.1 GCF_003337175.1 Streptococcus gallolyticus
ACTACAATATAGTGACTTTTTTAAGAGAGTTAGGCTACAACGTATTTGTTTACAACCCTTTTATTATCAAGCAATTTGCCAAATCTCAATCACTTAGAAAAACTAAGACTGATAGGAAAGATGCTCTTTTAATCGCTCGTAAGCTACGCTCTGATGTCACTCCTGAATATTATCAGACAGATAAATCAATGGATGAGTTAAAAGAACTCACACGCTATCAAAATCGCTTAATCCAGTCACGCTCTAAATGCAAGAACTTATATATCAGATTGCTTGACATTATCTTCCCTGAACTCCATGGAATTGTTAGTAATCTTCATAATCAGTTTATCTATGAGTTATTGACTAAGTATCCTTCTGCTCAAAAGATAGCTCGTGCTAGATTCTCATCATTGCTTAACATCAAACGACTAACCGCTGATAAGGCTCATCAGATACAAGAAACAGCCAAACGGACTATTGGTAATGCTTCACCTGCTTTATCCTTGGAATTAGTGCAATTAATTGAAAGTATCAAACACTATGATAAACAAATTAACCAAGTCCAAGAAGAAATTAATCTCTTGATGGCTGAATTGAACTCTCCTATTACTTCTATTCCTGGAATTGGGAATCGTCTTGGTGCTATTATTCTAGCTGAGATTAAGAACATTCATAACTTCAAGAATCCGAATCAACTCCAAGCCTTTGCAGGTCTAGACCCTGCCATTTACCAATCAGGACAGATGGATAAGACTGGACATATGGTAAAACGAGGCTCCTCTTATCTAAGGTATGCCCTAATACAAGCTGCCAAACTCATCTCGATTTACTCACCTCATTTTAAAGCCTATTTAAAGCTAAAAATCAGTCAAGGAAAACACTATAATGTCGCTGTGACACTTGTTGCCAAGAAACTTATTCGTATCATTTATCATCTGCTCAAAAACATTCAAACCTTTGATGAAGCTAAACTAAGATAAAAATACAGAAGTCAAGAATACTTTTTAAAACTTGCTCAAAAGCAAGATTTTTTGCGTGTCTAAATTGAGCTTTTAGACGAAAAGTAGTAAAATAACAAGTGCATTCTCCAGACGATTGAGTAA
Source organism: Streptococcus gallolyticus (assembly GCF_003337175.1). Taxonomy (GTDB): domain Bacteria; phylum Bacillota; class Bacilli; order Lactobacillales; family Streptococcaceae; genus Streptococcus; species Streptococcus gallolyticus_B. The sequence continues at coordinate 1,086 of NZ_NETH01000100.1, forward strand.
CTTGCATTCAAGTTTATCGCAGTGAGGGTGTTTTTGTATTTTTTAGAATTTCCTCTTGACTTTTTATATAGAATGTCTCCTTAATTCCATCAATTCCTAGTAATTCTTCAACTTTATTATCATCAGTTCCACCAATACATGTGCTAACTAATTTATATTTAGTAGCTACTAGAGAAATATTCTGCAACATTGCCCCTGCTTCTAATAACAAATACCTATACCCCTTGCATCGTATTTAAAAGTCATCCTACTAAAAATAGCCGTAGTAAACAGAACTAAAGAGGTATTCTCAAGATTTTGTAACATCATAATGTAGGAAGCAATATTAAAAACGTCTTCCTCTTCTGAAACCAGTTCCAGCTCATTAGAAGATGGACTATAGTGATATAGCCCCTTTTTATCTTTCCTACATCTTGCATAATAACCCCATACAATTCAAGAGGAAATAAGGCTCCTCCTGAAGGAACTACCCTCGTATGTTTATAATTTAATCCATAACCCGACCAAAAAATATCCGAAATAATTTCTTCTGTTAGAATATAATTTGTAACAGGCTCTTTTACTTGTGAGCGTCTATTATACATACAGTCCATCAATAGATCTTTTGTTCGATTCTGTAGTTGAAATTTTTCACAGAGGGGGTATTGCTTCTCTGTGACAGAGCTAGCCTTTAAAAAATTTTTATTATTTAGCAAAGTTCTAGATTGGAACATATTCCTCATCAAGTACTGATTTCCATGTTTTGTATTCTGATGAAATAATTGCAGTAAATAGTCATCATCAGATAATTTACAAGCATGATAGTTACTAATCATCGTAAATTTAAAATCATCCACCTTAACCTCCAATCACGGAAATGGATGAGGAACAGTTGGTTGAGGGTGCCCCAGCTCTTTTTCTGTTCGTAATCCTAAATCAATCAGATTCTTATCAATCTCAGCCAAACGATTAGCTTCTAAATATTTAATAAAATTCGGTTCAATATCTAACATACCTGGTACAATCGTTTTACCAACTAACCAGTTTAAAGAACTAAGCTCTTTAGAAGTCACATCTACAAAATAAGCTTCTTTTCCAATTCGTCTTACCGCATTGATAAAATACTCTACAATCTCTTTATCATTTTCAATAATTAATTCATCTGGTAAAGAGAATCGTTCCCCATTATCTAAAAATGTCAAATGTGTAGACATCCCGTCTGACAGGTACAATAATGAGTGGTCTTGATATTCGTTAATCAATGAATAATCTACAATATTTTCACGCTTGGGATTCAAAATTAATCCCGTACGGACTATAAACTACTGCCTAGCAGTTTTTTTCTTTATCCGGCATAGCTCAGTTGGTAGTAGCGCATGACTGTTAATCATGATGTCGTAGGTTCGAGTCCTACTGCCGGAGTGATAAGACACCTTCCTAAGTTTACTTAGGATTTTTTTATACGGCGAATTGTCAAATTAAGTGCACATTTATCCCATAAAAAACTTCATAAGGTGTTTTCCAGTTTAGACATTTTCGTGGTCTATTGTTTAATTTATCTTCCCATTCCTGAATAATCAAGTGTTCTACCTCTGTTAAGTCACTTCCTTTTGGAAAATACTCTCGCAATAAGCCATTTGTATTCTCGTTTGTTCCTCGTTGCCAAGGAGCATGAGGATCAGGAAAATAGACTTCGACATTTAGTTTCTCGGTGAGTTCAGGATGCCCTGAGAATTCCTTACCTCTATCAGGAGTCACTGTTTCTTTTGGTAGAGACTCTAACATATTTACCATGGCTTCTATAACCAATTTACTTTTCTTGACAGCTACTTTCTGAATTTTGAGGAAGCGGGAATGCCTATCAGTGAGTGTTACTAGGCAAGCTTTTCCAGTCTTTCCAGCAACAGTATCGGCTTCCCAATCACCTATTCTCGAGCGTTCATTAGCTGCTGTTGGTCTCTCATGAATGGTATGAGAAATAGGAATTTTTCCTCGCTTTTCCACATGGGATTTTGTATGGCGTGTTTTACCATGGTGACGAAGTTTGCGAA
>NZ_NETH01000101.1 GCF_003337175.1 Streptococcus gallolyticus
ACGTGGGTTAAATGAACATTCAAATGGTTTATTAAGACATCATGGACTTCCAAAGCAAATGGATTTCAATGGTGTTTCTCAGAAATATTTATCAGCTATAGCTGATAAACGAAATAGAATTCCTAGGAAATCGTTACATTATCAAACACCATATCAAGTTTTTCTGAGTTACCTAAAATGTCTAGATTAATTTGACAATTGGGGGGGATAGAAATTTTGTCCTTTTTTTCGAATCGGTGTAGCTGATAATCCTATCGTGTAATTGCGCTTTATTTTGGCGTATGCTCGCACGTTTTTATCACTTGATACATTTTGCCACTCATCAATAATAAGCGCGTCACAAGCCATTTTTTGCGTTTTAATACGATTTTGTAAAGCTCTATCGGTTAGATAAATAACTTCAAAGTCTTTGTCAAAACCAAATTTCTGAACTGTATCTTTCCAACCATCTAAAATAGCTACTCGATTATTAACGATGATGACTTTGTCAACACTTTTAGCTTTACAGATTGATAAAGCACATATGGTCTTGCCTCTGCCCCCCAAAGCTTCCAAGAAAATGCCATGAACTGGATTTTCAATACTTCTTTTTACGGCTTCTTCTTGCCATTTTCTAAGCGTGATTTTGATGTTCAATCACCACCTTGCCAATATCTTGAACAACTTCTTCAATGTCGTTCCGCATCGCCCAAAATAGTCCAAGTCGAGCGGCCGCTCTGCAATCTTGATGGTGGCTTTTTTCAAATTTCCATAAACCTAAAATTTTTAAAAGATTGTCTGGAATATCCGACTTATAACCTGCATTTCGCTGCAAAATTAAATCTGGAAAACACATTTCAATAAAAGCAATCGTCTCTAATACTGAATTATCTTTTGACTTGTCATTATCGCGAGCTTCGAATTTTTCAACAACAACGACATCTGGTTCTAAATCAAATCCAATAGTTGTGTACCATTCTTTAAAACCTCGCATGCCATACGTTGCGACCCACGAGCATTCAAGTCTTGCGTTATTTAATAGAACGATTCCTGTTGTACTGGTTTCAATTTTGTTTGACGCTGGATCAATTGCTAAAATTTTCATTTTAGTTTCCTCCGACACGTTCGAGTAACACACCTTCAAATAATGCCGTTTCAAACCAGTTATCTTTATTGTCTTTTGCAAATTCAAACAAGTCCTTAACTTCTTTTAAAGCTTTCGAAAAATGTTTGATTTCTTCTGTATTCGTAAAACTTAAGTCATTATTGTCAGGGATAGCCATAAAAGCCATTTGATAAGTTGGGCTAAAGACTGGTGTCTCTTGTTCGCTATCTAACTGCTTATCACTAACTTTTACAAAACGGATTTGAATTTCAAAAGGAAATGATTCTTTCTTAATAACATCAATAGATTGATGTCCAATAATAACAGATAAATTGTCGGTAACTTTAGTTTTATTAATTAATCCCATTAGTCATAGCTCCTTCTCATGTCAATTTGAATCACATTTTCAGCTTTGCAGTTTGGACATTCAATCGGTGGATAGTCGCTATACTCCACCCAAGTCTGACCACACTGTTCGCAGATATATTCGTATGTATACACTACTTAATCACCAACTTTTCAGTGCGTACTAGTTCAGCTCCTTTCACTTTTTTACCAGATTTAAGTAATTCTTTAATCGCTTTTTTATCCGGCTTTTCAGTGACTGTTTTTTTGAAATATTTTTTAGGAAGCATAGTTTCATCAACACGAACTGATTCAGGATTTTTTTGTATTTTAATAGTGAACAGACCACTTCTAATTTCAAACTGATTAGTAACTCGCATAGCAGTTTGAACATTATCTTTAAGCCAAGCTATTTTTTTCTTAGCAGCTTCTTTTTTAGCTTTGTATTTCTTTTCTGCTTCTTCGAACATTTTCATATCTGCTTCAACAGATTCAATAACTTGCGCATAACCCTCTACTTTTTCGTTAAACCTATCTTCCCAATCAATGGCTGATAATGTGTCTTGTTTCGTTTCATCATCAATATCAAGTTCATATATATTGAGAAACTCACCAGTCAATTCATGTAGCTTTGCCATGTTATTCTCCTTATATTATATTTAGTGCAGTTAGCTACTGCCAAAGCCCAAGTGCTATACTTGGAAAAAGCCACTGTGGATTAGTTTCTACCCCCCAATCGCTTGACGATTTACGAGAGGCTCTAACCACAGCTTTTTGTTTTCATTGGTAATGAGTTTGATAACGCTAGACGTTTAATCTTCAGTAAGGTAACAAGGCAAAAAGTAAGTGGATACCAAGTGGGCTTAATACTTAATATCTGGAGGTACTCTTATGCTCTATGTTGGCATTGATGTCGCTAAAAACAAACACGATGTGACAGTTATTGATAATACAGGGAAAATGGTATTGAAACCTATCACTATTACAAACCGTAAACAAGGATTTGAACTGCTTCATAACACCTTGAAACAGCTTAGACAAGACTGTCTTATCGCCATGGAAGATACTGGACATTATGCCTTAAATCTCTTAACATTCTTACATCAAAACAATTATAAGATTTACACCTATAACCCCTTACTCATCAAAGAATTTACAAAATCTCTCTCACTTCGTAAAACGAAAACAGATAAGAAGGACGCACGTACAATAGCTCTTAAGTTGCTTTCTGACCCTAATCGTGCCCTATTTATGCATGACAACAGGCAAGAAGAACTTAAGATTATGACACGTCACATGAATCGTTTAAAGAAACATCAATCAGATTGGAAAGTCCAATATACCAAGTGTTTAGATATTATTTTCCCTGAACTACATCAGGTCGTTACGAAACACTCTGACTATGTCTATGAGTTGCTCAAACGTTTTCCTTCTCCTGAGAAAATGGTAACTGCTGGCTTTGATAAACTTATTGAGATTAAACGATTAACAGCTAAACATGCGTTGGATATTCTCGAACTAGCTC
>NZ_NETH01000102.1 GCF_003337175.1 Streptococcus gallolyticus
TTTTCTGAGAAACACCATTGAAATCCATTTGCTTTGGAAGTCCATGATGTCTTAATAAACCATTTGAATGTTCATTTAACCCACGTTGACCAGGACAACCTGGATCCGCAAAGAAAATATCAATGTCGTGTTGGTTGGATATTGTCTTCCAATTAGAGAATTCTTTCCCACAATCAAAGGTAATCGATTTAAAGAGATGTTTTGGGAATTGTGACAGCCATCTATCTAGTGATTGTTCAATGTCACTAGCTTTTCGACCATTGGTTTGAAGGGTGATAATCGCTTTAGATTGCTTCTCTACCAAGGTGATAACAGCACTTTTGTGATGTTTACCAACAATCGTATCTCCCTCAAGATGTCCAAACTCTCTTTCAAATTCCGGATAAATTTCCGCACGCTCGCGGATATCCCTCCGAAAAGCTTGTTTGCCACGTTTTTCGGCCTTACCATTGGGTTTACGTTTTCCCTTCCATGGTAAATCCTCTTTCTTGAAGATGCCACGGTCAGCTAGGCGATAAAGAGTTCTCATAGAGCAAGGGATTTTATCGGGATAAGTTCCTTTGACAACATCCAAACTCCAATTAAGTTCTAAATGTCTTTGAATAAAATCTTGTTCACTTTGAGTGAGTTGAGTCTTACGACGACCACAACGTTTCTTGTTGGCCTTGTAGTTCTTGTAGTAATCATAGGCCGTGTGACCAGTCTTGAGGTAAGCAATGACCTTATAAATCGTTTGTCTTGATCTTTTGAGGGATTGACAAATATCGCTAATAGGTATTCCCTCTTTGTAATAAGCCTCTATCATTACAAGCTCGGTTGTGGTAAGATGAGTATAGGTCATTTATGTTAGTTCCTTTCAGACAAATGTGGTGTTTATCTGAGCCTAACATAGATGGCTTTTTTCTGTCTAGCTTAATTTTACAAATTGGGTTGAATTAACAGATGGTCAAAACTTAACGGTTTCTCGAAAATATAAAAAACAATTTTTAGAGTACTTGGAGGATTAGTGATGAAAAGCTTAAAAAAACTTTTACTCTTGCTTTGCATTGGTGCAATCTATAATCTATATTTTACTCTTATAAATTCAAATTTAACGTCTTGGATTAATATTATTATATTCATAATATTCGGATATGCTGAAGTGTTTATTTTAGAGTTATTATTTAAATACTCCATTAAATTTCAGAAAAATATCTATATCCAAATACTTACTATATTTTTAATATCTAGTATAGTTGAAATAGCATATATGCTAGTTACTGGCTTGAGTTTTATTATGACAATCCATTTTGTTTTGTTAGGAATACCCATCACAATCATTGGTTTATTGTATTGGAAATATCACGTTGATAAAATTGAAAAATTATTAAGAGACAAAAAATCTAGTCTATCAAATTAAATTTTATAATTAACTTTGTTATTCTAGTTTTTCAATTACATAAGCTCCGAAAACTCATTTTGATAACCCTTGGTCTGAAACAATAGGTTATAAGTGATAAGGAAACGAATAAAGTATCTAATAGGTGCTTGGTATTACTGACATTTATCAAAGAATGATAAATGAGACAAAAAACCAGGTCTTAAAAAAGCTCGTAAAGCAAGTCAATTCTCAAAACGTTAATCGATACGATTATATCAACGCTTCAAGACATTCAAGATTTTTAGATTGGATGTCTTTTTTTGTTTCCAAAGCTGAAGAGCTGTCGTATTTGTTAAAAATCGGCAATATAAGTCCTCTGTAGTGCATAATAAACTTTATGATAGGGAAAAATTAAACATAGGAAGATATAACTGCCGTTAAGGGTTGAAAATACCACTTGGAGTTAATACTACTGCAGTAAAATTTTCTAAAAATAGTTGACAGTTTTTCCTAAGTTTAGTATACTAGATGAGCTGTCGCAAGAGAGCAGTTTTCAAGTTTACAGAAAAGCAAAAAAAGATCTTGACAAAGTAAGCTTGAGATGATAGACTAATATAGCTGTTGTCCGAGAGGGCGGCGGCAATCGGATTGAAATAGAGTTGAAAAACTTAAAAAAGTAGTTGACAATCTATTTCAGATTTGATAGAATATAGAAGTTGTCTCTTGGGAGGCAAAGACCTTTGAAAACTGAACAAGACGAACCAAACGTGCGGGTTGAGAAATCGACCTGTTAAGAACGATAAATCTGTCAGTGACAGAATGAGAACACGATTAAACGAGAGTTTGATCCTGGCTCAGGACGAACGCTGGCGGCGTGCCTAATACATGCAAGTAGAACGCTTTTTACTTTAGCTTGCTAGAGTAGAAGGAGTTGCGAACGGGTGAGTAACGCGTAGGTAACCTACCTACTAGCGGGGGATAACTATTGGAAACGATAGCTAATACCGCATAAGAGTTTTTAACACATGTTAGAAGCTTGAAAGATGCAAATGCATCACTAGTAGATGGACCTGCGTTGTATTAGCTAGTTGGTGGGGTAAAGGCCTACCAAGGCGACGATACATAGCCGACCTGAGAGGGTGAACGGCCACACTGGGACTGAGACACGGCCCAGACTCCTACGGGAGGCAGCAGTAGGGAATCTTCGGCAATGGGGGCAACCCTGACCGAGCAACGCCGCGTGAGTGAAGAAGGTTTTCGGATCGTAA
>NZ_NETH01000103.1 GCF_003337175.1 Streptococcus gallolyticus
CTACAATATAGTGACTTTTTTAAGAGAGTTAGGCTACAACGTATTTGTTTACAACCCTTTTATTATCAAGCAATTTGCCAAATCTCAATCACTTAGAAAAACTAAGACTGATAGGAAAGATGCTCTTTTAATCGCTCGTAAGCTACGCTCTGATGTCACTCCTGAATATTATCAGACAGATAAATCAATGGATGTGTTAAAAGAACTCACACGCTATCAAAATCGCTTAATCCAGTCACGCTCTAAATGCAAGAACTTATATATCAGATTGCTTGACATTATCTTCCCTGAACTCCATGGAATTGTTAGTAATCTTCATAATCAGTTTATCTATGAGTTATTGACTAAGTATCCTTCTGCTCAAAAGATAGCTCGTGCTAGATTCTCATCATTGCTTAACATCAAACGACTAACCGCTGATAAGGCTCATCAGATACAAGAAACTGCCAAACAGACTATTGGTAATGCTTCTACCGCTTTATCCTTAGAATTAGTGCAATTAATTGAAAGCATTAAACACTACGATAAGCAGATTAACCAAGTCCAAGAAGAAATTAATCTCTTGATGGCTGAATTGAACTCTCCTATTACTTCTATTCCTGGAATTGGGAATCGCCTTGGTGCCATTATTCTAGCTGAAATTAAGAACATTCATAACTTCAAGAATCCGAATCAACTCCAAGCCTTTGCAGGTCTAGACCCTGCCATTTACCAATCAGGACAGATGGATAAGACTGGACATATGTAAAACGAGGCTCCTCTTATCTAAGGTATGCCCTAATACAAGCTGCCAAACTTATCTCGATTTACTCACCTCATTTTAAAGCCTATTTAAAGCTAAAAATCAGTCAAGGAAAACACTATAATGTCGCTGTGACACTTGTTGCCAAGAAACTTATTCGTATCATTTATCATCTGCTCAAAAACAATCAAACCTTTGATGAAGCTAAACTAAGATAAAAATACAGTAGTCAAGAATACTTTTTAAAACTTGCTCAAGAGCAAGATTTTTTGCGTGTCTAAATTGAGCTTTTAGACGAAAAGTAGTAAAATAACAAGTGCATTCTCCAGACGATTGAGTAACTTGCATTCAAGTTTATCGCAGTGAGGGTGTTTTTTTATTTTTTAGAATTTCCTCTTGACTTTTTATATAGAATGTCTCCTTATTTCTAAAACCATTTTAACAAAAAAATCTCACAAGGTGTCTGTTAAGCTATTATTTTTAGAGATTTAAATCCGACAAATTATTGTAAAGTTGGCGTGGATGATTGTTGGTATTTTTGTATGGTTGTGGTAATCAGATTGATAAGGAGGAGAAGATGTTACTTTCAGAAAAACGTAAATATCTTATTTTTATTACTATTTTACTATCAACGACAATCGCTTCGTTGCTGTCAACGGCATTGACAACAGCACTAACGCCGATTGTCAAGGACTTGGGTGTTGGGCTAGAAACTGGGCAATGGTTAACAAGTGGTTTTTCTTTGGCAATGGGAATTATGATGCCCTTGACCGCCTATCTTATTCGCCGTTTTCCGACAAGACGTCTATATTTAATTGGTCTCCTTGTTAGTGGTTAGTTTTTTTGCGAATAATTTTACAGTTATGATGTCCGGGCGTATTTTACAAGCTCTTGGAACTGGGCTTTTGCTTGCTATGTCGCAGGTTATTATCTTAACTATTTTTCCAGCTGAAAAGAGGGGAACGGTTATGGGTTGGTATGGTTTAGCAAGTGGTGCAGCGCCAGTTTTGACACCGACTTTCGCTGGTCTATTGATTGATTATTTTTCCTGGCGAGCTATTTTGCCTTTGTTTTTGGCATCATGATTTTGTTGTTAATTCTTGCCATTAGTTGCTTTGATGATGTTTTGGAGGTCAAACAATCTCCGTTTGATATTTGGTCAGTCATTCTTAGTGGACTTGCTTTTGGTGGTGTCACTTTAGGAATTGGCAATTTTGGGATAGCAGTCTGTTTTCAACAATAGTTTTTGTTCCTTTGGTAATTGGTCTTGTATCTGGCATTATTTTTAGCGTGAGACAATTATCTTTGGAAACACCATTTCTTAATCTAAGAATCCTTAGTCAAAAGCAGTTTTTACTTAGTGTGCTTGGAAGTATGTTGCTTTACCTTGTGATGATGGGCTCATCAGTCATGTTGCCGCTTTATGTACAATCTATCCGTGGTTTATCGGCGACCATTTCAGATTTAGTGACCTTGCCAGGGTCGCTAGCAATGACTATTGTTAGTCCTTTGGCTGGGAAAATTTGTGATAAATGAGGTATGAAACGACTGTTTATTTTTGGGGCTTTCTTTATGTTTGTGAGCACTGGTGCCATGTTTTTTATCAGTTCCCAATTTGTAAAATTAAGCTAGACAGAAAAAAGCCATCTATGTTAGGCTCAGATAAACACCACATTTGTCTGAAAGGAACTAACATAAATGACCTATACTCATCTTACCACAACCGAGCTTGTAATGATAGAGGCTTATTACAAAGAGGGAATACCTATTAGCGATATTTGTCAATCCCTCAAAAGATCAAGACAAACGATTTATAAGGTCATTG
>NZ_NETH01000104.1 GCF_003337175.1 Streptococcus gallolyticus
AAGAGCATAAGGGAAACTGTCCCCACGTTCCGTGTGAAGTTGATAGTATCAACGTTTCCAGTACCGGTAATTTTCTCGGTTTCACCTACTTATACTTACCTGTTTTTAACCAGACTTTTTTAAATATTTTGGCTCGTTTTCAACTGAGAAATTTAGCTGTTTTGAATCCTTTAATGTGTTTTATTTTGCTCTTTTTTCTCGGCTAAACGTTTTTCTTTTTCTGCATTTTTTAAAAATGCACGAAGTGCAAAAAAGGGGATTGGGGATTTCCCCAAAATGTAAAAAGTCAAAAGTCGGTTTGTAGGGTTTCTGCAAACTGGCTTATTGACCTTTTTATTTTCGCATGTGTGGACACACGTGCTAATCTTGCCAGAGAACACCCTTAAAACATATCAAAGGGGATGTCTTTATTTACAAATACCTCAAAACGGAAATGCTTTTATCGTCTGGCCTTTGTCTTAAATCACCTTCTCATTTTAGAAAATCATTCTTTCTTTCCCAATTCCAAAAGGCGACAATTTCACGACCTGTACTTCCAGCATTGTCTTCTGTTCCAGTCTGGACAAGATTGCCCTCTTCAACATCATCTAGTTCCAACTCTGCCTTGATTTCCTTGAACAATTTCCCAAAGCCAATCTGCCGTTTTCGGTGCAGACCTTGACTTAAATCGTCCGTAATTTTATCTTTCTTAAATTCGGAAAACAAAGTAACATCTTTTGTATCAACATCAAAAGGTTTCACAGGATATTTTGCCGTTTCAATAATAGCGGATTTTAGATTTTTTCGTTTATGAGCCTTAACTGTTCGAACGTCTACGACAGGTGTATAATCTAGCTTCATAGCTTTAGACCACAGGTTCGTCCATTCTACTTGACTAATGTAATTTGTATTATTCCCGGTAAAATAGCTGGATTTCACAAATAACAACACGTGTAAGTGTGGATGATAATTATCATGTTCCGCAGAATAAGTTACCTCTGTAGCCCTTAAATAACCAAGAATATTTTTATCAACTTTTTTGTATTTCATCAAACGATTAAAAGCTCGTCCCATTTCCGAAATTGACTTATTCAATTCTTGTCCGCTGACGGTTTTTGATTGTCAGCGTCAAGAATAAAAAGCGACCTTTTGGGTAACGTTTCATGGCTTCGTTAACCACCAATTCTGCTTGATAAGCGTATTTCATTGATCGTCTCCAGTTACATATTGGACACAGCTTATTTTTACAAAAATAAGACTGATAAAGTTTTTTTGTGCCATCTTGTTGTTCAATAAATTTCAAAACCTCCGCACATTGATAAACTCGCTCAAACGAACGATAGCCTAATCGCTCTAAACGACCAGCAAGTTCTATATTTTTTAGCTTGCGTTCTCGCCACTTTCTATCTTTTCCTTGTCTTGAGTAGTCTTTAAAGACTTGTTTTTTATTATCTGTCATGTTATAATTTTCTTGCAAAAATTTTTTGAATATATAAAAAAGTCCCTGCAATTCTCCTTAAGTTTATTATTTTGATTAGACACTAAAATTATAAACTTTATTTTATTAAATTGCAAGGTCTTTTTTTTGTTCAAAAATCGCATTACATCAATGGTTTAAGAGCTCCCAAAACCACAAAAAATAAAAACTCATTATTTCTATATGTATCAAGATAAGAAGAAACCCTTGTTTTACAAGGGTTTCTAAGGGCTTTTCAGCCCTCTTTTTCGTTTCACGAAAAATTCACCCCTAAAGACAATTTTTTCGCACATTGAACATCGATTTTTGCTATACCCAAAATTTTCTCTACCCAACACCATTTTTTGACACGTACTTTCCCACGTGATATAATATTTTCGCAAAGATATAGTGCATGTATGCACCAAAGCCCCTGAAGACGGCCTAATGACTTCAGGGGCTTTTTTTACGTTCTTTGCAGATTAACGGGGTGGCTAGCGTCAGCGATTGTCCTTGTTATCTAGCCATTTGCAGATATAGTGTGCCGCTACTTCTGCCATGATAGCAAGTAAGACGTCAAAGATATAATGCATGTATAACACCTCCTTTCACGAACCTTGTATCTCACAAGGAACGCAATCGGTATGCCGACAGCTTTTTTATTATACCATGACTTTTCTAGTTTTTAACAGGTCTGTGCCCTATCCGCTTGCTTTATTCCAATTTCCTCTTGTCAGCAAGTAACCTAGGCTGATTTTTTCCTAATTTGTCGGTCGTCAGCTTTACAGCCTGACAACTCGTCAAATTTAGTCTAAATTCGCCTAGCTTACTGACAAGAGTTTTCTCGGCATAAAACGCTCAGAATACCCCTAAAAGGCCCATATTCGCATTTTAAGACCACAGACATATAAATATACCCCAAATCAAAACAAGGGGCGTAAAACGCAAATAGGAGCTTCTGAGGGCTTTAAAATTTATTTGAGTGATTTTCTGCACACTTAC
>NZ_NETH01000105.1 GCF_003337175.1 Streptococcus gallolyticus
ACCTATACGGGTGACTACGGTAGCTATTTGATTCATACCTATGCCGTTGTTAAAGGGCAGATGCAAATCATCAGTGCAACCAGTATCACTGTTCCAAAACCAGAAGTAACGGTAACCGTCACTAAAGTTAGTGATACCTCGGCCAAGGTAACGGTAACTGATGTTCCAGTTTATATCCATGATGTCCAATTACCAACATGGACAAGCAAGAACAATCAAGATGATATCAAGTGGTATAAAGCAACTAAGCAAGCAGACGGAAGCTATACTTATACTTTCTATGCTAAAAACCATAATTTTGAATCAGGACATTATAATGTTCATGTCTATGGCACAAGCGAAGTCACCCACTCCTTTGAGGGGCTAGCTGCTTCAGATGGCATTGATTTGACCTTTAACCAAAGCCTGACCAACCCAAGGGTAACGGTTCAAAACCATAATGCCGCAAAGGGCACATTACAAGTTGTGATTGCCGAAACAGAGACCTCAAAAGCTATTGCTAGTGTGTCCGTTGCAGCCTGGTCTGAGTCCAATCAAGAAAATATCTACTGGTACACCAGCTCAAATGTCTCGAATGGTAAAGTTGTGATTACGGTTGATGAGAAATATCATCATCAGATTTCAGGAAACTATACTGTCCATGCCTACGTTAAGACCAAAGACGGTGAAACGATTGGCTACAATCTAGGTCAATACGCTTTAACTAACACGCAAACAACGGCTAGTGTGTCAACAAGCTATAAAGGGACTGGAGTTTACGGTGTGACTGTTTCAGGTGTCTACTCAGATGGAACGGTTAAATATGCAGTCTGGTCTGATGTTAACGGTCAAGATGATATTATCTGGTATGATGCGACAACATCAGGAACAACCGCAACAGGTCTGATTAATGTGACAAATCATTCTGGAACAGGAACATATCATGTTCATGTTTACCAATCTGATAACGGTAAAATGTATTTCTTAACCTCAACAGATTTCACCGTTAAACAAACCAATTATAGTAACCCTTATTACAATCAACGTGATGGTCGTTGGGGAAATACTCGCTATGGTTACTACACCATGGCCTCAACTGGCTGTGCCCCAACGAGCCTTGCCATGGTCTTTTCAGCATTGACAAATACTGAAGTGTTACCAACTACAGTAGCAAGTTACCTTTACAATAATACGGTTGAATTTAACCGAGGTACAGAAGGAACAACAGGAAATGGTATCTTGGTTGCCTCTCGTCAATGGGGCTTAACCCCAACTGTTTTGAAGTCGTCATCAGCCTTAAGTTCGACCTTGCAAGAGGGGCATTATGTGGTAGCTGCCGTTCAACAAGACAAATTCTCACCATGGGGCTGGGGAACCAGTCATGAGATTGTCCTTAAAGGCTATTCAAACGGCAATACCTATGTTTCTGACCCATACAACTCAGCTAATAACGGCTGGTATCCAATCGCTTCGATTTGGAATGAACAAAGCACGCAGAGTGTTGATGTTAGTGGCTTAGGAAATCCCTTTGTCAAGATTACGGATATTTAAATGATACTTTATTAAAACAGGTTTTGCCTGTTCCTAGCAGCAAGTAAAGCTACTCCAGTCGATGACTAGATACTCAAGGTAAAATGGTCAAACGAGGCTCATCGCATCTACGTTGGGCACTCATACAGGCTGCCATTAAAGTAGCTAGATACTCCCCTACGTTTAAAGCTTACTTGAGAATTAAGTTAGAGCAAGGGAAACACTTCAATGTCGCTATTTCTCATGTGGCTAAGAAACTCATTCGAGTGCTGTTTCGCCTACTTCAGAACAATGAAGCCTTTGAAGAGGATAAACTAAGATAAACCAACAAAAGCATAGATGAAAGACTTTTTAAAACAGCTGTTTTAAAAGGCTTTTTGTCATGTCTAAAACACGTTCTAAAATTTTCTAAAAAAAATTAGAATAAACTATTGACAACTCTTATAGTTTGTCTTTATAAATCAGCTAATCGCCAAGGACTACTTTCTGGTATACGATTTTCGTTCATCATAAGAATTCCATATTCATCACAGATCTCTAACAGGTCTTTTGACGCAAAACGATGAGCACTACGATAAGCGTTCACGCCCATTTCTTTCATTATTTTAATTCCCAATTTGTAAAATTAAGCTAGACAGAAAAAAGCCATCTATGTTAGGCTCAGATAAACACCACATTTGTCTGAAAGGAACTAACATAAATGACCTATACTCATCTTACCACAACCGAGCTTGTAATGATAGAGGCTTATTACAAAGAGGGAATACCTATTAGCGATATTTGTCAATCCCTCAAAAGATCAAGACAAACGATTTATAAGGTCATTGCTTACCTCAAGACTGGT
>NZ_NETH01000106.1 GCF_003337175.1 Streptococcus gallolyticus
AAATAAAACGAGATATCCAAAGATAATCTCGCTTCAAAATAGTACGGAGAATAAGGGATTCGAACCCTTGCGCCAGTTACCCGACCTAACGATTTAGCAAACCGTCCTCTTCAGCCTCTTGAGTAATTCTCCATTCCATGTATGGGCACAAGTGGACTCGAACCACCGACCTCACGCTTATCAGGCGTGCGCTCTAACCAGCTGAGCTATGCGCCCATGAAAGTTGGAATAACCAAAATATAAATAAAAGCGGGTGACGAGAATCGAACTCGCGACAACAGCTTGGAAGGCTGTAGTTTTACCACTAAACTACACCCGCAAATAGAATATAAAATTAATGGCGCGAGACGGAATCGAACCGCCGACACATGGAGCTTCAATCCATTGCTCTACCAACTGAGCTACCGAGCCTTCTATTGCGGGAGCAGGATTTGAACCTACGACCTTCGGGTTATGAGCCCGACGAGCTACCTAGCTGCTCCATCCCGCGTCAACAATATTAAAGGAGGATGTGGGATTCGAACCCACGCACGCTTTTACACGCCTGACGGTTTTCAAGACCGTTCCCTTCAGCCGGACTTGGGTAATCCTCCAAATTATAATATATTAAAATATATGGACCTTGTAGGACTCGAACCTACGACCGCTCGGTTATGAGCCGAGAGCTCTAACCAGTTGAGCTAAAGGTCCAAAGTCATCCATAATATCTTATAGCGGCGAAGGGGATCGAACCCCCGACCTCCCGGGTATGAACCGGACGCTCTAGCCAGCTGAGCTACACCGCCATCAATCGGGAAGACAGGATTCGAACCTGCGACCCCTTGGTCCCAAACCAAGTGCTCTACCAAGCTGAGCTACTTCCCGAACTATGCACCCTGCAGGATTCGAACCTGCAACCGCCTGATTCGTAGTCAGGTACTCTATCCAGTTGAGCCAAGGGTGCATCTTATTAAAATTTCTGCCGAGAACCGGAATCGAACCGGTACGAAGGTTACCCCTCGCAGGATTTTAAGTCCTGTGCGTCTGCCAGTTCCGCCACCCCGGCCTCTACAAGCGAACGACGGGGTTCGAACCCGCGACCCCCACCTTGGCAAGGTGATGTTCTACCACTGAACTACGTTCGCATAAAGAGTATCCTATGCCGGCTACATGACTTGAACACGCGACCCTCTGATTACAAATCAGATGCTCTACCAACTGAGCTAAGCCGGCTACTTTCTTATTAATGCGGGTTAAGGGACTTGAACCCCCACGCCGTTAAGCGCCAGATCCTAAATCTGGTGCGTCTGCCAATTCCGCCAAACCCGCATATTAATATGACCCGTACTGGGCTCGAACCAGTGACCCTCTGATTAAAAGTCAGATGCTCTACCAACTGAGCTAACGAGTCTAACGGTCCCGACGGGAATCGAACCCGCGATCTTCGCCGTGACAGGGCGACGTGATAACCGCTACACCACGGGACCTTTGGTATATTTACCTTCTTAATGGGAGTTAACGGGATCGAACCGCTGACCCTCTGCTTGTAAGGCAGATGCTCTCCCAGCTGAGCTAAACTCCCTTTTGCTAAGCGACTACCCTATCTAACAGGGGGCGACCCCCAACTACTTCAGGCGTTCTAGGGCTTAACTGCTGTGTTCGGCATGGGAACAGGTGTATCTCCTAGGCTATCATCACTTAACTCTGATTGATTATCCAATCAAAATTGAATACCTATATCTCCTAACAAGTTTCCGACGCGCTGTCAATTCGTCTCAGTTACTTTGGATAAGTCCTCGAGCTATTAGTATTAGTCCGCTACATGTGTCACCACACTTCCACTCCTAACCTATCTACCTGATCATCTCTCAGGGCTCTTACTGATATGAAATCATGGGAAATCTCATCTTGAGGTGGGCTTCACACTTAGATGCTTTCAGCGTTTATCCCTTCCCTACATAGCTACCCAGCGATGCCTTTGGCAAGACAACTGGTACACCAGCGGTAAGTCCACTCTGGTCCTCTCGTACTAGGAGCAGATCCTCTCAAATTTCCTACGCCCGCGACGGATAGGGACCGAACTGTCTCACGACGTTCTGAACCCAGCTCGCGTGCCGCTTTAATGGGCGAACAGCCCAACCCTTGGGACCG
>NZ_NETH01000107.1 GCF_003337175.1 Streptococcus gallolyticus
AAATTTAGTCTAAATTCGTCTAGCTTACTGACAAGAGTTTTCTCGGCATAAATCGCTCAGAATCCCCCTAAAAAGCCCATATTCGCATTTTAAGGCCACAAACATATAAATATACCCAAAATCAAAACAAAGGTCTTAAAACGCAAATATGAGCCTCTGAGAGCTTTAAAATTTATTTGGGAGGTTTTTCTGCACACTTACAACACCTTTTATGGCTAATGCCATTTTTTAAGGTGTCAGTGCTTGAAAAGAGCATAAGGGAAACTGTCCCCACGTTCCGTGTGAAGTTGATAGTATCAACGTTTCCAGTACCGGTAATTTTCTCGGTTTCACCTACTTATAACGCATATGTTTTACACACTTAAAACACACTTTGAAAAGGTGCGACAGCACCTAAAAGGGGATTGGGGATTTCCCCAAAATGTAAAAAGTCAAAAGTCGGTTTGTAGGGTTCCTGCAAACTGGCTTATTGACCTTTTTATTTTCGCATGTGTCCGGACACTTGCTAATCTTGCCAGAGCAAAAGCATATCAAAAATAAGGATTTTTTAATTCCTTATTTCATTAAATATAACCACCCTAAGATAAGCAATAAGACAAAGAAAATACCCGCTAAAATAACAACAAGCCAAAAAGCTTTTTCCGTTCTTATTGCCCAGCGTTCATTCTCTATTGCCGTCTTATTCGCCTCTCTAGAAGTCATTTGATATAAAGTAACCTGCTTTTCTAGCCTCTCTTTCTCACCTCCCCAATCGATTGGAGTAGATTCTGTCTTGCTCTCTATCAGCATTTGACTTTTTTTCTGCTCACTTAGTAAGAGTTGTTGGGACTGGTCAAGCAATTTTTGCAAACTATCAATTTGATTTTTTTGGCTCTTAATTTGCTCCTCTAAAACAGCTACCATTTTATCGTTGGTTGGCGTCTCATTGGTGGTCAGGTTGTTACCTTGAAACTTTGATTTTAAAAGATTTACACCTTCATCGCTTACCAACCAAGTTGGTACTCCGTTGATAGTCACTTTTGACATATATTTTGCTTTAAATTCTGGAGTATATCTCTTTTCAATGGCTTGTTTTGATACGCCAAATAATTCAGCAAGTTCTCTCGTTGTCTTACTCAATGTATTCTCCTTACTAGTTACCGACATTTTGTACTTGATAACGTCTTAATCATCACACTCCCAAGGGTTTTCGAGGTTTAAGGTAACAAAATGCGGTTAATCTTCAAGCATGCTACGTCTTAATTCTTCAAGTTGTGCTTGTTCTTCAGCTGTCGCACTGTGTTTGTACTCTTTTTCTACCCAATCTGGTACATTTGACTTGCTTTTTTTAGGCTTATAAAAGTCATTTTTCTTGTATTTATCATCTTCCCACTCACCCGTTGTCTCTGGTTTCCATGTAAATTCATAGCCTAAAACAGGGTTGCCACGTTTATTTGACTTGATTTTCTTAACTTTTAAGCCTATGAAATACTGATTTAATTCTTTCAAAATGGGTTTAATGACTGCTCTATCAATTTCGCTTGATTTATAACTTTTAGGCATATCCATTAATGTTTTAAATTCATCAATTGAAAATTCTTTTTTACCGACTGTCCGCCATTGTTTTAACAAACGATAAGCAGTTTTCGCATATGTTGAACGTATTTTAGTAAATTCTTCAAGCTCATATGAAGTAAAATTTGCACTCAATTTATTTAAAATATATTCAAAGTCTTCCGCTACCCTTACATAAGCTGTCATATCCGAAAGGTCTGTTTCCCAATGAACCTCAAACCGTTGAAAGAGTGCCATATATTTAATTGAGTTACTAGTCTTTTCAATATAACGAAGTTGACCAATTTTATCTACTAAGCGTTCCATCGTTGTTTTAAAGCGCTTATTGTGTTCTAGACTGTACTTAGCTAATTCTGCTAATTCATATTTGTCAAATTCAATTAAACTTGTTCCCTTTCCTTTTGCTTTTGCAATTATTGCAAAGAAAAAATTCATTTCTTCAGCCGTCCATTTACGCATAACAACAGTATTTAAATCGTTATGATGC
>NZ_NETH01000108.1 GCF_003337175.1 Streptococcus gallolyticus
CTTTTTTGCATCTCTATTATTCTATAGCCTTGTTCTCTCCAAATAATATTTTCAATATCTAGAAATTATTTTTAAAATCCTTAAAGAAGGGCTCAATTTGGGTTAGAAAAGCCTTCTTGCCCTCAAAGCGCTCCCCTCGCATCACCTTCGCCAACTTCTCTCGTGCCCCTACTCCCAGTCGCTGCTCAACCGCCTGTAGCCGCTCCTGATAAGCCACATAATCCGCTAGATCCAGAAAGCTTGCTTGCGCCAAACAATGCCCCACGTCACTAATCTCCTCATATGGCAACTGATTAAACTTGCGTTTCAAACTCTCTTGATGGCGAATCACATCCTTGAGATAGTTGGAAAACTTCGTTTTAAAATAAGCATAAAGGGACAAGTCGTCCTGCAACAAGTCTGGCTTTTCTTGCAGGAGACGGAACAGAACTACCCGTCCCTCTTGTAACCAATCATCATAGTCCCACAATTTGACAAAATAGTGGAAGTTCCTAATGCTCTAAACTACATTAACAACGATTATAAAATCGTAGTTTCATATAGGGGGCAAAACGCACCGAAACTCATTGTGGAAAATGCTTATTCTTATAGTTGGGACGTTACCGTTGAACCAAGCTCTATTGAATATGGTGAAAATAACATTGCCTACTATAATTATAGCGACATTGCAGCGGCTTTTTCAAAATATGGCGTAAGTATCTATGATTAAGAATTTGATTTATAATAATATGTAGTCTATGAAAGCAGTTCGATATGAACTGCTTTTTTGCATCTCTATTATTCTATAGCCTTGTTCTCTCCAAATAATATTTTCAATATCTAGAAATTATTTTTAAAATCCTTAAAGAAGGGCTCAATTTGGGTTAGAAAAGCCTTCTTGCCCTCAAAGCGCTCCCCTCGCATCACCTTCGCCGATATGAACTGCTTTTTTGCATCTCTATTATTCTATAGCCTTGTTCTCTCCAAATAATATTTTCAATATCTAGAAATTATTTTTAAAATCCTTAAAGAAGGGCTCAATTTGGGTTAGAAAAGCCTTCTTGCCCTCAAAGCGCTCCCCTCGCATCACCTTCGCCAACTTCTCTCGTGCCCCTACTCCCAGTCGCTGCTCAACCGCCTGTAGCCGCTCCTGATAAGCCACATAATCCGCTAGATCCAGAAAGCTTGCTTGCGCCAAACAATGCCCCACGTCACTAATCTCCTCATATGGCAACTGATTAAACTTGCGTTTCAAACTCTCTTGATGGCGAATC
Source organism: Streptococcus gallolyticus (assembly GCF_003337175.1). GTDB lineage: Bacteria > Bacillota > Bacilli > Lactobacillales > Streptococcaceae > Streptococcus > Streptococcus gallolyticus_B. Next base: position 1,254 of record NZ_NETH01000108.1, read on the forward strand.
ACATCCTTGAGATAGTTGGAAAACTTCGTTTTAAAATAAGCATAAAGGGACAAGTCGTCCTGCAACAAGTCTGGCTTTTCTTGCAGGAGACGGAACAGAACTACCCGTCCCTCTTGTAACCAATCATCATAGTCCCACAATTTGACAAAATAGTGACGACGCAACTTAAGCACAATCGGTTTGACCTTTTCAAAATAGTTTTCAAATGTTTCCATCATTTTCAAATCTCCTTGACAGTTAGTTTCCTTTACTTAAAAGGTAATCCCATTATAAAAAGGAAAGCGCAAAAAGACCATGACATTTTTGTCATGGTCACAAAAGTGCTTATGAGGTAAGAAAAAAACAACAGCCTCAGCTGTTGTTACCATCTTCTTTACTCCGCCAGTAGGACTCGAACCTACGACATCATGATTAACAGTCATGCGCTACTACCAACTGAGCTATGGCGGATAAAAGCTAAGCGACTACCCTATCTAACAGGGGGCGACCCCCAACTACTTCAGGCGTTCTAGGGCTTAACTGCTGTGTTCGGCATGGGAACAGGTGTATCTCCTAGGCTATCATCACTTAACTCTGATTGATTATCCAATCAAAATTGAATACCTATATCTCCTAACAAGTTTCCGACGCGCTGTCAATTCGTCTCAGTTACTTTGGATAAGTCCT
>NZ_NETH01000109.1 GCF_003337175.1 Streptococcus gallolyticus
CCTTGTAGCTAAAAAGTCTGGAACGTTTCAAGGTTCCAGACTTTTTTAACTATTCTTTCTCTGTGTTTAAGCATAAGGCTTTGAGGCGAGGCGTGTTGATTATCATTTTAACCTTAGCCATCTTAATCGAATGCTTTCCTAAGAAGACAAGGCTATTTATTAGAACGTTTCTTGCGTTTCTTAGTACCTGCTAAGGCTAGTCCGACAAGGCCTACTCCTAAGCCACTTAAGGCACTGGTATCAAGATCACCAGTAGATGGAAGAGCCGATTCAGACCTTGCCGCTGAAGTAGACTCGTTGCTACTTGCCGAGGTTGACTCAGAGGTGCTTAATGACGCAGACGCACTTGCTGAAACTGAGAGCGACTCAGAGGCACTGATTGAAGCCAAAGATGATGCTAATTCAGAGGTAGATACTGACGTACTTGCACCACTTGCTGAAGTAGATGCTGAGTCAGAGATACTTGTGCTAGCTGAAAGCGACTCACTCAAACTTACTGAAGTGCTTGTACTTACACTGGCTGACTCAGAGGCACTTATAGAAGCTGCCACTGAAGTGGACTCGCTTACGCTTGAGGACGATGAGGCACTTATCGAGCTTGAGAGGGAATCACTCAATGATTCTGATATAAGCACGGATTCAGGAACTGGTTTTGCCGATCTATCCCAATTAGATGTCGATTCTGAAAGACTTAGTGAAGTTGATTCGCTGGTACTTATTGAAAGTGACTCACTAACTAAGATAGAATCGCTTATTGAGATTGACTCGCTCACACTGGTCGAGTCGGAGTCAGAGGCTGAAGTAGAACTTGAAGCGGACTCTGAAGCAGATGCACTCTCTGAGGCTGAGCTTGAAGTTGATTCTGATGTGCTTGCACTTGCTGAAGTTGACTCACTTACTGAAGTTGAAGCAGAGACACTTGCCGAAGCTGAATCACTCACTGAAGCAGGTGCACTCTCTGAGGCTGATGTACTTACAGACTCTGAAGAGTTGGCTGAATCTGAACTTGAAGCGGAATCACTTAACGAATCTGAGCTTGAAACTGATTCTGAAACGCTCGTGCTTGCTGAATCTGAACTTGAGACTGATTCTGATGTGCTTGCCGAAGTTGAGGCACTTAACGAGTCAGAAGTACTAATACTTTCTGAAGTCGAAGTTGAATCACTTGCAGAATCTGAAATCGAAGTCGATTCCGAAACTGAGGCACTCACACTGGTTGAGACAGACGTGCTTGTACTTGCCGAGTCAGAAACTGAGTCTGATTCTGAAGCAGAAGTTGAATCACTTGCGGACGCAGAACTTGAAGCTGACTCTGAAGAACTTACCGAGTCAGAGACGCTCGTGCTTGCTGAAGCGGAATCAGAGACGCTTGTGCTTGCGCTTTCTGAAGTGGATTCGCTAACGCTTGCTGAGACGGAGGCAGAGTCCGAAGTTGAAGCTGAAGCACTTGCTGAGGTTGAAACCGAAGTTGACTCACTTGCTGAGGCTGAAGCCGAAGCTGAATCACTCGCGGAGACAGAACCTGATTCTGATTCTGAAGAACTTGTGCTTGCTGAGGCAGAACTTGAGACTGATTCTGAAGAACTTGTGCTGGCGCTGTCTGAAACTGAGACTGATTCTGAAGTCGAGGTACTCTCACTGACTGACTCAGAGATACTTGCTGAAACCGAATCAGATACACTTGTCGAAGCGGAAGCACTTGCGGATTCTGAATTTGAAGCTGAGGCTGACGTGCTTGCTGACTCTGAGATACTTGTACTGTCTGAGCTAGACTCGCTCTCACTGGTTGAGGCAGATTCAGAGGCTGAAGCAGATTCACTTAATGAATCTGAGCTTGAAGCTGACTCTGAAGCGCT
>NZ_NETH01000011.1 GCF_003337175.1 Streptococcus gallolyticus
AAACTCCTAAAAATATAAAAAATAGAAAAAGTTTGCGAAAGATAACAAATCATTAAACTCTTAGAAATGTTGATATTTCGGTGTTTCTAAGAGTTTTTAATTTTCATCATTAAGAAAAAAGATTGAAGAAAATTGTCCAAAATGGACTTTTTCTTCAATCTGAGACTTTGTCAGTTGACAAGGTCTTTTTTTGCTTTTAAAATATAGCTATGAAAATCAAACAGACACGAAATACATTATCAGATACTTATTTAGATGCTGTCAGAATCCGACAATTAGTCTTTGTTAAGGGACAAGGTGTGCCGATGTCACTTGAAATCGATGAGAATGAGGCTTATTGCCTCCATTTTGTCCTTTATGACGAGAAAGGTCAAGCAGCCGCTACCTGCCGTATTTTGCCAAATAAAGACCATAGTGAAGCGACACTACAACGCATGGCGGTACTCCCAGCCTATCAAGGACAAAATCTTGGAAAATTTCTCTTAGAGGATGTGATTCAATTCTGTCAAAAACAAGGCTTTAAACGCATGGTATTACATGCGCAACTAACAGCAAAAGGTTTCTACGACAAGCTTGGCTTTACTTGCTCTAGCGAAGAATTTGAAGAAGCTGGTATCATGCACATCAGTATGGAAAAATCATTATAAAACTCTTTAACGGCTTACTGGCTTAGATTCATTATATTAGGCAAATTTGCAATTTGACATAACAAAAGCGAGGCTGAGAGCTAATGCTCAACCTCGCTATTTCTGCTCTAATACGCAAGAGGTAATAGTTGGGGCTTCAAGAATCTGGAAACAGATGGCTTACGGTCGCTGTCAAGAAATCTAAAAACAGAAATTGCCAACTTTTCAACTTAGACTTTCCCATGCGCAATTGATTAGGCACTTTTTAACGCCTGCTTTGCAAGCTAGATTTCCAAACCTCAAACAATATTTTCAACTATTTAAGCGATCACCACTGAATAGGTTCTAATACGCTGATAGACCAGCTTTTACACCCCTCTTTAACCTTTTAAAGTTATTCTTTTCCTCTTAGGCGTCGGAAAGTTGCTTTAATAGCATCTGCGATGTCATTTCCTTGTTCTTTGAGATGATTTAGACGACGTTCGTTCAAATCTTCTTGAACTTTATCATATAATTCATCTTGAACTTGTCCTGCAAGCTCAACTTCACGTGCGAGAGCAAGGGCATCCCAACGCATAATATTCGTTTTATAAGGAGCAAAGACATGGTTTAAAATACTTTCATCTTCCTCGTGAACTAGAGCAATAACGGCAACATCACCATCAAGCAATTTTGTTGTCACTTCTTCAATCAGGCTATTGTCACTTGCGTCAGCCATGCTTCCACTTGCTGCACCAGCAAGACTGCCAATACCATAACCAACAATAACACCGATAGGACCGCTCAAAATTCCCAACAGACCGCCGATAATACCACCAACAGTTGCATAATCACGGCTAGTATCGTCAAAGTCAATCGCATCTTTGATAGTGATTTTACCGTCTTCATTTTGCACCAATGCAATCTGTGCCATTTGCGTATCATTATCTTGCTTAAATGACTTTAGTTCTGAAAAAGCTTGATAAGCTTCGCTTTCAACATCAAAAACAACAGCTAGTACATTTGCCATACATTCGTTCCATCCTTTCTTTCTTACTTTCATTATAACACTTTCAGACCTTAAAACGATGAAAATGCTAAATCCTTTCAAAGAATCGTTAGCTTTTAATAATGCTGCTGAAGCCATTGCGAAAGTCTCTGACGTTCCTCAATCCACAGAGGTCTATCATCATAAGCATAGGTTCGATTAGTCAGAAAAATAGCAGCTTTTTGCTCCTTACGATTGATTGTCACATAAGTGCCTGTGTAACCAGTATGGTCAAGCCAATCGCCCTCTTTATTCCATGCCAGCGAACGTTCTTTATTCGCTTGACTGAAATTTTGCCAAATATCACTCGCAAAATCAGCTGTTAGGTAATGCTGACAAAAGATTTCTAAATCCTGCAGGTTTGAAAATAACCCTGCTGAACCAGAATGAACACCAAGAACCTTGGCTTTTGGATCATGAACAAGCCCGTCACCGAGGCCAGCAACCGTAGGCACCGCATTTTTTACTGGACCAAAACCAGTATTTGTCATGCCAAATGGCTGAAAGACTTCATCTTTAAAAATCACATCAAGTGACTTGCCATAAATCTCTTCTAGCATAAAGCCAAGCAAAAGAAAATTGATGTCTGTGTAAAGAAACTCTTTCTTGCCCTCCACAGTAATGTGATTAATGGCTTCTTTCAACTCAGCTGCATTCAGATGATCACGATTAGGGATAAAAGGATTTATCCCACTACTATGAGTCAACAGTTGGCGTAAGGTTACAGATGACTCGTGAAAATCAGGATAATACCGCACCAAAGGTGCATCCAATTCTAATTTTCCTTGATGTAAAAGAGAAATGATAACTGTTCCAACACCAACTACCTTGGAAACAGAGGCCAAATCATAAATCAAGCCAGATGTTACAGGAGTGACACCATCAATCGTACCAATATAATGGTCTGACCATTGACCATCTTTAAAAAGAGCTAGGCTAGCTCCATGGTAAATATTGCGATTGATCTGGTTATTAATAATTTCTAGCAAGTTTGTCATTTGATAAACCAAATTTCAATATTGCTAGGGTCAGAAAGTACTAAGACACTCGCTTTTTTATCCAAATAAACCGTTTGCCCTTTATTTTCTAAAAAGCTAGCCAAAGCTTTCAAATCATAATGATTAGGAACGTGACATTCTAAAATTTCCACATCCCATGTTTCAAGCGGGTCAACGGCTAAATCTGCACCTTGCGCTTGCACAAATTGGATATTAAGCGGAAATTGTCCTTCAAAGACATCATTGTAAAAGGCACGCGCAGCTGCTTCATCAGCCACGTTAAGTGTCATACTTTCGAAGCTAAAGTCAGAAAGCTCTTTTAAGTCAGTATTTTGGGGAAAATCGATACTAGCGACTTCCGTTAATGCTTGAATATCATCTTCAGAATGTAAAAGAAAAAGGTCACCTTCTGGTGATAACGTTTCAAAGGCATACCCATTTTTACCTTTAAAGAGACGCTCAACAGCAATACCATTTCCTAAGATAGCCCTCACGTCATCGGCATTCGGAATTTTAACAACAATCTTATTAACTTTTTTTGTTCCCTCAACAGCACGTGTCGTGGGGGCTGGCGATTCTTCAATAACAAAACGAGCGTTTTTTTGCCTGCTTGAAAACTCAGCAGTCGCATTTTCTTCATGAATAAGTTTAAAACCCAATGTTTGATAAAAGGCAATGTTTTGGTCACGATTATTGACTCGCAAAACAGGATGTCTAAACGTAACGTCATCAAATAAAGTCATAACTGTCTCCTCACCATGTTTTTATGACATTTTCAATACAGTTCCTAAAAATAAGGAATGGCTCTTCTCTATTTTAGAAAAAATTATGTCGTTTGACAAGAAATTATGCGTTTTGTAGATAGCATTGGCTAGAAAATAATCGACCTTTAGCTATACCATGATAAGTGACACACTCAAGCGTTTGAACTTCAACAGCCTTAGGGCTATTGTCGAAAGGGATAAACACAGCGAGGCTAAAGTTTAGCCAAAAGAGGTTTTCATACGTTAATTAGTGTAGCACTTGCCAATCAAAACTAAAAAGGAACCCGAAGGTTCCCCAGATAACTATTCTTATAGGTACAAGAGTTTAAATAAGGCTACGGCTGTGATCCCCGCAAGAATCGGAGCGATAACTGGTACCCATGAATACCACCACTTAGAATCGCCTTTGTGTTCACCAAGAACGGATTTAGGAAGCAAAGCATGGACGATACGTGGACCAAGGTCACGTGCAGGGTTAAGACCAGGACCAGTAGGACCACCAAGTGAGGCAACAAGTGTCATTACAAGGAAACCAAGTCCTAAGTGAGCAACAGCAAGTGACCCTGTTGTATAAGGTGCAACTTGACTTGCTGCTGTAGTAGCATCATAACCATAGTCAGTCAATTGGGCAATTAATTCGGCACCGAAGTAGTTTTTAGTAAGTGCCATAGCACCAAAGAAAAGTACAAATGACCCTAAAAACTCATTCAAAAACCCATTAATCCAAGCAGCTTTGTGGCTGTTTTTTGTACCATCATCGACAGCTGAAATGGTTGAGAATGAGCCTAGGATAGCATTTGGATTTTCAGTCTTAAGGTAGTAGGGCTTGTGCGTCATCACGACAAGCAATTGGCCAAACATTGCACCAAGTAATTGAGCAATGATGTACTGTGGAACGTGTGACCAGTCAAACAAACCTGAAATTGCAAGTGCCAGTGTAAAGGCTGGATTGATGTGGTTTCCTGAAACATTCCCAAACATAAGTGCAGGAATCATTACACCAAAACCATAGCCAAGGGCAATGATAATCCATCCTGACTGATACCCTTTTGTCCCTTTAAGTTCGACATTGGCAACAGCACCATTCCCAAGAATGATCATTAAAGCCGTTCCGATAAATTCTGTGATATATTTCACAGTCCATGTAACATCCATGTTTTTTTGCTTCCTCCAAATATAGTTTAGACAAGTAATATTTTATCAAGTATAATAAATAATGTAAAGCTTGTCTGTAAAATTAAAACGTTTACTTTTTAGGGGGAAAGTTTCATGAAATATAATCAATTTTCTTTCATTCCAAGACCAATCACTGTCGTAGAGCAAGAGCTACAGGCTTTGGGATTTGACACGACTTACCAACAAGCGGAGAAAAAAGCTCTTGAAAATTTCTGCCGTAAGATGTTCTTTAATGTCAAAGATACGGACTATCCACTACGTCATCTCATCGCTGATTTTGAGACAGATTTATTAACATTTTTTAATTCTGAACGCCCATTGACAGCGGAGATTTTTTACACTGTTTCACTACAACTTCTCGGATTTATTCCGCATGTTGACTTTACAAATACAACTGACTTTTTAGAAAAAATTGCCTTTCCGATTAAGTATCAAAAAGGACACATCCTTGAGGCGCTTTATCATTTGCTAGTTAGTCGCCAAAAATCCGGTATGACCTTGCTTGATGATTTAATTAGTCAGGGGCTTATTCCAGTAGATAATGATTATCATTTTTTCAATGGCAAATCACTAGCGACCTTTGATACAACTGATTTGATTCGTGAAGTTGTTTATGTGCAAGCACCGCTTGATACTGACCAAGACGGACAACTCGATTTGATTAAGGTCAATATTATTCGCCCTAAAACAAGCCACCAATTGCCAACCATGATGACAGCTAGTCCTTATCACCAAGGAACAAATGTCGTTGCTAACGATAACAAACTTTACAAAATGGAAGGTAGTTTAGCTGTAAAAGCAGCACGAACCATCAACGTTGAAACACGTGACTTTGAACCGTTAGCTATTCCTGATGTTGACCTGCCTGTCGGAGAAAGTGAAGAATGTTTCAATTTTATTGACCCCTACACGCTCAATGATTATTTCCTTGCACGTGGTTTTGCCAATATCTACGTTTCTGGGGTTGGAACTGCAGGCTCTGACGGTTTTATGACCAGCGGAGATTATGCGCAAGTGGAAAGTTTTAAAGCAGTTATTGATTGGTTAAATGGAAAAGCCATCGCCTTTTCTAGCCACCGTCGTGACCAAAAAGTTGTTGCTGATTGGGCGAGTGGACTGGTTTGTACCACTGGAAAATCTTATCTTGGAACCATGTCAACCGCTCTAGCAACGACAGGTGTTGAGGGGCTGAAAGTTATCATCGCTGAATCAGCTATTTCATCTTGGTATGATTATTATCGTGAAAATGGGTTGGTTTGCAGCCCTGGCGGCTATCCTGGTGAGGACCTTGATGTGCTGACCGAATTGACTTACTCACGTCATCTGCTGGCTGGCGATTATCTTCGTAATAATGCACATTACCAAGAACTCCTTGACGTGCAATCTGCGCAACTCGACCGTGCTTCTGGTGATTACAATCAATTTTGGCATGACCGTAATTATCTGCCACACGCTGACAAGGTTAAAGCAACCTGCGTATTCACTCATGGGCTCCAAGACTGGAATGTCAAACCACGTCACATCTTCAATAGTTTCAATGCCCTTCCAGATACTGTCGAAAAACACGCTTTTCTTCACCAGGGTGAGCATGTCTACATGCACAACTGGCAATCCATTGATTTCCGTGAAAGCATGAACACTTTACTTTCTGAAAAAATGCTTGAACAAGCTAATCATTTCGTTTTGCCAACACTTATCTGGCAAGATAATAGCCAGGAACAGACTTGGACAAGCTTAACTGATTTTGGTAGTAACAATCAAGCAACTTTAGCCCTTGGTACAGACCAAAAAATCATTGACAATCATTACGCCAAAGCTGAATTTGAACGTTATAGCAAGAATTTCAGAACTTTCAAGAGTGAGTTATTTACTGGAAAAGCAAATGCCATTTGCCTCGATTTACCGATCGAACACGATTACCATATCAATGGGCAAATCACTCTACACCTAACCGTCAAATCTAGTGAAAATAAAGGAATTCTGTCTGCCCAAGTCCTAGACTATGGCGAAAAGAAACGTTTTAAAGATGTTCCTTCTGTACTTGATTTATACGCTATTGATAATGGACGCAATTTCTCACGTGAAGCTCTCAAAGAATTGCCATTTACCAAAACCAAAGAACGTGTCATCACAAAAGGTGTTCTAAATCTTCAAAATCGTACAGATTTGTTAACAATCGAAGATATTCCTGCAAATGAGTGGATGACCATTGATTTCACCCTTCAACCAAGTATCTACAAATTGGAAAAAGGCGACACTCTCCGTGTGCTTCTCTACACAACAGACTTTGAGCACACTATCCGTGACAATAGCAATTACATTTTGACAGTTGATTTAGACCAATCAAGCATCAAACTGCCAGTCGAACAATAGAATAAATCAAAGAAAGTGAAAAAGAGGCTGAGACAAAAAGTTCTCAACCTCTTCTTTTATCTAGTTACAATTGCAAACCTCCACTACATCTTACAGCCATAACTGAGATAAAAGGAAGCCTGGCAGTTTGAACTGCACCTCTATCGTTAGATTTTTATCTAACGTTTGGAGGGGCAGTTTATTTTTGCTTCAGCCTCTTTGACTATTTTTTAAAAGTAAGCAACATCCTTGTTCCATGATTCAATTGACTTTGAATATGGATCGAAGTATCGTGTAATTTCAGCGCGTGTTTAACAATAGATAAGCCCAAACCCGTTCCACCAAGCTTTCGTGAACGACTCTTATCAATACGATAGAAACGTTCAAAAATACGTTCTTGCTCTTCTTTAGAGATGCCAATACCAGTATCTTTAACCTCTAAAAAAACATTATCTTCATTAGACGATATTGTTACATCAACAGCACCTTTATCCCGATTATAAGTAATCGCATTATCGCAAAGATTGTACAAAACGGAATGGATAAGCGCCGAATTACCAGTAATAGTCGTTGGCTGCCCTTTCAAATGCAAACCAATCTGACGTTGGCTTGCTTTCGTTGATAAACTTTCCAATACATTTTGTGCAATAGCATAAATATCCAACTTTTCCATTGGTACTTGGTCTGTTTCATCCAAATGAGACAAATTGATAATATCTTCAACCAGCTGCACCATTCTCTGTGATTCGTTATAAATCTTTCCAGCAAAATGCGGAATGTCATTAGCCGATACCAAACCATTCACTAACATCTCTGAATAACCTGAAATCACCTGTAATGGTGTTTTAAGTTCATGCGAAACATTTGCTGTAAACTCATGACGCAGTTTTTCAATTTGTAACTGTTCCGTCACATCAACCAAGAGAACAACTAGACCTGTCACAACACCATTAGACAAAATTGGGCGAATAAGCACTTTATAACTTTCTCGGTCAAACTGTAAAACACCTTCTTGCTTATTACCTTGAAGACCAGATTCTAACCAATGATTAAACGATAAATCTCTTGTAATTTGTAAAATATCATTTCCTAGACAACTTTGATCTGTTTGAAAAAGCTCTTGTGCTGCCGAGTTAATGCTAATGACACGACATTGAGCATCCAATAGGATAATTCCTTCCTTAATTTTAGAAATAATCGTATCAAATTCGTCTCTTTTCTGGTTAAGTAAAGCTTCCTGCTTCGCTAATTCCTTTTGGTGATAATCAATTCGTCTCAACAACGGCGAAATTTCATCATAAGTATCATTTTTTAATGGCTGATCCAAATTCAAATCATTTAAAGGTGCAACAACACGTTTTGCTGTATAACGTGCCACCCATACAGATAGAAAGATTGCTAAAATAATAATCAATGCCAAAGGTTGAAACATTCTAATAAATAATAGCAAAATACTATGCTGCGTTATCGATAAACGAATGACTGTGCCATCATCCAATCGTTGTGCAATATACAAAGATTTTGTAGTCAATGTAGCAGAATAACGAGTGCTTTCACCATAACCATCTTTCAACGCCTCTTTGATCTCTTTACGATTAGCATGATTATCCATCTTTGTGGCATCTGACTGATTATCATAAAGAATATTCCCCTCGTTATCTACCCATGTGATACGAAGACCAGATACATTTAATGTGTTAAAATAACTATCACCTTCTAGTGCTACACCTTGAGCAACTAAAACAGTTTCTGTTTGTAACTGTTCTTTTTGAACTTGCGTAAAATAACGATAAAGCACACCCATTATCAAAAGAGTTGCTGACAATAGGATGCCTAAAGTGACGAAGAGTGTTGAGCGAAAGATTTTTTTAACCATTTTCTTCCTCCAATCGGTAGCCCACGCCACGAATGGTTTTGATCAAGTGACTAGCATCACCAAGCTTTGTACGCAAAGTTCCAATATGAACATCTACAGTTCTAGTCTCACCAACGAAACATTCTCCCCAGACTTGATTTAATAATTCTTGACGTGTAAAGACGCGGTTTGGATATTTCATAAGAAGTCCAAGTAGTTCAAACTCTTTAAGCGTTAAGCTAATGTCTTTACCATCTTTTTTTACTGTATAATTTTGAATATCTAAAGAAAGGTTTCCAACCTGTAATATCTGTTTTCTTTGCGATTTTTGACTTCTACGTAAAACAGCTTTAATACGCGAAATCATTTCCATCATGCCAAAAGGTTTAACCAAATAATCATCGGACCCCATATCCAATCCTTTAACCTTATCAAATTCTGTCCCCTTAGCAGTCGCCATAATCACTGGAATGTCCGCAGTAGACATTTTTCCTTTTAATTCTTCTAAAATACTTAAGCCATCACTTCCAGGCAACATAATATCCAATAAAATTAAGTCAGGTTTCTGACTTTCTATAGCTTGCCAAAATAGCTCAGCATTTGGAAATCCTTGCGCAACAAAACCAGTCGTCTTTAACGTGTACAGCATTAATTCACGGATAGCATCATCATCTTCAACACAATAAATCATCAGTCGTCTCCCTCTAATTGCCCTGTAATCGAAAAAATTATCCACTTAGCAATATTAACTGTGTGATCTCCAATACGTTCGATGTATTTAGCAACCATCAGAACATCAATAGCATGCTCACCATCTACATCACTGCCTGAAAAGTAAGTCATCAAATCCATCTTTATTGTATCAAATTCTTGGTTAACTGTATTGTCATTTTGGATAACTTGGTTAGCTAAGGATTCATCATCATGAACAAAAGCATCTATGCTGATCGTAACCATTTCAACCACATGACTAACCATACTTTGCAAATGATCTAATTCACGACCAGGCTGAATATGTCCTTGATTGATAATGTCACCAATCTCAGCCGCCTGTGCGCCAATGCGCTTCATATCATATACCATTTTCAAAACTGCCGAAACACGTCTCAAATCTTTAGCGACAGGTTGCTGCCGTAAAAGTAATTTCAAACATTGCTCTTCAATATCACGTTCTAATTGCTCAATTTTCTGATATGTTTTAATAACATTATTAACCAAATAAGAATCGTCAGTTTTAAAAAACTGGACAGATTTAGAAATAACATCCTCACACAAAGCCCCCATGAAGATAACATTTTTAGTCAACTCTTGCAATTGATTTTCAAATTTTGAACGCATCATCCAAATCTCCCTGTAATATAATTTTCTGTTCTCTCATCCTGAGGAAGTGAAAATAACTGACTAGTTTTATTAAACTCAACAACTTCCCCCATTAAAAAGAATGCTGTTTTATCTGAAATTCTAACAGCTTGTTGCATATTGTGAGTAACCATAACAATGCTATATTTCTTTTTCAACTCAATAACCAAATCTTCAATTTTTGACGTTGATATAGGGTCTAAGGCACTTGTTGGTTCATCCATTAGAAGAACATCTGGCTCAATAGCCAATGCACGCGCAATACAAAGTCGCTGCTGTTGTCCCCCCGATAACCCCATTGCAGATTTGCTTAACCTATCCTTCACCTCATCCCAAATAGCCGCTTGTTTCAGAGAACGTTCAACAATCTCATCTAACTCCGTTTTAGCATAGATTCCATGCGTTCTTGGTCCAAAGGCAATATTATCATAAATGCTCATCGGAAACGGATTCGGTTTTTGGAAGACCATTCCAACTTTTTTACGAAGCTTATTAATATCTAAATCACAATAAATATCTTCACCATCCAAAAGCACTTTTCCTGTAATACGACAATCTTTGACCAAGTCATTCATTCGATTAAGGCTCTTTAAAAGTGTGGATTTACCGCATCCCGAAGAACCTATAAAAGCTGTAATCTCATTTGCTGGAATTTCTAAATGAATCGATTTCAAAGCATGAAATTCCCCATAATATAAATCCAAGTTATCAATAATTAGTTTACTCATCATCCATCTCGCTTCCTAAACGTTTTGCTACCAAACCAGATAAAAAATTAATGCCAATGACCAAAAGCAATAAAACAACTGCTGTTGCGTAAGTTTGATTGATATAAAGACCTTCACCCGAAATAGCGTACATATGAACCGCTAACGTTCGAGACGAACTAAATACATTCTTTGCAACCTCAGCTACTGTACCTGCTGTAAAGATAAGAGCAGCCGACTCTCCAATGATACGACCAATTGCCAAAATAATTCCCGAAAAAATTCCTGGTATAGCATTCGGCAGGACAATTTTAAAAATAGTTCTTAATTTTCCAGCGCCAAGCGCAAATGCTCCTTCACGGTAACTAGTTGGAACCGAAAGTAAGGCCTCCTCGGTTGTTCTCATAACTAAAGGAAGAATCATAATACTCAACGTCATCGAACCCGATAACAAAGAAAGTCCAAAATGTACATATTTTACAAAGAAAAGTGCTCCAAATAATCCATAAATAATTGATGGAATACCTGATAATGTTTCTGTAGCAATTCTAATGATATTTACTATCGGATTACCTTTCTTAGCATATTCCGTTAAATAAATGGAACCGCCTATACCTATTGGAATTGCAATAAGTAACGTCAACCCTGTGATAAATAAAGTATTGATAAGAGCTGGCAGTAACGAAACATTTTCCGTTGTATAAGTAAAAGAAAATAAAGCTTTATTGAGATGTGGAACACCTTTGACTAAAATATAACCAACAATAAAAATAATCACTAAAAAACTTAAGAAAGCCGCGAAATAGACCAAACCAAAAAGGATGACTGACACAAAATCTTGTCTACGAGATGCTGCTCTCTGCTTTAACGTTCTTTGATTAATATTTTCCATACACCTTATTCCTCTTTATGCAGTAGGGAGAAACAGATATTGATAATGAGTACAAAAATAAATAGAACAACAGCTGTACCAATAAGTGCCTCTCTATGAAGCCCCGTTGAATAACCCATTTCCATAACAATATTAGTCGTTAAAGTTCTCACCCCTGATGTTAATGCCTTCGGCAATATAGCTTGATTACCTGCTACCATAATAACTGCCATGGTTTCTCCAACAGCACGCCCAAGTCCAAGAATTATTGCTGCTAGAAGGCCTCTCTTAGCAGCAGGTAAAACAACAAAAAAGATACTTCTCTCATGTGAAGCCCCTAAAGCCAAACCTCCCTCATAGTAGTGATGAGGGACAGCACGAATAGCCGTCTCAGAAACACTAACGATTGTCGGTAAAATCATAATTCCTAGAAGAATGGCTGCTGTTAGAACTCCCATACCATAACCACCGATATAATCACGAACAAAGGGAACCAAAACTACTAAACCAAAGAAGCCATACACCACTGAAGGAATACCCGCCATTAAATTAATACCTGCCTTCAATGGTTTATATAGCTTATTGGGACAAAAATATGCCATAAACACCGCAGTCAAAATTCCAATTGGAACACCAATGACTAGAGCGCCCAACGTCACATAAAGTGAGCCTACTATCATTGGCAATATCCCAAACTCATTACTAGATGGACGCCAAACCTCCCCAAATAGAAACTTTATAATACCTATTTCCTTAATCGCAGGCAGTCCATTTGAAAATAGAAAAATACAAATAAGTAAAACTGAAACAATGGAAATACAGGCGGTAAGGAAAAATACCGCTTGCATTACTTTTTCGCTTTTATGATTCATGAAATCCTCTTAATCAGATAGTTCTTTCCAAGTTGTAATCTCACCAGAGAAAATACTCTTGACTTGTTTACTCGTAAGATTATCTATCGTATTATTTTTATTGACAATAACTGCAATACCATCCATAGCAATAATCGTTGAGTTAACACCTTGTGCTATCTCGCTATCTTCTAGTTCTCGTGAAGCCATTCCAATATCTGATGTTCCATCAATCGTGTCCGTAATTCCCGTTGAAGAATCGCTTTGTTGAATTTCAATAGTAACACCAGAGTTCACTTTCGTATAGGCTTCTTTTAATTTTTCCATAACAGGTGTCACCGAACTTGAACCCGAAATAACAACTTTTCCAGAAGTAACACTCGCTTGATACGTATCCACATTGTCTAAGGGAATGTAACCATTTTCTTCAACAATGGCTTGCCCATCACTACTTAAAATGAAATTGATAAAATCTTTCGCAGCCTTACTAATATCTTCTTTGGTCACAATATTAAACGGACGTGAGATTTTATAAGAACCATCCTTTATGGTTTCTACACTAGCTGTTGTGCCATCAATTTTTAAAACTTTAACACTATCATTTAAAGAACCTAAAGAGGCATAACCGATTGCTAAATCGTCTCCTGCAACAGTTGTTAGAGTTACTGATGTTGAGTTAGTCACGATGGCATTCGCAGTTGTTAAATCAACAGTATCACCACTACTATTCTTTTCCTCTAACCCAAATAAATCAATAAAAGCACCACGTGTTCCTGAACCTTCCTCACGAGAAACAACACTGATTTGTTTGGATTCTGATGAATTTGACTTACTACAAGCTGTCAAAACAACTCCCACTCCAACAAATGCAAGTAAGATTAGCATTTTCCATTTTTTCATGATATTCTCCTTTAACATCTTTATACTGCTTATTATAATGAGCAAGTATCAAATCTATTACCAAGTTTTTGTAAAATTTTTGTAAAATCATTCCAAAACTTGCTAAGAATTTCACACCAAGCTTTTCCAAACTTTAAGTTCTATCCGAAAGATGCTATAATGTTAATATCTTTTTTTCAAGATATACCTCCAAATAAACAAGGTCTAACCCTTGCTACGAAAGGAATCACAAAAACATTATGATGAATATGCAAAATATGATGCGTCAAGCTCAAAAACTCCAAAAACAAATGGAGAAAAAACAATCTGAACTTGCTAGCACAACTTTCACTGGAAAATCAGCTCAAGATTTAGTTGTTGTTGAGTTTACAGGTGATAAAAAATTAGTGAACATCACTTTTAAAGATACCATTGTTGACCCAGATGATGTTGAAACACTTCAAGACATGACAACACAAGCTATCAACGATGCACTTTCTCAAATTGATGATGCCACACAAAAAACACTAGGCGCATTTGCAGGAAAATTACCATTTTAATGCCATAATCAAAAAAGCTCGAACCTTAAAAGGTTCGAGCTTTTTAAGCTTCTTTTGCTGTTTCTAAACAATAAGATTTTTCATGACAATGTGGGCAAGTTAATTTTCGCGTTTTAGGCGTATGACGAGCAAATGCGAATTCTCTATACGTTGGTTGAAAAAGTTGGTGGCAATTGGGACAGATATAAGCTATTTGACGTGAAAAATGATAAGACAATGTTAATAATGTGCCAACATACACCAAACCAATGCTTGATCCAACACCTTGCCAAACAACAGATTGTGGACGACTTGCAAGCCAAGCAACACAAAGAACAAAAATAAGAATCATTGCTAGATTACTAATCCACAGCCATTTTTGCAAACGACGCCAAGCTAATTGATTTTTCATGGTAAGAGAAATGTCTGATAAAATTTCTAGCGACTGACCTGTTTGATTTTTTACCCTGTCAAGCAAGTTGACAGTAGTGTCAAGTTTGGCTTTCTTCTCAGCAAGCTTACGCTTTGTTTCCTTGATATGTTCAACAAGCAATAACTCTAAAACTTGCCTTGCATTTTCCTCAGCAAACAGCCGTTTTATCTGTTCAATTGAAAAATCAAGTTCCCGTAAAAAACAAATCATGCGCAACTGTTCCAAATCACTATCCACATAGATTCGCCGTCTACCTTCTGTCAAATCAGATGGCGACAAAATACCACGTTTATCATAATATTGAACCGTGCGAACTGAAACACCTGCCAACTTCGCCAAATCGCCAGTTGTATAAGAGCGAGACATTCCTTTCACCTCCTTTCTGCCCTTATGATAGAACATGCCCCAACGTCACAAGCAAGGGGTTACCCTAGATGATTTTTTATTTTTTGAAAAATAGCAGAGCTTTTAGCTAAAAAAGCCACCTAAAGCTGCAAAAGGATTGTCACCATGATCTTCTTCTTGCTGATTCAAATAAGATTTATTCTCATCAAATTCCATGAACTTTTCATAAACAAGCGCAGTCATGCGAGCATCTTCAAGTGAATTATGACCATGTCCTGAAATACCTAAAAATTCAGCAACACTTGTCAACTTGAGATTAGCAATTCCATTCAAGTCTTTGCTACGACGTTCAAAAGCTTCGTCATACAAATCAACCTTGTAAAGCTCTGTCAAGTCTAATTCATTTTCAGCAAGCAAAGGCAGGTCTGATTTTAGCGCATTATAACCAACCAAAGCAGTCTCTCCAACGAATGTTTTAAAGTCAGCCAGAACTTCATCAAGCTTTGGAGCCTTAGCAATTTTTTCTGATGTAATCCCTGTCAATCCATTAATAAATGACTGCAATGGCACATCTGTGTAAACATAAGTGTCAAAGCTGTCAACTTCGTGACTTTCTTTGAATTTTACTGCTGAAACCTGAATAATATGACTTTTCTCAGCAACCGTATTAAATTCCAAATCAAATGCAATATACTCCGCTAATTTTTCCATGATACCTCCTAAAAATGAGTTTATAAAATAAAGCTGGAACTTTTGTCCCAGCTTCCGATAAATTTCGAGTTCTTATTTTCCACCAAAAAGACGCGCTAGGAATCCTTTCGGAGCTGCTTCTTCTTGAATTTTTTCTTCTGACTTCGTTTGAATTTCTTCGACTTCAGCCTTAGCTTCATTAAGTTCAAGCTGAAGGCGTTTTGTGTCTTCCATGGCAGCAAGCGTCAATTGTTGTTGCTGATCAAGCTGCTTGTCTTTTTCGCTAATTTGCACATCTTTGACACGAAGCTGTTCATCTTTTGAAGCAAGCTGTTTATCCTTAGCTTTGAGCTGCTCATACAAACGTGTAATTTCAGTGTTTTTCTCGTCCACTAAAATTTCTAAAAGTTCGCGTTGTTTTGTTTCTTCATCAATTGGCTCATCTTCAAAAATGGTTTTTTTGTAGATTTCTTCCAATTTAATCAAGCCACTTCGGTTGACAACGGTAACGCCCTTTTCATTTTTATCGACATCTTCTTCTGGCAGACTCTTGACACGATTGTTAACCGCTTGGCGGCTAACTCCTAGAATCTCAGCCAGCTCGCTAACTGTTTTCTCAATTGCCATAATATCCTCTTTTACGTTGAAATTTCTTATGAAAAGGATAACATAACAGTCTATAATTGTCAATTTTTACCAAGTTTCTGGTGCGCTTTTTACTTGATATTAACTTGTTTTTTAGAACTACTGTCAAGTTTTTGTCATTTTCTGTAAATGTCCTGACTTTCTTTTCACAAATCCCATTACTTGCTTATCAAGATGGCAATATTTTATGCTACAATAGCTATATGAATACATACGATACAATTATCATTGGCGGTGGTCCTGCTGGTATGATGGCTGCCATTTCAAGCAGTTATTATGGCAACCAAACATTACTTATCGAAAAAAATAAGCGACTCGGCAAAAAGCTAGCTGGAACGGGGGGTGGACGTTGTAACGTCACTAATAATGGTACCATTGATGACCTCATGGAAGGCATTCCTGGAAATGGACGCTTTCTTTACAGTGTCTTTTCACAATTTGACAACCACGACATTATCCGATTTTTTGAAGAAAATGACGTTGCTTTAAAAGTTGAGGACCATGGGCGTGTGTTCCCAAAAACGGATAAATCAAAAACGATTATCGATGCTCTTGCCCATAAAATCAATGAACTCGGTGGCACCGTTTTAACCAATACTGAAGTTGTTTCTGTCAAGAAAATCAACAACCTTTTCCACGTCAAATCTGCGACAGATGAGTTCATCTGTGGAAAACTCATTGTCACAACAGGTGGTAAGGCCTATCCTTCCACAGGGTCAACAGGTTTTGGTTATGAGATTGCTAGGCATTTTAAACTCAATCTTACAGAACTTGAAGCGGCTGAAAGTCCATTACTAACAGATTTTCCACATAAGGAACTTCAAGGAATTACTCTTAATGATATTTGTTTGAGCTATCAAAAACACCATATTACACATGATTTGCTCTTTACGCATTTTGGTTTGTCTGGACCTGCCGCACTACGCCTATCAAGTTTTATCAAGGGTGGCGAAACCATTACACTTGACCTTATCCCCAAACTATCCACAGAAGAGCTACACGCATTTTTAGCAAAGCAGCGTGAGAAATCCCTCAAAAATGCTCTTAAAGTGCTTCTTCCAGAACGATTAGCAAGCTTTTTAGCACAGCCATTTCCCGAAAAAGTCAAACAACTAACGCCACAACAAGAAAAAGAACTTGTGGATAACATCAAAGAGCTACCGATTAAAGTAACTGGAAAAATGTCACTGGCAAAATCTTTTGTGACTAAAGGTGGCGTTAATTTGAAAGAAATTAATCCCAAAACCCTTGAAAGTAAGCAAGTCCCAGGACTTTACTTTGCTGGTGAAGTGCTTGATATTAATGCCCACACAGGTGGTTTTAACATCACTGTGGCCTTATGCACAGGCTGGGTCGCTGGAAGTTTACATTATTAACAATTGTTGAGAAATCCTTTTGTGGGTTTCTTTTTTTAAAAATTAACTAGTTAAGCTTTTCTCTTGATTATTTCCTCAAAGGTGTTATAATAAATATCGTTAACCAGTTAAGCAAAAGGAGACATTATGGCTAAAAAATCAAAAATTGCTAGATACAACCGACAACTAAAACTCATTGAGCAATATGCCGACTTACGTCGTGAATTGAAGGCAAAAGGCGATTACGAAGCGCTTCGTCAATTGCCACGCGACTCAAATCCAAATCGCTTGAAAAATCGTGACCGCACTGACGGACGCCCACACGCCTACATGCGTAAATTCGGCGTTAGCCGAATCAACTTCCGTGACCTTGCTCACAAAGGACAACTTCCTGGCGTCAAAAAAGCCAGCTGGTAATCCTCAAAAAAATAGAAAGACAAAGGTTTTTATCACACAAAAAGCTGGGATGTCCCCAGCTTTTTTAGTTAATAATATAAGTATAGAAACGATTAGCCACAGCTAAACGTGGAAAATCAGCAGGTAAATTTGATGATTCAATATAAAAGACGTCTGATACTGCAGCAATAGTTGGCAAATCGACCTCTGTCTCCTTAGCTGCCAAACCATATCCTAAACGTGCGCCATTACTAAAGAGTGGCAATTGATATTGACGACAAACATCTGAAATGGCGGTCAATTCTTCCTTGGTGTAGAGCGTGCCATATTCAGTTAGGGGAAAAATGTGAACCATCCTTGGAAAAACCATATGGTCATGGTTGCCATCATGATAAAAGTTATCCACATAAGCAGCAAGCTCAGCCACCTAATTTTTCCTTGTTGAAAAGGAAGTGTTAACCTTATGCCCTGTAGATTCAATAGCACCAGCTTCATGAGGGCTAACATGTCCCCTTTCAGCAGCGATAACACCTTCGTAAGTGGTTAACAAGCTATCGATAACCACTTGATTAGTCTGTGTGCCACCTGATAAAAAGAAGATTTCAGCTTCAGGGCAATGGCAAGCTTCTTTTATCTTTTCTGCAGCCTGTGCACAATAATTATCCATGCCATAAGCAACAAAACTTTCTTGATTACTAACCACAAGCGCTTGGAGTAGCTGTGTATAATTCCTTTATTATATTAGCGATACTTTTTTGATTGCATTTGCAATACTATCAAGAATGATGCTATCACTTTTATTGTAGATGCAATATTTTTGGGGAACATGTTTATTATGGTTGGCATTATTCTTACTACTGGTGCTGTCACGCGCACCATTTAAATTGACTCTAATAATCATTTTAAAGAACTTGGACGAATAACAATCTATTCATCTATATTATTCGTTTCTGTGAAAAAGCTGAACTGTTTTTGGGCGAGTTGTCAGACAATGTCCACATTGACCCTACAACTGCCTTTAGAACGATAAAAAAATTAGCTACGCTCGGCTTGAGCTAAAGAAAGATGCTGTTAACCAGAAAATCAAACGTGTTTATCCAACAGAAAAAGCCATGGACATTTATCCACAGCTTCACGAATATGAACAAAAGCAATCTGATTTTCTTTTATCAAACTTATCCACAGAAGACATCGCTTCAGTCAAACAATTAATGGTAAAATTAAACTATTAACCGTAAAATCGCCATGCTAACAATTCCTGTAATGACGGCATATAATAAATTTTTAGATTTTAAGGCGACATAAAAAGTGGGAAGACTAGCTAGAACTTCCAAGTCCTTTACTTGTGGCAAATGCCCAATTTCAACGTCAAAAAGGCTTGAAAAGGTCAAAGCAAATAAAATGGAAACGGGCAAATAGTTCAAAAAACGAATGACAATTTCGGGCAAGCCTTTATATTTTACCAAGATAAAAGGGGCAACTCGCGGAATCCACGACACAACAAATCCTAAAAGAATGGCTACCAAAACATAACTACTAACGCTCATCCAACATTACCCCCACACTACAACCAATTAACGTTGACACTAAAACCGCTAAGGCACTTGATAGAAAAACAGCACAGACTAAAAAACTAATAGCCACAGCTGCTAGTACAAGCAATAGTTTTTTAATGCCTTCACTCAACATCGCATCAAATTGAAAGACAAGTAAACCAATAAACATACCAATCAGAGCAAAATCAAGCCCAAAACTTTCTGGATTGGGGATAATACCTCCTAGGAGTGTCCCTACAATTGTAGATGAAACCCATGCTGCATAACTCAGTAAATTATTACCATGCATCCAGCTAGCTATAATTGATTTATTGTGACCATTTTCTCCCAACAAAACACCATAACTTTCATCTGTAATTAGACTAGCTATCCCAATGTTATTGAGGAAGCTTGTTTTGGTAAAAATAGTTGTTGCATGTAAACTCATCAACATATTACGCAAATTAACTAAAAAAACGGTCAACGTTACTGAAGCCAAATCAGCATGAGCAAGCAACATGGCACACATGGCAAATTGAGCTGAACCACCATAGACCAAAAGACTCATTAAGCCAACTTCTAAAGCTGATAAACCTGAAGCAAACGCCACAATTCCAAAAGCTACTCCAATCGAAATATAACCCAAAGCCGTTGGAAGTGCAGCTTGAAGCCCCACTTTAAACCCTTTTTCCTGCATACAAACTCCTTAAATATTCAATAAGCAGAGAACCCATATAAAGTCTCTGCAGCTACTCATTGTTCAAATAATTTTTCCTATTATAGCACATAAAAAGACTCCTGAAAATAAATTTTCAAGAGTTTTTCTATTATCTTCATCTTCCTAATCCAGACTATCAAAAGCCAAACTTGGTTTAGCGTTTAAGTCTAAATCAGCAAATTGCCCTTTATCGTATTCAATCGCTGCTGCTAGCGAAATCATGCCAGCATTATCGCCACAAAGACGTAATGGCGGAATAATAACTTCTGCTTCTGTAATTTCAGCTGCCAAACGTTCACGCAAGCCTTGATTAGCAGCCACACCACCAGCTACAACGAGTGTTTTGACAGGATATTTTGCCAAAGCTTTTTTTGTTTTCGCCATCAAAACATCCAAAACGGCAGCTTGAAATGATGCTGATAAATCTTCTTTTGAGAGTGTTTCACCCTTTTGCGTAGCATTATGGTGCAAATTAATAAAAGCTGATTTCAAACCTGAAAATGAAAATTCGAGGTTATCTTCTTTAATCATGGCACGCGGAAAATCATAAATATCCTTTCCTAGATGTGCCAATTGGTCAATTTCACGTCCAGCAGGATAAGTCAACCCCATGACACGACCAACCTTGTCATATGCCTCACCAACAGCGTCATCACGCGTTTCACCGACAATTTTATAATCGCCAGGTTCAGACACATAAACCAATTCTGTGTGTCCACCAGAAACCAATAATGCCATTAATGGATAGGTTAATTCTTTGACTTGACGAGCTGCCATCAAGTGCCCAGACATATGATTAACAGGAATCAATGGCAAATGGTTTGCCCAAGCAAAAGCTTTAGCAGCAGCCATCCCCACTAAAAGCGCTCCAACCAAGCCAGGACCGTAAGTTACAGCAACCGCATCAAGGTCACTCACTTCAATTCCTGCCACATCCAAAGCATCTTTGAAACACGTTGTAATCACTTCAACATGGTGACGACTAGCAACCTCTGGCACCACGCCACCAAAACGCTTGTGACTTTCAATTTGGCTAGCAATAATATTGCTCAAAATCTCGCTTTCATTTTTTAAAATGGCAACACTTGTTTCATCACAAGAGCTCTCCACAGCTAAAATATATCTATCTTTCATTTATCTTTTTTACCTCTCATTACCTTCACGCTTCATGATAATCGCGTCCTCAATTGGATTATGGTAATATCGCTTACGCTCACCAATCACCTTAAATCCAAATTTTTGGTACAAAGCTTGCGCAGAAGTATTTGATGCTCTCACTTCCAAGAAAATTGGAAAGTCCATCTGGTCTAAATTGGTCAGTAACTGACTGCCTAAACCACAACCTTGATAAGCTTTCTTAACCGCAATATTTGTGATTTCTAATTCGCCAACAAGTTGCTGAATTGCCAGAAAACCAACCATTTCCTTGTCTTGTTCCACAAAAAAATAATCTACACTATCCTGCTGCATATCTGCTAAAATTTGCTTTTTTGTCCATGGTGACACTTCATAGACATCAGACAAGGTAGCATAAACAGCAGTCACTTTTTCTGATAAATCTTTCATGTTAGATACGTTTGACATAATCTGCAGTTGAATCTTCTTTATGCGTTTTAAGCCAGTTTTCCTCTGCTTCCACACGTTTGAGATAATTTGGTACAAAACTGTCAATATCAGCTGGTTCAAGACTTTGACCATATTTTCCAATAGCATAAGCTGAGGGCAAAACAGGTAAAATAACAGCTTGTGGTAGAGCTTCTTCAATCTGGTTGCGGAAATTAGCCACTTCACCAACAAACATAACCTTAGCTTCAGCCTTAACGGCTTCTAAAACAGCTGTAAAACTCATGTGTTGGTCTGCTTTAACAGACTGACCATTTTGATAAAAACCAGCATAAACATTATGACGACGGGCATCCATAATCGGAACGACCAAGCCATCAAAATCAGCTGCCGCAGCAAGTGCATACAGACTTGACACCCCTACTAACTCAATATTTAACGTATATGCCAACGTTTTAGCTGTCGCAACCGCCACGCGCAAACCAGTATAAGACCCTGGACCTTGCGCTACAACAATTCTATCTAAATCACTTGGTTGCAAATCCACAGATGCCATCAAAAAATCAATCGCGGGCATTAATGTTATACTGTGATTTTTTTTAATATTGACCGTTACATCAGCTAACAAATTCTTGCCATCTAAAATGGCAACAGACAAAGCCTTACTGGAAGTATCAAAGGCTAAAACTTTCATCATTTAAATTCCCTCACTTGATTCTACCTCCTATTTTATGATATAATTTTAATAATTGCAACGAATCAAGGTTAAATCAATTACTCGTAAAAATGTCATAGCTAATTGTCAAGGGGCATAAAGCCATTTGACAGATTTTTTGTAGTTTGATTAGCCACAGATATAAAGAAAGAAGGAAAACCATGATTTATAAAGTTTTTTATCAAGAAACCAAGGAACGTTCCCCTCAACGTGAAAAAACTAAGGTACTCTACTTAGACATTGATGCCACAACTGAACTCGAAGGACGCATCAAAACACGCAAACTCGTTGAAGAAAAAACACCTTACAACGTTGAATTTATTGAGCTTCTATCAGATAAACACCTAGCTTACGAAAAAGAAACAGGTGTCTTTCAATTAACGGAGTTATAACATGTCACAAATCAATTTAAAACCCGAAGAAGTTGGGGTCTACGCAATTGGTGGTCTCGGAGAAATTGGAAAAAATACTTACGGTATTGAGTACAAGGATGAAATTATCATCGTTGATGCTGGTATCAAATTTCCTGAAGATGACCTCTTAGGCATTGATTACGTCATTCCAGACTATTCTTATATCGTTGAAAATAGTGACCGTATCAAAGGGCTCGTTATTACCCACGGTCATGAGGATCACATTGGTGGCATCCCATTTCTCTTAAAACAAGCTAATATCCCAATCTACGCTGGACCATTGGCTCTTGCACTTATCAAGGGAAAGTTAGAAGAACATGGACTTCTCCGCAGTGCAAGACTCTACGAAATCAATGCTAATACAGAATTAACATTTAAAAACCTTAGCGTTACCTTCTTCCGCACAACCCACTCAATTCCAGAACCTCTTGGAATCGTTATCCACACACCACAAGGTAACATTGTCTGCACAGGGGACTTCAAATTTGACTGGACACCGGTTGGGGAACCAGCAGATATCCACCGCATGGCTGCCCTTGGTGAAGATGGCGTTCTCTGTTTATTATCAGACTCAACCAACGCTGAAATTCCAACCTTTACAAATTCAGAAAAAGTCGTTGGACAGTCTATCATGAAGATTATTGAAGGCATTCATGGACGTATTATTTTCGCGTCATTTGCTTCAAATATCTTCCGTCTCCAACAAGCTGCCGAAGCTGCCGTTAAAACAGGACGTAAAATCGTTGTTTTCGGACGTTCTATGGAAAAAGCCATTGTCAACGGTATCGAACTTGGTTATATCAAAGTCCCCAAAGGAACATTTATCGAACCAAGTGAACTCAAAGACTATCATGCTAGTGAAATCTTAATCATGTGTACAGGTAGTCAAGGAGAATCAATGGCTGCACTAGCACGTATTGCCAATGGTACACACCGCCAAGTCACACTACAACCTGGTGACACCGTTATCTTCTCATCTAGCCCAATTCCCGGTAACACAACAAGTGTTAATAAACTAATTAATACGATTCAAGAAGCTGGTGTCGAAGTTATCCAC
This sequence comes from Streptococcus gallolyticus, assembly GCF_003337175.1. Lineage (GTDB taxonomy): Bacteria > Bacillota > Bacilli > Lactobacillales > Streptococcaceae > Streptococcus > Streptococcus gallolyticus_B. The sequence continues at coordinate 23,870 of NZ_NETH01000011.1, forward strand.
GGTAAAGTCAATAATATCCACACATCTGGTCACGGTGGTCAACAAGAGCAAAAACTCATGCTCCGCTTGATGAAACCAAAATACTTCATGCCAGTTCATGGTGAATACCGTATGTTGAAGATTCATGCTGGCTTAGCAATGGACACAGGTGTCCCTAAAGATAACACCTTTATCATGGAAAACGGCGATGTCCTAGCTCTTACGGCAAACTCTGCTCGCCGTGCTGGACACTTCAATGCTCAAGACATTTATGTTGATGGCAATGGTATTGGCGATATTGGCACTGCCGTACTTCGGGATCGTCATGATTTATCAAAAGATGGTGTTGTTCTTGCCGTTGCAACGGTTAATTTTGATACGCAAATGATTTTAGCAGGCCCTGATATTCTCAGCCGTGGATTTATCTACATGCGCGAATCAGGCGACCTCATCCGTGAAAGTCAACGTGTTCTTTTCAACGCGATTCGTATTGCCTTGAAAAACAAGGACGCAAGCATTCAATCTGTTAACGGTGCTATCGTTAACGCACTTCGTCCATTCTTGTACGAAAAAACAGAACGTGAACCAATCATTATCCCAATGATTCTCACACCAGATGAAAAATAGAATTAACGAAGCTGAGACAAAAGTGCTCAGCTTCGTTGTTTACGAAATTCGGGAACAAACCATTTTAGGTCAGCAGCTGAAAACTAAGACTAGCTAAAAAATCAAATCTCTTTGAAATTACCGATTTGCTTTTAAATTTTTAAATTCATGAATAAAGTCACATTTTCCCTTTTTCCACAACTTATCCACAAAAATAAAGCAGCTTGATTTTTCAAGCTGATTTTTCTATGTTTTAAATTAATATCAATAAGTCGTTGGATAAAAGTAGCTAACTGTACCTGCTGTTTGGCTATCTGTTGGGGCAAACCAGCCACGGTAATTATCAATCCATTGTTTATAACCGTAGTTTAATTCAAGCACTTGAATTTCACCGCTGGTACTAACAACTGTTACATACGCTACATGTCCGTAACTGTCAGGGTTAGTCCAACAAATAATCGCTCTAACCTCCGCTTGTGTTCCGACAGTATACCCTTGCAGGGCAGCATTAGCAGCCAAGTCACCAACATTTCACCACCAGTTACTTACCCATGCCGCTGACTCTTTAACTCCCCATGTGCATTGACCAACTGGATTAGTATCATCACTATTTGTGCTGGTCTCTGTTGCTACTTCTTTAGGTGACTTGTTTCTACCGAAACTTGGTCTGGTACTTGAAGTGTCTGACCAGGGACAATCGTATCATCAATTACCATGCCATTCAAAGCAGTCAAATCATAAACAGCCATACCGTACAATTGCGATAGACTATCTCCACTTTATAGTGTATAAGTGTCAGCATCTGCATTTACTTGTGAAAATAGCAGAGCTCCTGAAACTATTCTGTTTCTAAAGCTAATGGTGTTTTTCGATTCATAAACATCCGTCTCCCAATTTTTGATTACCATTAGCATATCAAGGAATTGTTACAATCGTATAAAACCATATTAGCGCTATATTTCAATTTACCACATCTAAACTATGACCATAAAGACGCCATTGTCCACAAACCTAAAGACTACCTTGAACCAAGCACAAAACTCGCCATAACAGCGAGTTTTCTTAGTTTTATTGTGCAACCATGATACGAAGACCTTGGTCGATTTTTTCTGCAGCTTTGCGTCCTTCACGAATGCCCCAAATCACAAGACTTGGACCACGACGGGCATCACCAGCAACAAAGACACGGTCATTATTGGTTGAATAGTCATCATAGACACTTTGAACACCAAATTGTTCAAATAATGATTTTTCAGCACCTGTGAATCCCATTGCCAGTAAAACAAGGTCTGCTTTGATGATTTCTTCAGTTCCTTCAATTGGTTTGAAACCAGAACCAACTTTGACAGTCTTAGCTGCAATGACTTGACCACGGTCAGCACCGATAAATTCAGTTGTTGATGTGGCATAGGTTGTCAATTCTGTATCTTGCACGAAATCGGCTTCTTCTTGCCCATAGCCGACGCGTTTAATCAGTGGATACTGTGGCCATGGATTGCTTGGTAAACGTTTTTCTGGCGGTTCTGGAGTGATTTCAAGTTGCCTAACGCTTGCTGCACCCAAACGAACAGCCGTACCGATACAGTCATTACCTGTATCACCGCCACCAATGACAAGCACATGTTTGCCTTCAAGCGTTGGACCAAGTTTTTTATTATCAGAAGCAAGGACATTTTTAGTCGTTTCAGTTAAGAAATCAACTGCAAAACGCACACCAGACAGATGACGACCTGGGACCTCCAAATCACGTGGAACACTTGCACCAGTTGCAAGAACAACACGGTCATATTGTTTCAACAATTCATCCGCTGTTAGATCGCGTCCCACTTCCGTATTAGCAACAAAATTAATCCCAAGTTTTTCCATCAAATCAATACGACGTTGAACAATTTCCTTATCCAATTTCATATTTGGAATACCGTACATCAATAGTCCACCAAAGCGATCACTACGTTCATAGACAGTTACGGTATGGCCTAGTTTATTAAGGCGCCAAGCCGTTGAAAGCCCTGCAGGTCCAGAACCAATAACCGCAACTTTAAATCCTGTACGATAGGCTGGACGACCTGACTCCTCTACCCAACCATTTTCAAAGGCTGTATCGATGATAAAGCGTTCATTATCATGGATAGTGACACCAGAGCCATTGAGACCTTCTGTACAACCTTTTTCACACGGCGCTGGACAAACACGTCCAGTCATTTCTGGGAGGGGATTTGTCCGTGAAAGACGCTCAAAAGCCCGTTTGTAATCGCCTTTATAAAGCAAATCATTCCATTCAGGAATCAGGTTGTCATTTGGACAACCTGAAACCGCACGTCCACCACCGTAGAATTGTCCAGAATGACAGAAAGGAATCCCACAAGCCATACAACGTGCGGCTTGTTCTTGACGCTCCTCTTCTGACAATGGCATTTGTAATTCTTCGAAGTCCAAGATGCGTTCAGCAACAGGACGATACGGATTATCTTTACGTTCATATTTCAAAAATCCAAATGGATTAGCCATTTTATTTACCTCCTGTTACCTGTGCGAGAAGTTCTTCTTTCTTAGCAGCAGTTTCTGCACCACCTGTGGCAATTTCGAAGGTACGCAATTCAAGTTCATCACCTTCTAAGCCAGTATTAGCAAGTGCGTATTCAATAGTGTTAATGTCATGGAATTCAGTTGGATAAACTTTAATGAATTTATCAACTTCTTGTGCCCAGTTGTCAAGCAAGCGTTTTGCTTTAGCGCTACCTGTGTATTCATAGTGTTTTTGAATCATATCAACCAAGACATCATCCCCACGAGTTTCACCGACTTTGTAAAGGTCAACCATTTCTTGGTTAACTTTTTCGGCAAAATCACCGTCCACATCATAAACATAGGCAACACCACCACTCATACCAGCAGCGAAGTTACGTCCTGTTGTTCCAAGGATAACAGCAACACCACCTGTCATATATTCACAACCGTGTGCTCCGACACCTTCAACAACAACTTTAGCACCAGAATTACGAACACAGAAACGTTCACCTGCGCGACCAGCGAAATAAGCTTCACCCTTAACCGCACCAAAGAGAGCAACGTTACCAACGATTGGTGAATTTTCAACATCATAGGCAGCATCATGCGGCGGCTTAACAATCAAACGTCCACCTGACATTGATTTGGCAATATAGTCATTTGCTTCACCAACTAGTGTTAATTCCATACCTTGTGTGATAAAGCTTGCAAATGATTGACCAGCAATACCAGTATAGTCATATTTAATCAAACCTGGTTCAACAGTATCATTTCCATAACGTTCAGCCATCCAACCTGCCATTCGAGCACCGACTGCACGTTGAACATTGTTAATTGATTCTTTAACCGTCACGCTTATACCATTATCAACAGCAGCTTTGGCAAATCCGTCCAATTCTTTCCATTGACGTGCCTGCGCAAATGGATCTTCTGTCTTGCGGTCAATTGGATAAGCTGTACCAAGCATACGTGAAAAATCAAGCGTTTTTGCTTTACCTTTTGGAATGAATTTCGCTTTCAAGATTTCTGAATGACCAACCATTTCGTCAACAGAACGGAAACCAAGTTCAGCCATATACTCACGTAATTCTTCTGCCATAAACATCATCATGTTCATCACATGTTCAGGTTTACCAGCAAAATGTTTCCGAAGATCTGGATTTTGAGTTGCTACACCAACAGGACAAGTATTCAATGAGCAAACACGCATCATCACACAGCCAATAGAAATCAAGGCTAGACTTGCAAATGAATATTCTTCCGCTCCAAGAAGAGTGGCAATGGCAAGGTCACGACCAGTCATTAATTTACCATCAGTTTCAAGGGTCATACGTTGACGGAGGCGGTTAAGTGACAATGTTTGGTGTGCCTCAGCCAAGCCCATTTCCCATGGAAGCCCAGCATCACGGACAGAGTTCCGTGGAGAAGCTCCTGTACCACCGTCATAACCAGAAATAACAACCTTATCAGCACCAGCCTTGACACAGCCTGTAGCGATTGTCCCAACACCCGTACTTGAAACCAATTTAACATTGATTTTAGCATAGGGATTAATGGCTTTAAGATCATAAATTAATTGCGCCAAATCTTCAATTGAGTAGATGTCATGGTGAGGTGGTGGTGAAATCAAGCGTACACCAGGCGTTGCACCACGAATTTCTGCAACCCAAGGGAAAACTTTTTGACCAGGCAATTGACCACCTTCACCAGGTTTCGCACCTTGTGCTAATTTAATTTGAAGTTCTTCAGCAGACATGAGGTATTCGGCATTGACACCAAAACGTCCAGAAGCAACTTGTTTGATTTTAGAGTTCAAATGACGTCCGTCTGGTTGCACTTTGAAACGATTACGATTTTCGCCACCCTCACCAGAGTTTGATTTCGCTCCGATTGCGTTCATGGCTTCAGCAATTGTTTCATGTGCTTCTTTAGAAAGTGAACCAAAACTCATGGCACCAACTTTGAAGCGTTTAACAATCGTTTCTGCTGGTTCTACCTCAGAGAGGTCAACTTTTGGACGGTCAGATTTAAATTCCCAAATAGAACGAAGTGTTGTCGGCGTTGATAATGCTTCTTTGTCCAATTCAGCTGTGTATTCTTTAAAGAGTTTGTAGTCCCCTTTACGAACAGCTTGTTGGAAATTATAAATGGTATGTGGATTGAAAAGGTGATACTCGCCATCTGCTTTAAATTGATAAATACCACCACTTTGGAGATAATCTCCACGACGAGGACCAAAAGCATCTTCCATACGTTGAAGGTATTCTTTTTCAATTTGGTCAAGTGATAAACCACCGATACGAGTTACTGTACCTGTAAAGTATTTGTTAACAACAGAGTCAGATAAACCAACGGCTTCAAATAATTGAGCCCCTTTGTAACCAAGGATTGTTGAAATCCCCATACGACTCATAACCTTAACAATACCTTTTTCAGCAGCTTTACGATATTTTTCAAAAGCAAGCTCGTCTTTGCCATATTCTTTCAATGTCGCATAAGCGCCATAAGGGTGAACCGCAGCCGCACCATAACCAACCAAGGTTGCAAAATGATGAACTTCAATAGCTTCCGCTGTATCGACAACAATTGAGAATTGGCTTGCTTTTCCTTTGACAACCATGTAGTTATTTAAACCAGAAACAGCTAACAACATTGGGATAGTTGTTTGATTTTCTTTAACATTACGGTCTGAAAGAATAATAATCTTACTACCATTATCAACGGCTTTTTCAGCAGCTTTGAAAAGATTTTCTAGCGCACGTTGCAAACGATTATGTGACGGCTCAACCACGTCATAAACTGTAGATAGGGTTGTTGCACAATAACGGTCATCTTTCAAGTTAGCAATTTTCGCAAAATCTTGACTTGAAAGAACCGGGCTGTCAATTTTTACTTTGACACAGTTATCAGCACCATCGACTTTGAAATTGCCATCACCACCGAGGTAAACACTCGTTGACACAACGATTTGTTCACGAATGGCATCAATTGGCGGATTAGTTACCTGTGCAAATTGTTGCTTGAAGAAAGTGAAAAGCGATTGGCTCTTATTAGAGAGAACGGCTAATGGGCTATCAAATCCCATGGAAATAACAGGTTCTTCACCTTTTTCAGACATTGGTAGAATGACCGTACGAATGACTTCTTCATTGTAGCCGTAAGCCTTCCACATTGTTTCAATGTCATTTGTTTCTTGAGTCAATTTGCCAGCTTCAAAGTCGTTAAGATGAGCAATGTTTTCGTCAACCCACTCTTTGTAGGGATATTGTGCAGCATAGTATGCTTTCACTTCTTCATTGCGCATTAGTTTTCCTGAAGTCGTGTCAATCAGCATCATATTACCAGGTCCAAGTACACCTTTTTCAACAACACGACTTGGTTCAAGATCGACAACACCAGACTCACTTGAGCAAATCAGGAAATTATCTTTTGTCAATGAATAACGGCTAGGACGCAAGCCATTACGGTCCAAACGCGCACCAACCATATCACCGTCAGTGAAAACAAGCGCTGCTGGACCATCCCATGGCGCTACAAAACTTGACGCATATTCATAAAATGCCTTCAAATCATCTGACAGCCCTGATTCATCACCCCAAGCTTCAGGTACCATCATTAAAAGACTTTGTGGAATATCACGACCATTACGGTAAAGATATTCTAGACAGTTTTCCAACTTGGCAGAGTCCGAATTTTCTTCGTTATAAACTTCAATCTGGTGACTATGCATCCAGTTTTCAGCACCACGGAGCGTATTAATTTCACCATTGTGTGCCAAAAAGCGAAATGGCTGTGCACGATCCCAAGATGGAAAAGTATTTGTAGAAAAGCGTGAGTGTGTCAAGGCAATATGAGATTTGAACTGTTCATCTTGTAAATCAGGATAAAAAAGCCCAACTTGGAAAGCATGAAGCATTCCTTTGTACACAATTGTCTTACTTGAAAGTGAGCAAATGAAAAATTCATCAGCTGAAAAACTCTTTTCAAGTTGGCGACGTAAGCGAAACAACTTATCCTCAAAATCACGGCCAGCTTTTGTGTCATCAGGTTTCTTAACAAAAACTTGTACAAAACTTGGCATAATTTCTTGGGCTGCTGGACCACAATTATCGTAATGAAATGGCACATCACGTGTCATCAAAACCTGAAAACCTGCTAGTTTAATTTCAGCTTTAACAGCTTCCAAAAGGCTTAGCTTAGCTTCAGTATCCTGAGGTAAAAATAATTGTGCAACGGCATAATCGCCTTTTTTAGGCAAAACATAACCTGCTTCTTTAGCTTTTAATTGGAAAAAGTCATCAGGCAAAGCAAGTAGCATTCCTGCACCGTCTCCTGTATCAGGTTCTGCACCTGTACCTCCACGGTGATTCATACGAGTTAACATGGTTAAGGCATAATCAATCAAAGTATGGCTAGCTTTACCATCAAGCTGGGCAACAAACCCCATACCACAAGCATCCGATTCAAAAGATGGATCCCAAAGCGTTGTCTGTTGCGCTCTCAAAGCACTTTCATTCATAGCTTCTACTCCTATCATTAGTACAAATAGTCCAAAACAGTCTAATTATTCAGAATATTTGTTTTAAATTATACCACATTCCGTTAAATTAGAATAGTTCTTAGTTAAACTTTCTAGCGATAAATGTGATTTTGGTACAAAAAAGACAGCCAGAAGCTGTCTCTTTACTACTTCTTAGTATAAATCTAGATAGTTATCAATTTCCCATTGTGAAACAAAGGCCGCATAGCTTGACCATTCAATTTTCTTTGCCTCTACAAAGTTTACAAGGATATGTTCACCAAGGGCAGCTTTAACAACGTCATCTTCCTGTAGTGCTTTAACAGCATTGTGCAAAGTAGAAGGAAGATCACGAATCCCTGCTTCCTTACGCTCTTCTTCAGTCATGACATAGATATTTGATTCGACTGGAGCAGGAGCTTCAATTTTATTTTCAATACCATCAAGACCTGCTTCAAGAAGAACAGTCAGTGCAAGATAGGGATTAGCAGTTGGGTCAACAGAACGAAGTTCTAAACGAGTACCCATACCACGTGACGCAGGAACGCGGATCAGTGGGGAACGATTACGTCCAGCCCATGCAATGTAAACAGGCGCTTCATAACCAGGAACCAAACGTTTGTAGGAGTTTACAGTTGGGTTCATGATAGCAGTGTAGTTATAAGCATGCTTCATCAAACCGCCAAGGAAGTAATAGGCTGTTTCTGATAATTGCATCCCTTTTGGATCCTCAGTATCGTAAAAGGCATTGTTGCCATCATAATCAAACAATGACATGTTACAGTGCATCCCTGAGCCATTGATACCAAATTTAGGTTTAGCCATGAACGTAGCGTAAAGACCATGTTTCCGAGCGATTGTCTTCACAACAAGTTTGAAAATTTGGATGTTATCACATGCTTTCAAGACGTCAGCATATTTAAAATCAATTTCATGTTGACCAACAGCTACTTCGTGGTGACTTGCTTCAACTTCAAATCCCATTTCAGTCAAAACATTAACGATTTCACGACGAGTGTTATCTGCAAGGTCAGTTGGGGCAAGATCGAAGTAACCACCACGGTCATTTACTTCAAGAGTTGCGTCACCTTTTTCATCCAATTTGAATAAGAAGAACTCTGGTTCTGGACCAAGGTTAAAGGATTTGAAACCAACTTTTTCCATGTGACGAAGGGCACGTTTCAAATTGCCACGTGGATCACCTGCAAATGGTTCCCCTTCAGGGGTATAGATGTCACAGATCAATCCTGCAACAGCTCCATTTTCGCCTCCCCAAGGAAATACTGTCCAAGTATTAAGATCTGGATGCAAGAACATATCAGATTCATTGATACGCACAAAACCTTCGATCGAAGAACCATCAAACATTGCTTTGTTTGCTAATACCTTGTCAAGTTGTTCATCAGTTGCTGGAATTTCCACATTTTTTAATGTCCCAGCGATATCTGAGAACATTAAACGCAAGAAAGTTACATTTTTTTCTTTGACTTCGCGACGAATGTCAGCTGCTGTAATAGTCATGAATTAAGGTCTCCTTTTTAAAATCGAAATAACCAAGCGAGGCGTATTTTTAGATGCGCCAGTTGCTAATGTACTGTGATGGGGCCGAAAAACGACCTTGGTTACGGAGTTCATCTTGTAAGATACGACGAACATCAGCATCAGTTAAAGATTTTTGTTTCTGATGTGCTTTATCTTGCCGCTCCGCATATTCACGCTTAATAGCCGCAATATTAAGCCCCTCATCAAGAAAATCTTTAATTTCGAGCAATCGATCCATATCGTTTAACGAATACATACGACGATTTCCCGACGTCCTCTCTGGGGTAATTAAACCCTGATCTTCATAATAACGAATCTGGCGTGCTGTTAAATCCGTCAATTTCATTACTGTTCCAATAGGAAATACCGCCATTGAACGTCTGAGTTCTTTTTCTTTCATGATGACCTCCTTCCGATACTTATTATAGTCTGAAAATTCTAAACTGTCAACCTCTTATGTAAGAAAATATGACATAAATAATTTTTTTTTATTTTTTTAAACTCTTTTGGCGTAACAGCTCCTTCATCCGATCGACATCAGAATTAACAAGGATAGCCACAAAGACTCCACAAAATGTTTCAAAGATTCTAGCAAATACGTATAAAATGGTATCTCCAGCAGGAATCGATAAGGTAATAATCAAAAGTGCTGATGTTCCACCAATGATTCCTGCTTTGTTATTAATTGAAACATTAATCATAATTCCTAACATGGTAAAAATTGGGACAAAAATCAAGGTTACCCAAAACTGATTATGGAAAAATTGATTGATAAAAAAGAAGAGCAAAGATAGCAAACCACCAACACTATTTCCAACCACACGTGAGAAGCCAAAATGAACACTTTTGTCCAAACTTTCACGTAAACTGAAAACAGCTGTCAGCGTTCCTATCTGCAGCCCTTCCCATCCAAATAAATGGAAAATTAATAAAACCAAAAAAACAGCTAAACCAGTCTTAAAGGTGCGCATGCCCAATTTAAATTGACTCGGGTCAAACTTATAATTCGATAAAAGATTTTTTAGATAATTCATAACTCACAACCAATTTGCATTTTCTTTATTTTAACATATTTTCAAATTGATTTGTGAGCGTTTCACCAATATGAATGCGTTTACCACAAAATATCTCTCACTTGAATTCCACAAAATAAAATAATAGTCCCACTATAAAATGTTTTCTTTTCATTTATGGATTTTACACACAAAAAAGGACGGCAAGACCGCCCTTTTGAATCTTCTTAACGAAGAAATTATTATTTATCAGTAAGTGCTGCAAGACCTGGAAGTACTTTACCTTCAAGAAGTTCCATAGAAGCTCCACCACCAGTAGAAATCCATGAGAATTTGTCAGCACGACCAAGGTTGATAGCTGCGGCAGCTGAGTCACCACCACCGATGATTGATTTAACGCCTGGTTGTTTAACGATAGCGTCCATTACACCGATTGTACCAGCTTGGAAATCAGGGTTTTCGAACACACCCATAGGTCCGTTCCAAACAACTGTTTTAGCACCAGTCAATTCTTCGTCAAATTTAGCGATAGATTTTGGACCGATATCAAGACCAAGGAATCCAGCATCTACTGCTGCACCTTCAGTATCTTTAACTTCAGTGTAATCAGCAAAAGCGTTAGCTTCTTTTGAGTCAACTGGCAAGATTAATTTTCCATCAGCTTTAGCCAAAAGTTCTTTAGCAACATCAAGTTTGTCTTCTTCAACAAGTGAGTTACCGATTTCGATACCTTGTGCTTTAAGGAATGTGTAAGTCATACCACCACCGATAAGGACTTTATCAGCTTTCTTCAACAAGTTTTCGATAACACCGATTTTATCTGAAACTTTTGAACCACCAAGGATTGCGATAAATGGACGAACTGGTTTTTCAACAGCTTCTTGGATATATGCAATCTCGTTTTCAAGAAGGAAACCTGCAACAGCTTTTTCAACGTTTGCAGAGATACCTACGTTAGATGCGTGTGCACGGTGTGCAGTACCAAATGCATCGTTAACGAAGATTCCGTCACCAAGTGAAGCCCAGTATTTACCAAGTTCTGGATCGTTTTTAGATTCTTTTTTACCGTCAACATCTTCAAAACGAGTGTTTTCAACAAGAAGAACTTCACCGTCTTTAAGGTTGTTGATAGCTTCTTCAAGTTCAGCACCACGTGTAACACCTGGGAAGACAACTTCTTGACCAAGTTTAGCTGCCAAATCAGCTGCTACTGGAGCAAGAGATTTACCTTCTTTATCAGCTTCTTCTTTAACACGTCCAAGGTGAGAGAAAAGAATTGCACGACCACCTTGTTCGATGATGTACTTGATTGTTGGAAGAGCCGCAGAAATACGGTTGTCGTTAGTGATAACGCCATCTTTCAAAGGCACGTTAAAGTCAACACGGACAAGAACTTTTTTGCCTTTCAAATCAACGTCTTTAACAGTCAATTTAGCCATTTGATAGGACTCCTTATTATTTTTTATACATGCTAATTATATCACAAAAGCTGTAAAAGAGGTAGCAAAATCAGTACATTTTGTACGCCAGCCACTACTAAACAAGGAAATCTGTGAATTTCTGTATCATTTTACAATATGCAAAAAAGAGAGGAACGAATCCTCTCTTCTTCAGCTAACTCATTGATTATTTAGCAATTTTTGCGAAGTATTCAAGAGTACGAACAAGTTGTGAAGTGTAAGACATTTCGTTGTCGTACCATGAAACAGTTTTAACCAATTGAGTACCATCAGCTGCTTCAGTTACTTCTGTTTGAGTTGCGTCAAACAATGAACCGAATGAGATACCTACGATATCGCGTGAAACGATTGGGTCAGTGTTGTAACCGAATGATTCAGTTGCAGCAGCTTGCATAGCAGCGTTAACTTCTTCAGCAGTTACTTTTTTGTCAAGAACTGAAACAAGTTCAGTAAGTGATCCAGTTGGAACTGGTACACGTTGAGCATGACCTTGAAGTTTACCGTTCAATTCTGGGATAACAAGACCGATAGCTTTAGCAGCACCAGTTGAGTTAGGAACGATGTTTTCAGCAGCAGCACGTGCGCGACGGAAATCACCTTTACGGTGTGGTGCGTCAAGAGTCATTTGGTCACCAGTGTAACCGTGAACTGTAGTCATTGTACCAACTTTAAGACCGAATGATTTGTTCAAAGCATCAGCCATTGGTGCAAGACAGTTTGTTGTACATGAACCAGCTGAGATAACTGTTTCAGTACCATCAAGAATTTCGTGGTTAGTGTTAAATACGATTGTTTTAACATCTGATCCACCAGGAGCTGTGATAACAACTTTTTTAGCTCCACCTTCGTGCAAGTGTTTTTCAGCAGCAGCTTTAGTTGCAAAGAAACCAGTTGCTTCAAGAACGATTTCTACACCATCGTTAGCCCAGTCGATTTGTTCTGGGTCACGTTCTGCAGAAACTTTAACGAATTGACCGTTAACTTCAAAACCACCATCTTTAACAACAACATCACCGTCGAAACGACCTTGAGTTGTATCGTATTTCAACAAGTGTGCAAGCATAGCTGGGTCAGTAAGGTCGTTAATACGAGCTACTTCAACACCTTCAACGTTTTGGATACGACGGAATGCAAGACGACCGATACGACCGAAACCGTTAATACCAACTTTAACTACCATTAGTGATTTCCTCCTTATGAAAATCAAAAAAATTTTTATTTTAAAAGGTTTCCCTTTTAGACAATTGTGAAAAGATTAACTTACGTAGGCACAAATCAACCTTTCAACGTTAGTATTATATAACTATTTCGCCAAAATTGCAAATATTATTACCGTTTTCATAATAAAAAAGGACGCTCTTTTGAGCATCCTCCCTATCCGAAATTATTCACCAGAATTTTTCTTGATGATTTCTTCTTGTACTGATTTAGGAACGTCTTCATAGTGATCAAATACCATCATGAATGTACCACGTCCTTGAGTTGCAGAACGAAGAACTGTTGCGTAACCAAACATTTCAGCAAGTGGAACGAAGGCACGAACGATTTGGCTATTACCATGAGCTTCCATACCATCAACACGTCCACGACGAGCTGTAACATGACCCATAACGTCACCAAGGTTTTCTTCTGGAGCTGTGATTGTAACAAGCATCATTGGTTCAAGAATAACTGGGTGTGCAGTTTTAGCAGCTTCTTTAAGTGCAAGTGATGCAGCGATCTTGAAGGCTGTTTCAGATGAATCGACATCGTGGTATGAACCATCGTAAAGTTTAGCTTTAACGTCAACCATTGGGTAACCAGCAAGAACACCGTTAGCCATAGATTCTTGAAGACCTTTTTCTACTGCAGGGATGAATTCACGAGGAACGACACCACCGACGATAGCATTTTCGAATTCGAATCCTTTACCTTCTTCATTTGGAGTAAATTCAATCCAAACATCACCGAATTGACCTTTACCACCAGATTGGCGTTTGAAGAATCCACGTGCTTGAGTAGCTTGACGGAATGTTTCACGGTATGATACTTGTGGAGCACCTACGTTTGCTTCAACTTTGAATTCACGTTTCATACGGTCAACAAGGACGTCAAGGTGAAGTTCACCCATACCAGAGATAACTGTTTCACCAGTTTCAACATTAGTTTCAACACGGAATGTTGGGTCTTCTTCAGCAAGTTTCTGAAGAGCGATACCCATTTTGTCTTGGTCAGCTTTAGATTTAGGTTCAACCATCAATTGGATAACTGGTTCTGGAACTTCGATTGATTCAAGGATGACTTTAGCTTTTTCATCTGTCAATGAGTCACCAGTTGTAGTATCTTTCAAACCAACGGCAGCAGCGATATCACCAGCGTAAACTGTTTCGATTTCGTTACGGTGGTTAGCGTGCATTTGAAGGATACGCCCGATACGTTCACGTTTACCTTTAGATGTGTTAAGAACGTAAGAACCGCTGTTCAATACACCTGAGTAAACACGGAAGAATGTCAAACGACCTACGAATGGGTCAGTCATGATTTTGAATGCAAGGGCTGCAAATGGTTCTTCATCTGACGCTGGACGTTCTTCTTCTTCGTCTGTATCTGGGTTGACACCTTTGATTGCAGGGATGTCAAGTGGGCTTGGAAGGTAGTCGATAACCGCATCAAGCATCATTTGAACACCTTTATTTTTGAAGGCAGAACCACAAAGAACTGGGAAGAATTCAACGTTGATAGTTGCTTTACGGATAGCAGCTTTCAATTCAGCTTCAGTGATTTCTTCACCTTCAAGGTATTTCATCATCAATTCTTCATCAGTTTCAGCAACTGCTTCAATCAATTTTTCACGATATTCGTTAGCTTGATCGACGTATTCAGCTGGAATATCTTCTTCAAGAATATCTGTACCAAGGTCGTTAGTATAGATTTCCGCTTTCATTTTAACCAAGTCAATGATACCGTTGAAGCTATCTTCAGAACCGATTGGCAATTGAATTGGGTGAGCGTTAGCTTGAAGACGATCGTGAAGTGTGCTTACTGAGTAAAGGAAGTCAGCACCGATTTTGTCCATTTTGTTTGAGAATACGATACGAGGAACACCGTATTCAGTAGCTTGACGCCAAACTGTTTCAGTTTGAGGTTCTACACCTGATTGTGAGTCAAGAACTGTTACCGCACCATCAAGAACACGAAGAGAACGTTGTACTTCGATTGTGAAGTCCACGTGCCCTGGTGTGTCGATAATGTTTACACGATAGTCTTTCCATTGTGCAGTTGTAGCGGCAGATGTGATTGTGATACCACGTTCTTGCTCTTGTTCCATCCAGTCCATTTGTGAAGCACCTTCGTGTGTTTCACCGATTTTATGGATTTTACCTGTATAGTAAAGAATACGCTCAGTTGTTGTTGTTTTACCAGCATCGACGTGAGCCATGATACCAATATTACGAGTTTTTTCAAGTGAAAATTCGCGAGCCATTTTTTTCTCCTATGTATAAATTTAATTTACTACTCTATTATAGCATACTTTTAGAACGGATAGGCAGGACCTACCCGTTCTAAACATGCTTTATTAAATTTGATACAGATTAGCAAACAAAACACTTGCTAAACACAGCCTGAATACCAGTAGTAAAAAAGTTTAATTGTATTCGAAGCTTTGTATCTGTATATCGCAGATTACCAGCGGAAGTGTGCAAACGCACGGTTTGCTTCTGCCATACGGTGTGTATCTTCACGTTTTTTAACTGAAGCACCAGTGTTGTTAGCAGCATCCAAGATTTCTTTTGCAAGACGATCTTTCATAGTGTGTTCACCACGAGCACGTGATGCAGTTACCAACCAACGAAGCCCAAGGGTTGTACGACGTTCTGGACGAACTTCAACTGGGACTTGGTAGTTAGAACCACCAACACGACGAGCACGTACTTCAAGAACAGGCATGATGTTTTCCATAGCTGTTTCGAATACTTCAAGTGCATCGTTTCCAGTAGCTTCTTTGATTTGTTCAAATGCATCATAAACGATTGATGCAGCTGTACCACGTTTACCATCAAGCATAACACGGTTGATAAGACGTGTTACAAGTTGTGAATTGTATAATGGATCTGGCAATACTTCGCGTTTAGGCGCTCTATTTTTACGACTCATTTTTTCTTATCCCCCTTCTATTATCCTTTAGGACGTTTTGCACCGTATTTAGAACGGCTTTGTTTACGATCAGCAACACCTGCAGTATCAAGTGCACCACGAACGATGTGGTAACGTACCCCTGGAAGGTCTTTTACACGTCCACCACGGATAAGAACAACACTGTGTTCTTGAAGGTTGTGTCCGATACCTGGGATGTATGCAGTAACTTCGATAAGGTTGCTCAAACGTACACGAGCGAATTTACGAAGGGCTGAGTTAGGTTTTTTAGGTGTCATTGTTCCAACACGAGTGGCAACACCACGTTTTTGTGGTGAAGATACGTTAGTTTGAACTTTTTTGTGGCTGTTGTAACCAACGTTAAGTGCTGGTGATTTAGATTTTTCAACTTTAGATTTACGTGGTTTACGTACCAACTGGTTGATTGTAGGCATCTACTTTTCTCCTGTAAGATTTTTTATTTTGGTTGATAAGGTACTTGGTGACAGTCCTTATCTAAAATGTGTACTTTGCAACATTTGTCAGCACGTCTCTGTACACTCTGGAGAGACCAAAAGTAAAAAGTACCGTTCATTATGATAACATAACTTGCACCGCCTGTCAACTGATTTTGCCGTATTTTATAGCTTTTATAAAACTTTTTGGCAACTATTACATTTGTTATAGTCAAGATTAAACGCTCTTGGGTAATATAACTTTCAAAAAAGAGGGAACTTCCTCTTTTAATCAAAAATATTACCAATTTCTACTTTGACATGGTTGTTTTTAACATCAATTTCTGAAACTTTTAGAAGTGATTTGTAAGTCATTCGGTCACGTTTTTCTTGGGCATTTTCAGCAAAGACTGCGACACCCACAAGAGTACTATCGAATTCTTTCAAAAGACTGACCATACCAGAAATCGTTCCCCCACCTTTGAGGAAGTCGTCAACAATCAAGACACGGCTATTTGGTTTCAAGCTACGTTTAGATAAGAACATCTTTTCAATACGGTCACTTGAACCACTTGCATAATTGACAGAAACGGTTGAACCTTCCGTAATTTTAAGGTCACGTCGAACGATGACAAACGGAACATTCAAGATATTTGCAACGGCATTTGCCAAAGGCACACCTTTGGTTGCTACTGTCATAACCGCATCAATTCTATTTCCCTTGAAAGCATTAGCAATGATACGTCCAACACTTTGCAAAATTTTAGGGGTACTTAATAAATCTGATAAGTAGATATAACCTCCAGGAAGAATACGATTGCTTTCTGAAAGGCGGTCACGTAATTCTTCGATGACTGCTTTAGCTTCTTCATCAGAGATTCCTGGTGTAAAAATGACACCTCCGCTCGCCCCTGTAACTGTTTCAATTTCGCCGATTCCTGATTCTTCAAAAGCTTTTTTGATAATGGCGATATCTTCAGAGATTGAAGATTTTGCTGCTTCATATTTTTCAGCAAATGTGTTTAAACTTGTCAATTTATAGGGGTTGTTAATCAAATAGTTGGAGATGACAACCATGCGTTCACTACGTCGTAATTTCATAATTTCTCCATTTTCATATCTGTTTTTTGTCATTATATCATAAGAAGGCGAAAAAAACGAACATTTTAATAGAAAATGTCCATTTTTTGTGTTTTTTCCTAATGTAAAGGGATTTTAAAGTGAGTAATGTTAAAATGTTCTGCTTTTTATTCCCTTTTATAATTTTGGTTTGTAGAATGAGCGATTGTCCATTGCAAAAATACGATTTGTCATTTCACCCTCGTCAATACGACTCAATGCTGTTGTCATCATCATCATTTCGGCGTCAATATTATCGATAATATGAATAATCTCTGCTTCCATAACACGTGGACGAACGGGGCTGCCGTATTCAAGCAAACCGTGATGACTTAAGATAACATGGCGTAAAATGATAACATCTTCTTTGGTGTCATCAATATTTAATTCTGTGAGAACTTTTGTGATTTCTTCATCAATCAAAGCAATGTGACCGATTAAATTGCCACGTACAGTGTATTCGGTATTATCTGGACCAGTTAACTCAATGACTTTCGCCAAGTCATGAAGCATGATACCAGCGTAAAGCAAACTTTTGTTGAGTTGTGGATAGATACCACCAATTGCATCCGCTAAACGCACCATGGTTGCTGTGTGATAGGCTAATCCAGATTCAAAAGCATGGTGATTTGTCTTAGCTGCAGGATAAGTGAAAAATTCCTTGTTGTATTTGCGATAAAGCGCACGAACAACACGTTGCCAAACAGCATTTTCAATTTTGAACATCATTTGCTCAAGATAATCTTTGATATCAACAACGTCAACTGGTGATTTTTCTCGGAAGTCACTTGGGTCGTTTGGCTCACCTTCACGTGGATGACGAAGGGTAATTTGATTGACTTGAGGTGTCCCATTATAAACCTCACGACGCCCTTTCATGTACACTACTTTACCAGCGACAAATTCTTCAACATTATAGGGTTGAGCGTCCCAAAGATTGCCTGAAATCTCACCCGTGTCATCTTGGAAAGTAAAGGCAATGTAATCTTTACCAGTTCTTGTTTTACGAAGCTCTGCGGATTTGATTAAGTAGAATCCTTCAAAGAGTTCATCTTTTTTCATTTGATTAATTTTCATGATTTTCCTCGTCTTCTAATGGTGGGAGATTAAGTAAACTTGCCGTTGCTTGGTCTTGATAAGATTCGACAGTATTTAAAGCTCGAATAATCGCATTTGTCCTTGTGGAAATGAGGCTATCCAAAGTGTTATTGGCAGTATTGATTTGTTTTTGAGCTTTGACCAACATATTACCAAATTTTTCAAATTCTACCTTAACATTTCCTAAAATTTTGCTAATATCGTTTGCATTTTTCTGAATATTGAGCGTTTTGAAACCGACAGCAAGCGAATTTAATAGAGCTGATAAGGTTGACGGTCCTGCTATAACAATATTTTCATCACGTCGCAAGCTATCAAAGAAACTAGCATTACGAACCACTTCTGAATACAAACCTTCTGTTGGTAAAAACATAATTCCAAAATTAGTTGTCTCAGGTGGATTGAGGTATTTTTGATTAATATCTTTAGCAAAGCGTTTGATACTGTTAAGAAGCGACTTGCGGTAAAGCTCAACTTGTTCTTTGTCACCACTTTCGTAAGCATCTTCCAAGCGATAGTAATCTTCCAATGGGAATTTCGAATCAATTGGCAAATAAACATAGCCATCATCTGTTCCTGGGAGTTTTATGGCGTATTCAACACGCTCGCTAGAGCCTGAAACGGTAGGGAACTCTCGTTCGTATTGGCTAGGCGTCATAATATCTTCGATAATTTGCCCCAGTTGTAACTCACCAAGAATGCCACGTGTCTTAGTATTTGAAAGCACTTTGTTTAAGGTGCCAACATCTTGTGCAACATTTTTCATCTCACCTAAGCCTTGGTTGACAGACTCCAGTTGCCTGGAAACAGTATCAAATGAGGCTTTCAAGCGATTTTGCAAGGTTTGTTCGAGTTTTTCTTCAACCGTTTGACGCATTTCTTCCAAACGTTTTTCGTTTGATTCTTGCAATGCTTTGACAGACTTTGTCAAATTGCGGTTGATGATTTCTAAACGCTGGTCAGAACGGTCACGATTTTCATTCAAACTTTGATGAAGAACATCGCGAATAGCATTTAATTGTGTGTATAAATCATTTTGCAAACGATTTATCTGATTATTCAAGGCTAAAACTTGGTCTTTTTGCGCTAAATCAAGCTGATATGAGACTTGATCAGATAAATTATCAGCGTTGTCGTCTAGTTTTTGTGAAACATCTTCTGTCAGCTTTGCCATTTTCAGCAAAAGATAAATCAGCAAAACGACACTAAGAAGTCCTAATAATAATGTAATAATTAACATTTTACCTATCCTTACTTTGAATAACGATAAGATAGCCTGATTTTAAGGCAACTGTAATTGGTTGGTCAAGAAATTCATTACTTGAATAGATTTTTTTCTTGAAAAAATTATTAGCGTCAAGCTCGTATTTAGCACCTTTAATGGTCAAATCAGCGTCACCATCAGCCATAAAAGAAACGTAAATCATTTCTTTTTCTGGCAGAACTTGATTAGAACCTGCAGGATAAAACTGCACGGTATTTTGCTCATCGCGTAGGGTTATCTGACGCATGAAGGGTGCTAATTCTGGGTCGCTTGGTAGAAAAAGATTGGACATCATGTGGTCAATTCGACCGCCAAAAGCACCGAAAATCGTCACTTGTGCTTGTGGGTATTTTGAGAAAATTGCCTTTAGGGCTAACTCTGTATCCGTGTCGTCTTTTTCTGGAGCAGCCTTGATGACATCACCAGCTTTTTCTTGAATCATTTGTAATTCTTCTTTGCTGACAGAATCAAAGTCTCCCACTGCTAAATCTAAAGGTAATTGATTTTTTAATAGGAAAAGACTAGCACGGTCAACACCGACAAAAAGCTCAAAATCAGTCGAGAAATCTGACAAACGACCGCCAACAAAGACAGCTATCTTAGTCATCTAACGCCACACGCAATGTTTCTACTTGTGCAGCTAAATCACTTGCTTTGAAGAGATATGAACCAGCAACAAAAACATTAGCTCCAGCATCATAACAAGCTTTGATAGTCTTATTATCAACGCCACCGTCAACTTCAATGTCAAAATTATAGCCTTTTTCATTGCGGAGTTGAGCAACTTTTGCCACTTTTTCAAGCATTTCAGGAATGAAAGCTTGTCCACCAAATCCTGGGTTGACTGTCATGATAAGCACTTGGTCAACCAAACTCAAGACAGATTCAATAGCTGAAACTGGTGTCCCTGGGTTAATAACAACACCTGCTTTCATGCCTGCAGCTTTAATTTTTTGCAAAGCACCATGAATATGAGGAGTTGACTCCGCATGAATTGTCATAATATCTGCACCAGCTTGCGCAAATGCGTCAACATAACGTTCTGGATTAACCACCATAAGGTGACAATCAAAAACGAGTTTGCTGTGTTTACGCATGCTAGCCACGACATCTGCACCAAAACTGATATTTGGTACAAATTGCCCATCCATAATGTCGATATGAACATATTCTGCACTTGTTTCTTCGATACGTTTTAATTCTGAAGCGAAATTTGCATAATCAGCTGCTAAAATTGATGGTGCGATTTTATTGTTTGACATAAGTACCTACTTTCTTTTTATAACTTTCTTATACGTTTCACGACGGTTTTCAATTTCACTGAGAAATTGGAGATAATTATCATACCGTGACTGCCAAAGGTCACCTGATTCAAAGGCTTCCTTAACCGCACATGATGGCTCATGCGTATGCGTACAGGAACGGAATTTGCAGTAATGACTAAGGTGCCTTAGCTCTGGAAAAGCTTCGTTGAGAGCTTCGGCATTCGTAATTTCATAATCAAGCGATGAAAATCCTGGCGTATCTGCTATTTTCCCACCATTAACATTGTAAAAACTAACTGCACGAGTGGTATGGCGACCACGTCCAAGACTGTCCGAAATTTCACCTGTTTCTAGCTTGAGTTCTGGAGCAATTTTATTTAACAATGTTGATTTACCAACACCTGTTTGCCCCATGAAAACAGTCACTTTGTCGGTCAATAGCGGAAGCAATTCTTCCAAAGACATGCAAAATTGATAACCGATTTCTTGATATTGTCTTTGAATTGCCCTTATCTCATCAGGAGTTATCACTAAATCCATTTTTGAAATATAAACAATCGGTTCTATCGCCTTGTGCTCTAATAAGACCAAAAAACGATCCAACAAATTGGCATTAAAGTCAGGCTCTTTGGCTGACATGATGACAACCGCTTGGTCAATGTTGACAATCGGTGGTCGAACCAAACTATTCTTTCGGTCATGAATCGCTAAAATGTAGCCCTCTGAATGGTCATCTGCTGAAAATTCAACAAAATCGCCAACATAAGGTGTTTGACCTTTTTTTCTAAAATTACCACGCGCACGTGTCTGGATAAATGACTCCGTCAGATTCAACATAGTAAAAACCTGCTAGAGACTTGATAATTCTACCTTGCAAATGTACTTCCTTTTTATAATTGATAGTCTCATTATAGCAAAAAATGCCCTTTTATTCAGTACCTAGCTCAAAAGATTTCTCATGTTTGTCTTTTTTGATTAAAAGTTGTATAATAACTTTGTCTTTTGCGGAAGTGGTGGAACGGCAGACACGCATGCTTCAGGCGCATGTGCCCAGTATGGGCGTGAGGGTTCAAATCCCTTTTTCCGCATGGTATTTTGAGCAACATTATCATTTGAAATCAAACAACCGAACATCAAACAACGCTTAAATACGACATTTGGAAAGGTGGCCCAGCTTGGTACGGCACCAGACTCGAAATCTGGCAAGTGGATGTTATTCACACGCGGGTTCAAATCCCGTCCTTTCCTTATAACAAATAAAGAAGCTAGGACAAAAGGTGCTCAGCTTCTTTGTTTACATAGTTATTATTTACAAGACGTAGTGGTTTGGACTTCAACAATCTGGGGATAGATTGTTGAAGGTCGCTGTCAAAAAATATTAAAACAAGGTTGCTAAAAACGCAATTAAACTCCTTAAATCCAAAACTCTCCACTCTAACTTTCTAGCTTAGTTTTTAATTCTTTCATGTGTTTTTTGGAAACGTAGCAAGATTTTCCACCTACAAAATAAACAAGCCCTTCTTTTTTATCCAAACTGACAACATTATCAGGATTAATCAGATAGGATTTATGGCATTGAAATAGCTTATGATTTGCCTTTTTAACTTCTCTAATTGTCCCGTAAAAATTACGCTGTCCTATCCGTGTTACCAACATCAAACGGTGCGCTTCCGCCGTTTCAAAATAAAGAATATCTTCAAATGGTATTCTGATTTTAGTTTTATTGTTTTCAAAAATAAGGGTATCCAAGCTTAGGCGAGGCACTTGTCCTTCAACGACCTTCTTTAAACAAGCCTGCAAATTTTCCTTGATTGCCAAGTCACTGTCGATTTTATCAATGAAATCAAGGGCACTGACTTGCGCACGATAGGTCAGGAGCATAAATTCAGAATGCGTTGTGACAAAGACAAGTGTTGCTGTTTTCGAAACGTCTCTAATCGCCTTGGCAACTTCAATTCCTTTCGTTTTATCGCCATTGATATCCAAATCCCAGAAAAAGATTTGAGGAACCATTTCATCAATAAGAATGATGAGACGACTAGGCTCACCAAACAATTCAAAACAACGATGTTGCCACTGATTGTCCACAAGCACCTCGTCAATCATTTTTTCCAAGCGAAACTGCTGATTTACGTCATCTTCCAAAACATAAATATCAATCATTTTCTTCTCTCCTAAACAGTAGCTTTGCTTTCTAAACATGAAATGATTTCCCTCTTATTATAACATATTAAAAATTCCCTACCACAATTTACAGTATTCTGATGTTTTGAAGTGCTCTTAACCCTTTTAGTTTCGCCGATTGTTCCCTTGTTGGGTGAATAGCATTTTCCACCAAAACAGTTGATAAATCAACATTTAAACGACTTAAAATATAGGGCGTTGACGTCCCACTATTTTTAATTCTTCATGATAAGATTGCAATAATTGTCATAACGGATTGATTTTCACAGTGTTATCAAGAGTTTCTAGCAAATCATCAATGATGATTAATGCTTCGTCTCTTTTTTCTTTTCCCCCAGAAAACCACTTTAAATTCGGCATAAATCTTCCTCCAAATACCTGCTTATTGGCTCGCTGTTAGGTAATATTAGTTAGTCAAAAGAAACTCTACGAATAAAGGTGACAATGAGTAAAGCGACTACGTAATATGGCAGAAAGCGAGGAGCGAGCAAAGCCGCTACAACACCATCTCCCATTCCTACCGTCACTTATATTTCCTATAACACGCCTACAGTATACTCCTTTTCAACTCATAACGAACACCCAAGTCGTAAAATGTTGTTTTTAGTCGCGAATGGTTATTTTTTTAATACTTGCCGTTTACGGCTGACTTTGACATCTTGTGATTTTAAAATGGCATAAAAATGATGGCTTGGACTTTTTCAATACTCTTTGCTACCGTTTACGACTGAAAAATGACGTTTTATGACTTAGATGAAACCTGTAAGAAGTTTTCTGCTATAATTAATCACTAAGGAGGCTTATAAATGATGACAGAAAAAATCTTTAAAGAATTAAATCAATCTGAATTAGAGCAAACGATTGGTGGAAAGAATAAGGATTTCTTAATTGTTGGACCTTTCGATTGGTTTAAAAACTTTAACAACAAACCTAAAAAACAAACTTAAACCAAAAATCATTCGACTATTTCAGTCGAATGATTTTTGAATTCGTATAGTTTGTCTAAAATGATAATTTTTACTTGATGTTTGTACCGACATATTTGGATATTTTTTCAACATCTGGTTAACCGTTTTAAGACCAGCACCTCGTCCAAAGCCCTTACTTGAATAATTCTTCTGATAAATTAATTCCACAGGAACTCGTTCTTCTTTTGTGGTGTTATCGATAATTAGTAAATAGTCATCCCCTTGATAGAAACAAGCAATAATCATGGCAGGATTTTCAGCTTCAATAGCCGCTTCAATCGCATTGTCACATAAAATGGAGACGAGCCGCACATAATCTAACAAAGAAATATCTGGAGCTCCAATTTTATCTTTAACTTCTAATTCTACCTCAATATGATGAGATTCCGCTTCTAAAAATTTAGCTGATAAAAGGCTTTTTATGGCATTATTGTCAATATTAATCAATCGTCCAATATCAAATTTTCTATTCTGAACAAAGTGGCCTGACTCTTCTAATACAGAATTGTAAATACTTCTGACTATATCCATATCATCTTGGTCGATTCCCTCTTTTAAACTCGCTAAGATATTGGCATAATCATGACGAAAAGCTCTTAGTTCCTCATATAAGCCCTCGATTTGTTTACTATATACCGACAAAGAATGCAGTTCTTGTTCTCGCGCTAATGATACTTCTTTCTCAAGCCAATTTTGATAAGAGCGATTCATATAAAATAACATCAAAACAAAAAAGATAAAATAAAGAATAACTAACCATTGGCGATAAAGTAAAGTTGGAACTCCTCCTTGAAATTCAACCCCAGTCAAGAATTCTATGCCTATATAATAAAATACCATAGTTATATTAGTGAAGATTAGAATTTTTCTTAACTTCTTCACCTCGCTCAGCATAATGAAAGTTTGAAAATCAATTTTAGAAAGTTTTACCATTAAGAAATATATGATTACTACTAAAATTTCTACAATGACAAACAATCCACCACTTTTACTCAAGTAAATATAATTGAGATGGAATATTGGAAGAATAAAAAAACTAATCGTCCTAATGATAATACTCTCAATGACCCAAGTGAAACTCCCATAAAATACGTATAGAGAAAAAGGCAAGGTTTTATCTCTCAAATAAGATAGAAGCATCAAAATTAAAATACGACCGATAATAGTGTAGAACCATGTGACATCAATGACAAAGAAAGTAACAGCTATCGTTACTATTTCCCACAATTTCAGCTTTGCTCCTCTAACATTAGAGTAAATCAACATAATCACAGGATAGTAAGCTAGTTCACTTAGATAATTGCTCATTAGCTTTTCACCTCATCGCATTTAATAGAGGTTTTATTTTATCCCTCGAAACTAGGCAAGTGTCTCCAGTTTCAAAGTACACACACCGTGTCGCTTTATCAAATCTGAGCACATTATCCACATTAATGATAAAAGAACGGTGACACTTGAAAAGACGTCTGTCTGATTTAGCAACCTGTGCAATCGTTGCATAAAATTCCATTCTGTCATTTTTCGTATGCATAATCACGCGGTGTACGGCAGGAGAGGTTTCAAAATAGAGAATGTCACTATATGGCATGCGCACACGTGCTTTAGGAGTTTCAAATAAAAAAGAATTTTCGCCGAAATTATCATTTTGATGTTTCATGGCTTCCTTTAGACACAACTCTATGCGTTCGTTAAATGCTTGATCATTCAGATTCTTATCAATAAAATCAATTGCCCCTACTAACGCTTGGTAAGTTAGTAGCATAAATTCTGAATGACTTGTTACAAAAACAATGATAGCTGTTGCATCTTGTTCACGAATAGCTTTAGCAACGTCAATGCCTTGTTTGTCATCATCTTTAATCTCCAAATCCAGAAAGAAAATTTGATGTTCTCCTTTTTCAGTTGCCTTAGCGATAATCTCATTTGCAGAGCCAAATACTTCTAACTTTCGATAGTCCCAATTATTTTTTGCCATAATGGTATCAATTTCGCGTTCCATACGAAATTGCTGTATGATATTATCCTCTAGTACATAAATATCTAACATAAATCTCCTCTAAAAATCAGTCATTTGAGATAATTTCTTTTAGTTGACTTCCTTTACTTCGTGCATAATGTACAGGCCGCTTTTCATCTCCAACATATAAGAGTCGCTGCTCTCTATCCATTATCCGTATTTTATCCCTATTTACCAAAGTATCACGGTGACACCTAAAGAACTGATGATATTCTCTTTCAATATCTTTTAATTGATGATAAATGTGATATTCCTCATCGGTGGCTACCACCTTGACCATATGAATCTTTTCCTTAGAGACTTGAATAAAAAGGATATCGTCAATAGCCAATTTATAATCTCTCCTGTTAATTGTAAATTTAAAATATTTCATAAATCATTATTCCCTCCAATAACATTATAAAGGAAATAGTGATAAAAAAATCTCCAAGTCATAAACAGACAAAATAAGGTCGTAAACGGTCACTTTTATTATAACATAGTAAGATAATATATGACTAGTTCTCATAAAATAGAAAACTTAAAAAAAGATTGAAAAAAATCGTCCAAATCGGACTTTTTCTTCAATCTAAAGCCACTTAATGAGTGGAACTTATGGTAATAATAAATTTACAATACTACGTCCAAAATCTCTTCCAGTATTATACAATGTGTTCCATGTATTACCTACAAAATTTCCAACATCACCGATAATACCTCCACCTTGTATCTCTGCTAATTCACTATCAGTAATTACTGAAAAATTTACAGCTAATACATCAAATTGTTCAAAAGTTTGTGTATTCATTTGGATACCTCCCAATAATTTTTTGTCATCGCGATTGACAAAATTTATTTTATCAGAATATTTCATCTTTTTTTGCCCAAGTCGTAAAATGCCAATTTTTAGTCGCGAATAGCTATTTTTTATCTTTTTTGAAACATTTTTTGCATAAAAGCAACACAAACAACACACCAAATAATAAATTGTAAGTTGTTGAATTCTAAAAATCTTTATTGTACATAAAGTCATTAAACAACATTAAGCATATTCCAAGAAAGTCAAATATGAGAGCTGTGTATAAACTATTTTTACAAACGTTATCATTCATTTGCTACTTTCCCTCTGCCAAGTGTCATTAAAATCAGTCCCAATAGAGAAATTAACAGTCCGTATGCGGAAAAGTTGTTTGCTTTAATGCCTAATTTAGGTAGGGCGTTGCTGTTATTAGTTTTTATTTCATTTTTAGAGAAAGCTTGTGGGCTTTCTGGAACAATTAAGGCTTTTTCAGCGGTTTTAACATCATTTTGCGGTAAAAAAATCACATTCTGAATATTAGAATCAGTTTTTATTTCTTTAGCGTCAAATGCTATCGTTTCTGTATTATCTTCATTTGATTGTTCAGCCATTGCTGCTGCCATAGCCGCTGGAATTTTCCTATAAAAGAGATAGTCATAAAGTTCTTGTCCAGAAATACCGCCACCAATCCATGCACTCACGATTTGACCATTTTGCAAACGGATAATGGTAGGCGTTCCTGGAATACCGACTGTTCCAAAAAGAAAGTTCGCTGCTTCTTCATCAAAATCCTGACTGTCAGTATTGTAATACTCTAGACAATTATTCATTAAAGTATTGAACTCTTTTAAAGCTGGGGAAAACTGACGACAATAGTAACAAGTCGGACGTCCAACATAAATCACGTGCTCTTTTCCGTCCTCTGTAAACATAGCATAAACATCTGTCATTGGAACGTAATTAAAGTCTGCGACATTTTCTTCATATTGGGGAATGGTGACTTCAGCTCCTTCTGGCTCATCTGATGTGTCTGATGCTATCGTTTCCATTGCTTCGGTTGATTCCATTGAAACTGCTGAATTATCAGCCGTTTCAATTGATAATACCTCCTCAGTTTTTTCGGATTGACTTTCTGAAATATCATTTGATGGCTCAATAATATCTGTTGCTAGATTTTCTGTAACATTATCTCCATTATCCACAACTTCTGTCGTTTCAGTTGTAGGCACAAGCTCATCATCAGCAAAGACAGAAACGGTTGCCATTGATAAAACAGTTGCAGATAATAAAATTGTTGATTTTAAAACGTTCTTTTTCATAAAATCTCCTTTTAATTAAGATTGTCAACGCAATTGACCATTTCAGGTTAACAACTTCTCTTGGAAATAAACGTCCAAGTCGTCATGTGTCATTTAAGTCATCAACGGTAAAATTGATTAAAACAAAAGGGTGAGACAAAAATCGGTAGTTTCAAAGAAATTCGATTTTGTCATCTCACCCCCGCACAGTTCAGTAGGGGGAAGCTGATTTATCGGCGCATTAGAACCCACTCAACCACTGCGTTTTGCTTATTACAACTATATAGGTACTTTTGTCCAAACCTCTGAAAATGTGTGATTATCGCAATAGTAATACACTATAACCTTTTTAAATAATACTATTGATAACATTATTAATAATGTCCATCTTAGTTAAATCATCAACATTTGTACCTGTTTTCATGATATATCAGTATTAAGATAAGTGTTACTTTTTGACATATTCATATAGAATTATAAGAAAACCAATTAAACCAATAATATTTAAAATGTACAATGGAAATGTAAGATTTTTAAAAAGCCCCAATTGTCAAATTAATCTAGACATTTTAGGTAACTCAGAAAAACTTGATATGGTGTTTGATAATGTAACGATTTCCTAGGAATTCTATTTCGTTTATCAGCTATAGCTGATAAATATTTCTGAGAAACACCATTGAAATCCATTTGCTTTGGAAGTCCATGATGTCTTAATAAACCATTTGAATGTTCATTTAACCCACGTTGACCAGGACAACCTGGATCCGCAAAGAAAATATCAATGTCGTGTTGGTTGGATATTGTCTTCCAATTAGAGAATTCTTTCCCACAATCAAAGGTAATCGATTTAAAGAGATGTTTTGGGAATTGTGACAGCCATCTATCTAGTGATTGTTCAATGTCACTAGCTTTTCGACCATTGGTTTGAAGGGTGATAATCGCTTTAGATTGCTTCTCTACCAAGGTGATAACAGCAATTTTGTGATGTTTACCAAAAATCGTATCTACCTAAAGATGTCCAAACTCTCTTTCAAATTACGGATAAATTTCCGCACGCTCGAGGATATCCCTCCGAAAAGCTTGTTTGCCACGTTTTTCGGCCTTACCATTGGGTTTACGTTTTCCCTTCCATGGTAAATCCTCTTTCTTGAAGATGCCACGGTCAGCTAGGCGATAAAGAGTTCTCATAGAGCAAGGGATTTTATCGGGATAAGTTCCTTTGACAACATCCAAACTCCAATTAAGTTCTAAATGTCTTTGAATAAAATCTTGTTCACTTTGAGTGAGTTGAGTCTTACGACGACCACAACGTTTCTTGTTGGCCTTGTAGTTCTTGTAGTAATCATAGGCCGTGTGACCAGTCTT
>NZ_NETH01000110.1 GCF_003337175.1 Streptococcus gallolyticus
GAGGGGCTAATTCAGGGTGCTGCGCTTGATACACACTAATTTCTTGTTCAAAACCAGTTGAGGTTTTTTGATGTTTGACATGATGAAACAGATAGCGCCACCCCTCGGGATGGGTATAGCTATCCTCAATGGCGTCATAAGTCCAGTTATCTAGGTTCTTAGTTGATTGCCTATAAGATCTCTTTTGTTCCTTGTCAAAGAGACCATATTTAATCAAGTGCTCAATTCCCATCTCATCTAAGTTCAGGAGATTTTCTTCACTCCCATAACCGGCATCGGCGACAATCCTCTTCACATCATGTGGATAGGAAGCTAAAAAGGGCAATAAGGTTCTGGTATCTGTGGGATTGGGAAAGACATCATAATGGAGAACAAATTGATTCTCTGTTGCGATTTGGAGGTTGTAGCCAGGCTTGAGCTGACCATTCATCATGTGGTCCTCCTTCATGCGCATGAAAGAGGCATCTGTATCTGTCTTTGAGAAACTATTTCGCCCTTTGAAAAGCTCTTGATAACACTCATATTTCTCAGCCCGAACTGAAAAATCATCCCTCACCTTGTGCAGGACTTTCTTGAGGTTGCGGCGTTTTGTCTTACGCTCATCTTTCCCCTTAGTTGGTGTTTGCTCAATCGCTTGATTTAGATCAGCCAATTCTTCTTCAAGAAGATGGGCAAAATCAAGCAATTGTGTTGAAGAAATGCTCTCTTCGCTATCCAGTTCAATGGCTTGATGGATGAGAGGGTTTATTTCTTCTTGGAAGTAAGTCTGAATCTGCTCTTGAAGTTTGGCTGAAAACCTATCTGTAGCCTTTTTCCAGACAAAGCTATATTTGTTGGCATTGGCCTCAATCTTAGTACCATCACTATATAAGCAATCCAGTGTCACCAATTCTTCCATTTTTAACTGGAGACTGAAAGCAATAAAGAGGTCACGGATGAGCTTTTCCATACCTTCTGCCACACGAAAACGATTGATCGTGCGATAAGACACCACCAATTGACCGGTCAGGTATTGCATGGCTAGATTTTCCACCATCATCTTCTCAATCTTACGACCCGAGAAAACACCTTGAGAATAGGCGAATACTAAAGCAGATAGCAGCAGTTTGGGATGATAGGATGGTCGCCCAAAAGTATGGTAAAAGGCATCAAAATGACGCTCTTCTAGGTCGTTTATCACTTTTTCTATCGTGAAAACGACATGGTTTTGAGGTAGAACACAAGCTAGTTCTAGTGGTAATATGGTTTGATTTGTGTTATAGTGAATATGCATGAGATAGCCTTTCTAAGAGGGTCCTCCTTCATGCGCATGAAAGAGGCATCTGTATCTGTCTTTGAGAAACTATTTCGCCCTTTGAAAAGCTCTTGATAACACTCATATTTCTCAGCCCGAACTGAAAAATCATCCCTCACCTTGTGCAGGACTTTCTTGAGGTTGCGGCGTTTTGTCTTACGCTCATCTTTCCCCTTGGTTGGTGTTTGCTCAATCGCTTGATTTAGATCAGCCAATTCTTCTTCAAGAAGATGGGCAAAATCAAGCAATTGTGTTGAAGAAATGCTCTCTTCGCTATCCAGTTCAATGGCTTGATGGATGAGAGGGCTTATTTCTTCTTGGAAGTAAGTCTGAATCTGCTCTTGAAGTTTGGCTGAAAACCTATCTGTAGCCTTTTTCCAGACAAAGCTATATTTGTTGGCATTGGCCTCAATCTTAGTACCATCACTATATAAGCAATCCAGTGTCACCAATTCTTCCATTTTTAACTGGAGACTGAAAGCAATAAAGAGGTCACGGATGAGCTTTTCCATACCTTCTGCCACACGAAAACGATTGATCGTGC
>NZ_NETH01000111.1 GCF_003337175.1 Streptococcus gallolyticus
AAAATTGAATAAGATATTGTTTTCCCAAATTTTGAGTACACTAAAAAGAGGTCTTGCAACCGGATTTTAAAAAATTAACTGACGTTGAATCCGTGTTGTTGTGCAAAGCGAATAGCGTCTTTAACAGACATTGTTTTGTCTGGGTTTCTGATTTCAGTTAATCCTTGCAAAACAGGATTATAGTTTTCTTGTTTTAGCAGGACTTGGTAAATAGCAACGAGAAGCCTGCGACAAATAGCGATAATCGCCTTTCGATGCCCACGGCGCTTCTTGAGTTTGAGATATTTATTTCTAAACTCAGGGTATTTCTCTGACTTGACAACAGCGTTAGCGATTTGCACGAGAAAAGGTTTGAGGTATCTTCCACCTTTGGAAATACGAGTTGAATATTTCTTTCCAGCACTTTCATTGTTGGCAGGGACAAGTCCAGCCCATGAGCAGAGTTTGCCAGCTGAATCAAAGACAGTCATATCGGCACCAATTTCAGAGATAATTCTGAGGGCAGATAGTTCTTCTTTAAAACCAGGCACAGTTTGAATCAGTTTAACTTGTTCTTGATATTCACGTCCGAGTTCTCGAATCATCTGCTCTAAATCTTCTTTACAGATGGCTAAGGCATCGTAATGAGCTTTGATAACTCTGATTTTCTCAGCTTGCTCAGGGGTCAATTCGCCTTCTGTAGCGTTTTCCAATTCTTGAACTTTATGCTTCATTCTCTTGTGAACCAACTGTTCGATATTTGGCTTGTCTTCAGGCTTGTCAAGGATGCTCTTGATAATAGCTTGAGCACTTTTTCCGAAAACATCGGAAACGACACTTGCAATTTGAAGGTTAGACCACGTGAGACAGTTTTGATAACGATTTTTCTCGCTAACTTGAAGTTGTGTTAACTTCATACGATAGCGAAAGAGGTCACGGAGTTGCCTGATTTTAAGAGGAGGGATAAAGCTGGAAGCGACTAAATCGTGCTTAAAGAGGTCGGCTATCCACTGAGCATCTTTCTTGTCGGTCTTCTTTCCACGAATTGCTTTGACATACTTTGGATGAGCTAAGCAAATGTTACAAGAGTTTTCAAGGATATTGAAGACAGGAATCCAGTATTTACCAGTTGATTCCATACAGACATCAAAGCAGGAATAGTATTCCAACCAATCTTGTAGCTGAAGAAGTCCATTCGTAAAGGTAGAGAACCGTTTACGGTGGTAGCTAGTAATTCCATGATTGTCGGTGATGGCAATAACCGCTACAATAAAAGTTTTATGCACATCAATGCCACAACAATTTGGGTAAACAATTTTTAACATGAGGGGTCTCCCTTCACCAAAATTTGAGAAGAGCCTATCCCTTGACTGCTCATTCCTTTTCACAAACGAGTCGCTTATCCAATTATAAGTTTACGTGCAAGAGTAAAAATTGAATAAGATATTGTTTTCCCAAATTTTGAGTACACTAAAAAGAGGTCTTGCAACCGGATTTTAAAAAATTAACTGACGTTGAATCCGTGTTGTTGTGCAAAGCGAATAGCGTCTTTAACAGACATTGTTTTGTCTGGGTTTCTGATTTCAGTTAATCCTTGCAAAACAGGATTATAGTTTTCTTGTTTTAGCAGGACTTGGTAAATAGCAACGAGAAGCCTGCGACAAATAGCGATAATCGCCTTTCGATGCCCACGGCGCTTCTTGAGTTTGAGATATTTATTTCTAAACTCAGGGTATTTCTCTGACTTGACAACAGCGTTAGCGATTTGCACGAGAAAAGGTTTGAGGTATCTTCCACCTTTGGAAATACGAGTT
>NZ_NETH01000112.1 GCF_003337175.1 Streptococcus gallolyticus
TCGCTAACGCTTGTTGAAGTCGAACTTAACTCTGAAGCACTCGTACTTGTACTGTCTGATTCTGAGGTTGAGGCACTCTCACTGACTGAATCGGAACTTGAGGCTGACTCTGAAGAACTTACTGAAGTTGAATCAGAGACACTTGTTGATACAGAACTTGATTCTGAACTGCTTGCTGACTCTGAAGTACTTACACTTGCAGAATCGGACGTACTTGTACTGTCTGATTCTGAGGTTGAGGTACTCTCACTGACTGACTCTGAGGTACTTGCTGAAGCCGAAGTTGACTCACTTGTCGAACTTGACTCTGAACTACTTGCTGAGGCTGAACTTGAAGCCGAAGCTGAAGCACTTGTACTTGCTGAGGTTGACTCAGAATCACTTGTCGAAGCGGAAGTTGAAGTACTCGTACTTGTGCTTGCAGAGTCGGACGTACTTGTACTTTCTGAGTTAGATTCGCTAACGCTTGTTGAAGTCGAACTTAACTCTGAAGCACTCGTACTTGTGCTAGTTGAGATTGACTCGCTCACACTGGTTGAGGCAGATTCAGAGGCTGAAGTGCTGGCACTTGCTGAGTCTGAATCGCTTGCCGAAGCGGACTCACTTGCCGAAGCAGAAGCCGAAGTCGATTCCGAAACTGAGTCACTCACACTGGTTGAGGCTGATTCCGAAGTTGAATCAGATACACTTGTCGAAGCGGATTCTGACTCGCTAGCCGAATCAGAGGCACTTGTCGAAACTGACTCTGAAGAACTTGTACTTGTACTTTCTGAGCTAGATTCGCTAATGCTTGTTGAAGTAGACTCTGAAACTGAGGTGCTGGCACTGGTTGAGGCTGAGGTTAAGTTGCTCAATGAGAGTGAGCTTGAGCTGCTAGCAGACTCGGAGGCTGCTGAGGTGCTGGTCGAAGCGGAGACGGACTCACTAGCCGAGCTGGAAGCTGAGAGCGAGGTGGACAAGCTGGCTGAGCTTGAGGCTTCTGTGGCACTAGTCGAGGCTAGTGCTGACGTGCTCGCTGAGGCGCTGGTTGACTCGGAGATAGACTCACTGGCTGAGCTTGAAGCTTGTGCCAGACTGGTCGAGGCGCTAACGGACTCACTAGTTGACTCAGAGCTACTTGTGCTGGCTGAGACGCTCGCTGACGTTGACGCTGAGCTCACCTCTGATGCGGAGGCTACTGTTGAGCTTGAGGCGCTGGTGCTAGCAGAAGTGCTACTTGACGCTGAACTACTGCTTGAGGTCGAAGCACTGGTTGAGGCTGACAGGCTGGCCGAGCTACTGGTTGACGTTGAGACGCTAGCTGAGGTCGAAGCACTGGTGCTAGTTGACTTGCTAGTGCTAGTCGATACGGACGCTGAGGTCGATTGAGACGTTGAGCTTGTATTGCTAATCGTAGCTGTTATAGAAGATGTGATATAATCAAGCGCAGTAACGCCATTATCCTTACTGTCAGTATAGATTTCATTGTAGCTATGACTATAGTTAATAGTCATCCCACTATTTCTAGTACTTTGTGCCAATTCTAGGTAAGTCAAAGAAGTTGAGGTCGCCCCAGAGTTTAGCTTCACATTGATTTGAAGAGAGATATTAGAGTTTGAGGCGTTAGTTGTATAGTATAAGGTGCTAGTTTTTTGAGTAGCCGTAACGCCTCCGATAACCACACTTGAGACCGTACCGTTAGTTACTGATCCTGATGGGAGATTTACCAAAAGATATGAACCAGCACTACTTCCATAGCCTGTATAAATAGTAAAGGTGT
>NZ_NETH01000113.1 GCF_003337175.1 Streptococcus gallolyticus
AGTACCGGTTGAATCTCCTGAAATACAATAAGAAACGACCGATAAGCTAATAGAGACTCACCAAAAAGGCGAGCCTCTATTATTGTTATTGCTTGTGAAAAACTTTTTGTCTCAGGCTCCTTAAATATTTTTGTTATTATTTTAGAGGAGACTAGAAGGATGGGAATAATTTCTGAAACAGAAGATTTAATATTTGAAAATCTTTTACTTTTTGAGCATGAGCTCGAACACTTGCTACATCTAACAGAGAACGACTATCCAATTGCAACGATGTCCTTTGGTGTCAAAAATAAATGATTCTCTGTATTTTTCTCATCCCTATTGCGGACTTAATTGTGCTGAAGTTTGCACAGAAATTATCTTATACACTGTATATGCATTTTTGTTTGACACTACTAGGTCAAGCGCAGTACCCTGAATTAGCCCCTCAAAAAGGGCTATATCTAAACAAGAGGTATCAAGAACTCAAAGCAAAAGAGAGAAAATCGCTTTTATCTCAAGAAGGCAGTCGCATCTTTGCCAAACGCAAGGTAGATGTCGAGCCTGTCTTTGGCCAGATAAAGGCTTGTTTGGGCTACAAGAGATGTCAACTAAGGGGAAACGCCAGGTCACCATTGATATGGGATTGGTGCTCATGGCCAACAATCTCCTGAAATACAATAAGAAACGACCGATAAGCTAAATAGAGACTCACCAAAAAGGCGAGCCTCTATTATTGTTATTGCTTGAGAAAAACTTTTTGTCTCAGGCTCCTTAAATATTTTTGTTATTATTTTAGAGGAGACTAGAAGGATGGGAATAATTTCTGAAACAGAAGATTTAATATTTGAAAATCTTTTACTTTTTGAGCATGAGCTCGAACACTTGCTACATCTAACAGAGAACGACTATCCAATTGCAACGATGTCCTTTGGTGTCAAAAATAAATGATTCTCTGTATTTTTCTCATCCCTATTGCGGACTTAATTGTGCTGAAGTTTGCACAGAAATTATCTTATACACTGTATATGCATTTTTGTTTGACACTACTAGGTGCTTGTTACTGTATTTATTCCTATCATACTGTGCTGATAAAGCAGATTTATTCGGTGCGGTTGTTACTGATGGCTATTAGTGGAATTTGTGGTATTATGATCTATGTCATAGATCTGGCACTAAAAAATATAATCTTGCATGATGTGCTAATCATAGATTGGAGATATTATTTTGCACCGAGAAAGACAAACTATAAGAGTTGTCAATAGTTTATTCTAAATTTTTTTAGAAAATTTTAGAACGTGTTTTAGACACGACAAAAAGCCTCTTAAAACAGCTGTTTTAAAAAGTCTTTCATCTATGCTTTTGTTGGTTTATCTTAGTTTATCCTCTTCAAAGGCTTCATTGTTCTGAAGTAGGCGAAACAGCACTCGAATGAGTTTCTTAGCCACATGAGAAATAGCGACATTGAAGTGTTTCCCTTGCTCTAACTTAATTCTCAAGTAAGCTTTAAACGAGGGGAGTATCTAGCTACTTTAATAGCAGCTTGTATGAGTGCCCAACGTAGATGCGATGAGCCTCGTTTGACCATTTTACCTTGAGTATCTAGTTGTCCAGATTGGTAGATAGAGGGTTCTAACCCTGCAAAAGCTTGTAGTTGAGCTGGATTAGTGAAAGTATTAATGTTTCTGATTTCTGCTAAGATGACAGAGCCAAGGCGATTACCAATTCCAGGTATCGTAGTGATGACCGAGTTGAGCTCAGCCATCA
>NZ_NETH01000114.1 GCF_003337175.1 Streptococcus gallolyticus
GATAAGAAGAAACCCTTGTTTTACAAGGGTTTCTAAGGGCTTTTCAGCCCTCTTTTTCGTTTCACGAAAAATTCACCCCTAAAGACAATTTTTTCGCACATTGAACATCGATTTTTGCTATACCCAAAATTTTCTCTACCCAACACCATTTTTTGACACGTACTTTCCCACGTGATATAATATTTTCGCAAAGATATAGTGCATGTATGCACCAAAGCCCCTGAAGACGGCCTAATGACTTCAGGGGCTTTTTTTACGTTCTTTGCAGATTAACGGGGTGGCTAGCGTCAGCGATTGTCCTTGTTATCTAGCCATTTGCAGATATAGTGTGCCGCTACTTCTGCCATGATAGCAAGTAAGACGTCAAAGATATAATGCATGTATAACACCTCCTTTCACGAACCTTGTATCTCACAAGGAACGCAATCGGTATGCCGACAGCTTTTTTATTATACCATGACTTTTCTAGTTTTTAACAGGTCTGTGCCCTATCCGCTTGCTTTATTCCAATTTCCTCTTGTCAGCAAGTAACCTAGGCTGATTTTTTCCTAATTTGTCGGTCGTCAGCTTTACAGCCTGACAACTCGTCAAATTTAGTCTAAATTCGCCTAGCTTACTGACAAGAGTTTTCTCGGCATAAAACGCTCAGAATACCCCTAAAAGGCCCATATTCGCATTTTAAGACCACAGACATATAAATATACCCCAAATCAAAACAAGGGGCGTAAAACGCAAATAGGAGCTTCTGAGGGCTTTAAAATTTATTTGAGTGATTTTCTGCACACTTACAACACCTTTTATGGCTAATGCCATTTTTAAGGTGTCAGTGCTTGAAAAGAGCATAAGGGAAACTGTCCCCACGTTCCGTGTGAAGTTGATAGTATCAACGTTTCCAGTACCGGTAATTTTCTCGGTTTCACCTACTTATACTTACCTGTTTTTAACCAGACTTTTTTAAATATTTTGGCTCGTTTTCAACTGAGAAATTTAGCTGTTTTGAATCCTTTAATGTGTTTTATTTTGCTCTTTTTTCTCGGCTAAACGTTTTTCTTTTTCTGCATTTTTTAAAAATGCACGAAGTGCAAAAAAGGGGATTGGGGATTTCCCCAAAATGTAAAAAGTCAAAAGTCGGTTTGTAGGGTTTCTGCAAACTGGCTTATTGACCTTTTTATTTTCGCATGTGTGGACACACGTGCTAATCTTGCCAGAGAACACCCTTAAAACATATCAAAGGGGATGTCTTTATTTACAAATACCTCAAAACGGAAATGCTTTTATCGTCTGGCCTTTGTCTTAAATCACCTTCTCATTTTAGAAAATAATTCTTTCTTTCCCAATTCCAAAAGGCGACAATTTCACGACCTGTACTTCCAGCATTGTCTTCTGTTCCAGTCTGGACAAGATTGCCCTCTTCAACATCATCTAGTTCCAACTCTGCCTTGATTTCCTTGAACAATTTCCCAAAGCCAATCTGCCGTTTTCGGTGCAGACCTTGACTTAAATCGTCCGTAATTTTATCTTTCTTAAATTCGGAAAACAAAGTAACATCTTTTGTATCAACATCAAAAGGTTTCACAGGATATTTTGCCGTTTCAATAATAGCGGATTTTAGATTTTTTCGTTTATGAGCCTTAACTGTTCGAACGTCTACGACAGGTGTATAATCTAGCTTCATAGCTTTAGACCACAGGTTCGTCCATTCTACTTGACTAATG
>NZ_NETH01000115.1 GCF_003337175.1 Streptococcus gallolyticus
GTGCTAGTTGCAGTTGCCTGTGTGTTAGCTACTGAAATAATTTCAACGTCTGATTTATTAATCCATGAGTTGATACCAGAAAGCAATACACGATTGCCAGACACTTGTGCTACGTCATATGTGCGACCTTTAACCCAATCTGGAATACCTTCACCAGTCGCCCATGCGTTAGCACTAAATTTAACCTTAACTTGATTTCCTACAGCAATGTCAGATTTAGGCGTGTTGTCCGCTTGTTGACCTTGACTAATCGCCGGTGTTTCAGTTTTAGGATTATTGTTCTTAGTATAGCCATTGTCCGTAATACCAGTTAAATCAACGTTACCGTCAAGACCGCCTGCGATGTAAGTTGACGTAAATTGGTAGATTGCTACACCGTCCATACTTGGAAAGACATTATAATTTGGTGTTGGCGTTACATTATAGTCTGGATAAGCAGCCATCCAAAGTGAATTTGGGAACTCACGAATGATTTGGTCGACATACACGTTAGCAACTGTGTAAGGCTTGTAGCTGTAATACATAGGTGTATAACCTGCCGCTTTAATCATACGCATACCGTGCAAGATTGCGTTAGTATTCGCTTGTTTATCTGCGCTAGCGCCACTTTCGTAGTCCAAGGCTACGATTGAACCTTTAGGCGTTTGAACCTGTGGTAAGAATGTATTTAAGACTTGTTCGCCTAGGCTTGCATTTCCGCCGACTTGATACCAAATATAAGTATGTGCGCGTTTGCCTTGAGCGATAGCCGAAGCAACTTGCGTTTCGTATGTCGTCTGTCCGTACATACCACCACCGTTAACACCGCCAATTTGGATAATGGCAAACTTATCGTGCGCATACCCAAAAATCCCATTCGCACCTTGATAACGAGACCAGTCTACGCCTTGGTCGCCAACTGCAGCATAAGCCGTTGATTGCAATAATAAGCTTGCTAAAGTTACAAACGCTACTAATACACGATTGATTTTATTTTTCATCGCTTCCTCCTCCTTTTTTAAAGGCAATCTCATAATAGCCAATCGCTGACAAGCCAGCAATCAGACCACCCCAACAATATTCAGCATATTGCCCGTGAACAATAGTAAAGGCATATGCAAGCCCTACAAGAACACCAATTAAAATAGAAAGCCCAGAAACAAGCTTGCCATTCAATCCAAATTGTTCTTTTACAACATTCACAAGTGCTGAAATAATAGGTGCTACAACTGTTGCAGCAATTAAAATAACTGTCATGATAACTCCTCCAGCTTATTATCAATCTTATCTACTTTTTCTGATAAATTCTTAATTTGTTCTGTCATTTGGATAAGCACTTGCATTTGCAAGTCGTGATTATCCAATCGACGCTTAATTTCTTCTAACTCTTTATCTTGTTGAGTATTCTTCTCTTCAAGGATTGTCAATCGTTTTTCAGTCGATGTCATACGATTTTGAAAAAACGTGAAAATTCCTAAAAAAGAAAGAACGCAAGACAAAACAACGCTGACTGTTTCAGGTCTCCACATATAAACTCCTACCCTCTAAGCTTATTCAGCGGTGTTGCCATCTTGCAAGCCTTCATGCGACAAATCAAGCAATTCCTGTACTTTCGTACGAAAACGTTTTGGAACTTGCTCAATCGTAATCCAACCATATTCAATTTGTAGTGCAAAATAATTAATAATTAACATATATCCTCCTAAAAATACATTTTTAATC
>NZ_NETH01000116.1 GCF_003337175.1 Streptococcus gallolyticus
ATTATAAGCTAGTATGATTTGCTCCAGACTCAATTGCAATCCTGCTAATACTCTGGCCAGTGTTTGTTCTATATAAAAAAGGGAACAAAGTTCTGAAAATCTGGTCTCAATGGTTCGTCTCATAGCCATTAGTTCCCAATGATTATGTTGTTTAGCTCCTACCATATTTTGTCGTAAAGGGAGTCCAAAGATCGTAACCTTGTTGCTCCAGATCATCTTTCAGTTCACGGCTAAGATAACCTAAATCAGCTAAAATGACGGATTGCTGACATCCTTCTAGTAGCTCGTCAACTGCTTTAATATCATGAACAGAAGCTGGTGTGACAACATAGTTTAGAATATAACCCGATAAGGTCACTAACATGTGGACTTTAAAGCCATAAAACCACAGGTGCTTAGAGGCATTGTAGCCAATATCAGCTATCTCATTGAAACGTCTGACTCTGTAGTTACGGACAGGTTGACAAAGTGGTAGAGGAAAACTGTCGATGATGACTATTGCATCAGGAGAAATGTGAGCATTCATTGCTTGTCTAATGACTTGGACTAACCAGATTAATTGTCTTGCTCGTCGATTAAAACGACTTCTTTCAAGGAGATGCCCACAAGGAAAGAGGTGACAGATACGATAGAAATGCCGTTGTGACTTAATACCCAATTCAGCTTGCAATAGTAGTAAGACAAGAAGAGATTGGTCTGAAACTTTGGATAAGCTAACGTTACGGCGGTATTTTAAGCGTTCTGGACAATAATCATGATATAACTGATGACAAATGAAAATGATCCAACTACTATCGTTGTTAATATTGCTTTACAACCTTCAGCATTTTCATTTAATGATTTAAACTTTATGCTACATCTAGGAGGTGGACAAAGTATTTCTAATATATTGTTTACTCGTGGTGCTAGTTCATTTCAAAATATCTCAGATTATAAGCTAGTATGATTTGCTCCAGACTCAATTGCAATCCTGCTAATCCTCTGGCCAGTGTTTGTTCTATATAAAAAAGGGAACAAAGTTCTGAAAATCTGGTCTCAATGGTTCGTCTCATAGCCATTAGTTCCCAATGATTATGTTGTTTAGCTCCTACCATATTTTGTCGTAAGGGAGTCCAAAGATCGTAACCTTGTTGCTCCAGATCATCTTTCAGTTCACGGCTAAGATAACCTAAATCAGCTAAAATGACGGATTGCTGACATCCTTCTAGTAGCTCGTCAACTGCTTTAATATCATGAACAGAAGCTGGTGTGACAACATAGTTTAGAATATAACCCGATAAGGTCACTAACATGTGGACTTTAAAGCCATAAAACCACAGGTGCTTAGAGGCATTGTAGCCAATATCAGCTATCTCATTGAAACGTCTGACTCTGTAGTTACGGACAGGTTGACAAAGTGGTAGAGGAAAACTGTCGATGATGACTATTGCATCAGGAGAAATGTGAGCATTCATTGCTTGTCTAATGACTTGGACTAACCAGATTAATTGTCTTGCTCGTCGATTAAAACGACTTCTTTCAAGGAGATGCCCACAAGGAAAGAGGT
>NZ_NETH01000117.1 GCF_003337175.1 Streptococcus gallolyticus
ATTGTTCAATATCACTAGCTTTTCGACCATTGGTTTGAAGGGTGATAATCGCTTTAGATTGCTTCTCTACCAAGGTGATAACAGCACTTTTGTGATGTTTACCAACAATCGTATCTCCCTCAAGATGTCCAAACTCTCTTTCAAATTCCGGATAAATTTCCGCACGCTCGCGGATATCCCTCCGAAAAGCTTGTTTGCCGCGTTTTTCGGCCTTACCATTGGGTTTACGTTTTCCCTTCCATGGTAAATCCTCTTTCTTGAAGATGCCACGGTCAGCTAGGCGATAAAGAGTTCTCATAGAGCAAGGGATTTTATCGGGATAAGTTCCTTTGACAACATCCAAACTCCAATTAAGTTCTAAATGCCTTTGAATAAAACCTTGTTCACTTTGAGTGAGTTGAGTCTTACGACGACCACAACGTTTCTTGTTGGCCTTGTAGTTCTTGTAGTAATCATAGGCCGTGTGACCAGTCTTGAGGTAAGCAATGACCTTATAAATCGTTTGTCTTGATCTTTTGAGGGATTGACAAATATCGCTAATAGGTATTCCCTCTTTGTAATAAGCCTCTATCATTACAAGCTCGGTTGTGGTAAGATGAGTATAGGTCATTTATGTTAGTTCCTTTCAGACAAATGTGGTGTTTATCTGAGCCTAACATAGATGGCTTTTTTCTGTCTAGCTTAATTTTACAAATTGGGGTTATTGAAGTTATTTAAATGGCTTAATAGTAACGTTTTTCAAAAATTAAAATCTTTTTATCCCAGAGTCGTTTTCTTTGACCTATTGTACTTTGTGACTCCTAGACCATCTGGGACACTGGTAAAATACTTGAAAATCGCATAAAATAAAGGTTCTTTAGCATTTCTTCTTTTTCTTTGAAATCATTGCTATTAAAAGATGATTTATTTCCCGATTTATAAATAAAAGTAATCTTTGCTGGATTAATTTCTCCACTATCAGATATATTACCTTCTAACTATAATTTTAGCGACTCTTCTACCAAAATTGGGAATTTATGCAATATTCGCATAGTATTTAAAATAACTTATCTCTCATGATTCATTAAATAACAATAAATGAATCAAACTAAAAGGACTGAGCGTACAATACAGAACTCAATCCTTCAATTAACATATAATATTCAACTTTTATCGTCAGTACATATTAGGTCTTATACACACTAATAATACATTTTCACTGCATTTAACTTAAACTTATAATTATATTTTATATAACCCCCCCCTTATATTATATTTAGTGCAGTTAGCTACTGCCAAAGCCCAAGTGT
>NZ_NETH01000118.1 GCF_003337175.1 Streptococcus gallolyticus
TTTCCCTTCCATGGTAAATCCTCTTTCTTGAAGATGCCACGGTCAGCTAGGCGATAAAGAGTTCTCATAGAGCAAGGGATTTTATCGGGATAAGTTCCTTTGACAACATCCAAACTCCAATTAAGTTCTAAATGTCTTTGAATAAAATCTTGTTCACTTTGAGTGAGTTGAGTCTTACGACGACCACAACGTTTCTTGTTGGCCTTGTAGTTCTTGTAGTAATCATAGGCCGTGTGACCAGTCTTGAGGTAAGCAATGACCTTATAAATCGTTTGTCTTGATCTTTTGAGGGATTGACAAATATCGCTAATAGGTATTCCCTCTTTGTAATAAGCCTCTATCATTACAAGCTCGGTTGTGGTAAGATGAGTATAGGTCATTTATGTTAGTTCCTTTCAGACAAATGTGGTGTTTATCTGAGCCTAACATAGATGGCTTTTTTCTGTCTAGCTTAATTTTACAAATTGGGAAGATTTAAAAATCCTACAATGATAAAAATAAAAATGGGATAGTGCTTTATTTGAAATAACTTTCTCATATTTTTCAACAAATGACTACCTCCTTGTAAACTAAAATATTTGTTTGTCGGGTTGCAACCTTGACACGTTCAGTATAGCAGATTTTTAGAAAAATAAACGTCCAAGTCGTAATTTGTCATTTTTAGGTCATAAACGGTAAAATTTGATTAAAACAAAAGCTGATAGGCAATCTATCAGCTTGAAATTTTAAAACATAAAGCCGCTTACTGCTAATCCACGACCAAAGTTTTTCTTCAATTGACCATATGACGAAATACTTTTATAAAATTCTCTCACACCTATGCTCATTGTTGTTTTCTCAGAAATGTTTTTTACGCTAATTTCCCGTAAACTTTCTGCTAACCTCATTAAATTTCTTTCAAATTCTTTCCCTGCTTCAATCTCATTTTTAAAATTGATAAGAGCTTCACGCTCATTTTCCTTAGTTTCGACATTTAAAATAAGATTATAAACTTGGTCCATAATTTGTTCTTTA
Source organism: Streptococcus gallolyticus (assembly GCF_003337175.1). Lineage (GTDB taxonomy): Bacteria > Bacillota > Bacilli > Lactobacillales > Streptococcaceae > Streptococcus > Streptococcus gallolyticus_B. The sequence continues at coordinate 1,015 of NZ_NETH01000118.1, forward strand.
GTTATTTGAGACATAAAAAACTCCTCTATGGTTTTCCAAAATATCCTCCACCAAGAGACGATACCCAACCGTTTGCGATTACATCTGTTGTTGCTTGAAAAGCACCTTTAGTAACAACATAACCCCACTCACCATTGCTATATCGACATGAGTATCCGTTTGCTGCATAATAAACAGGCTTACAGCATCCTTTTCCTCCGCCT
>NZ_NETH01000119.1 GCF_003337175.1 Streptococcus gallolyticus
TCAAACCGCTATTAACAATGCCGCAGCCGCCCTCCAAACCGCCCAAGCCGCACTGGAGGAAGAAAGTGGTGTTACGAAAGAACCAACCCTCGCCGAGTCAACGGTTATTAAGAAACCAGAGACCCTCTTGGTTGATAACAAGGACGCCTTGACAGAGACTGAGAAAACGACCCTATCTGATATGGTAAAAACAGCTAATCCGAACTTGCCAACAGGTACGACTATCACTGTTTTAAATGATGGTACGGTTGATATTACTTTCTCTGATAAGAGTGTTGCTCAGTTGACAGACACCGTTGCCACCAAGCAATCAAGCAACCTGAAAGCACCGAGCGAAAAAGTATCCGTTGCGGATAAAACTGCCTTGACCGATACGGAAAAACAAGCCGTTGTCCAAGCCGTTGCCGCTGCTAATCCAGGTGTCGTAGTTTCTGTTGATGTCGATAACCAAGGAAATGCCACGGTTACTTTCCAAGACCATAGCACAGGTACATTGACCTCTGACCAAACGGTCACAGAGCTAGCTCAAAGCAAGCCAGTTGATAGCCTTACGGCAACCAACCGTACGCAAGGCACACTGCTCGCTATCCAACGCAAATCCGAAGTTTACGCTGACGGTACTGAGTTTGTCATTACCCTAGATAAGAATGGCAAGCAAGAAACCATTAAAGGCCGTTGGGATTCTAAAGCGACCCAAGGTTTTGAAATCACGGAAGGCAACAACCTAGTCAGCCGTGCTGTAGCTGGTACAAATAATGTCTCGCTTCTATTGAACCCAGATGTTGAAAACAAGACGACGGTTACTGTCACTGTTCAAGACCCAAGCAAGAAAGTGTCTGACCCAGTCAGCACAACGGTTACGGTTTACACCACACAGCTCGACCAAGCAGTGGCTGCCGCAGAAAGCACAAGCACAGGCACTGATGACAGCACGAAGACAGAAGCCCAAAAAGCTTTTGACACTGCTCTTGCCACAGCCAAATCCCTCCAAGAAGGTGGCTCGGCATACGATACAGCGACTCAAACCGCTATTAACAATGCCGCAGCCGCCCTCCAAACCGCCCAAGCCGCACTGGAGGAAGAAA
>NZ_NETH01000012.1 GCF_003337175.1 Streptococcus gallolyticus
TACGCGTTACTCACCCGTTCGCAACTCCTTCTACTCTAGCAAGCTAAAGTAAAAAGCGTTCTACTTGCATGTATTAGGCACGCCGCCAGCGTTCGTCCTGAGCCAGGATCAAACTCTCGTTTAATCGTGTTCTCATTCTGTCACTGACAGATTTATCGTTCTTAACAGGTCGATTTCTCAACCCGCACGTTTGGTTCGTCTTGTTCAGTTTTCAAAGGTCTTTGCCTCCCAAGAGACAACTTCTATATTCTATCAAATCTGAAATAGATTGTCAACTACTTTTTTAAGTTTTTTTAACTCTATTTCAATCCGATTGCCGCCGACCTCTCGGACAACAGCTATATCAGTCTATCATCTCAAGCTTACTTTGTCAAGAACTTTTTTTGCTTTTCTGTAAACCTGAAAACTGCTCTCTTGCGGCAGCTCATCTAGTATACTAAACTTAGAAAAAACTGTCAACTACTTTTAGAAAATTGTTTTTAAGTGTAGCTTGTTGCCTTTTTGGGTAAAATAGAGAATTATGACTAAGGATCTTGTGGAAAGGGTGTAGAGGGGGGAAAAGAGAGCGATTGGAGACTGAAATTTAGATATGCAAAAAAGGGAAGGAAACCCTTCTCTTTATCTTATAATTCTTGTTTATAAGCTTCTGCTTCTACTTCTGTACAAAGAACAAAGTGTCCAGGTGTAATTTCACGCATTTCACGTGGTTGGCCATCTAGTTCTGCACTTGGATCGTATTCTTTATGGACACGATTTCTTTCAGATTCTGGGTCTGGTTCTGGAATTGCAGTCAATAAGCTCTTAGTATAGGGGTGAATTGGATGATTATAGACATCATCAGATGTTCCAATTTCAAGCATTTTACCCCAGTGCATAACCCCAATACGATCTGAGATGTATTTAACCATTGACAAATCGTGAGCGATAAAGAGATATGTTAACCCCTGTTCTCTTTGAAGTTTTTGCATAAGGTTAACAACTTGAGCTTGGATTGACACGTCAAGGGCTGAAATTGGTTCATCGGCAATGATGAACTTTGGTTCAACTGCAAGCGCACGGGCGATGCCAATACGTTGGCGTTGCCCACCTGAAAATTCATGTGGATAACGTGTCAAATGGTCTTTGTTAAGCCCAACTAATGCAAGTAACTCTTGAACTTTTTGGTCACGTTCTTCTTTACTGTTAACTAATTTATGGATGTCAAGTCCTTCCGCAACAATGTCACGAATTTTCATACGCCCATTAAGACTAGCTTGTGGGTCTTGGAAAATCATTTGAGCATTTTTACGGAATTCGTGCAGTTCTTTCCCTTTAAGGTGAGAGATAGTTTCACCATCAAAATCAATTTCACCTTTATTAATGTCGTACAATTTCAAAATAGCACGACCAACGGTTGTCTTACCAGAACCTGATTCTCCAACAAGACCGAAAACTTCACCTTCGTAAATATCAAAACTGATATTATCAATAGCTTTTACTTCGTTCTTTTTACCTTCGTTAAAAGTCAATGATACATTTTTAAGTTCAACAAGCTTTTTTCTATTTTCAGTCATCAAGCTTTTCTCCCTTCAAGTTCTTTCCATTTTGCCCAACGTTTTTGAATTGGTAATGGTGGTGTTACTTTAGGTGCACGTTCATCTAACAACCATGTAGCTGCAAAATGCGTATCGCTAATTTTAAACATTGGTGGTTCTTCTTCGTAATCAATATCTAAAGCAAACTCGTTACGTGGTGCAAAAGCATCACCTTTTGGTGGATTAAGGAGATCTGGCGGTGTTCCTGGGATAGATTGAAGGCTTCCTGCTTCAGTATCTGTTGTTGGCATTGAATTCAAAAGCCCCCAAGTATATGGATGTTGTGGGTTATAGAATACTTCATCTACTGTTCCATATTCAATAATCTTACCAGCATACATAACGGCAACACGATCAGCCATACCCGCAACAACACCAAGGTCATGTGTGATAAAGACAATTGATGAACCACGTTCTTTTTGAATTTGTTTCATCAAATTCAAAATTTGTGCTTGAATGGTTACATCCAAGGCTGTTGTAGGTTCATCAGCAATCAAAATATCTGGGTTTGCTGCCAAGGCAATCGCAATAACAGCACGTTGACGCATACCACCTGACCATTGGTGCGGATAATCATTAATATGTTCTTCTGCGTTTGGAATACCGACATTTTTCATGAGTTCCAAAGCACGTTTTAAAGCTTCTTGTTTAGAAACTTTTTCATGAATCATAATTGGTTCAGCAATTTGTTGACCAATTTTCATTGTTGGGTCAAGACTGGTCATAGGGTCTTGGAAAATCATTGCAATTTCATTTCCACGAACCTTAATCCATTCGTCTTCTTTTAATTCTGTTAATTTTTCACCTTTAAAATCGATGTCTCCTGTAACTTCTGCATTTGAAGCTGACAAGCCCATCAACGTTTTTGTTGTTACAGATTTACCTGAACCTGACTCACCAACAATGGCAAGCGTTTCACCTTTTTTTAAGTCAAAATTAACATCACGAATAGCCTTAATTTCCCCAGCATAGGTATGGAAATCTACACGAAGGTTTTTAACGTGTAAAATGGTTTCTTTAGTCATCTTTTTCCTCCTAACGATCACCAGATTTTGGATCGAATGCATCACGAAGCCCATCACCTAATAGGATGAAGGCAAGTGAAATCAACACCAAAGCAAGGGATGGTAAAATAACTTGGTATGGGTAATATTGTAAATATTCTTGGGCATCAGTAATCAATGACCCAAGTGATGCTGTAGGTGGTTTCACCCCAAGGTTGATAGCTGAAAGAACAGCTTCGTACATGATGGCACTTGGGACTGTCATCATGATTTGAACAATAATAATCCCTGAAATGTTTGGAAGAATATGTTTAAAGGCAATTTTTGGTGCACTCTCACCCAATGAACGAGCTGCAAGGACAAACTCTTGTTCACGATAAGAAAGTGTTAAGTTACGCACTTGACGAGCCATTGAAGTCCAACCGACGATAGCGATTGAAATGATGATTGATGTGACACCATTACCAAGCAAAAGTCCTAGCATTGTTACAATAACCAAGTTAGGAATTGATGAAATAACTTCAATGATACGTTGCATAATCATATCGACTTTACCGCCGACATAACCTGAAATCAAACCGTATGTTACACCAATCAAAAGGTCAATCAAAGTAGCTACGATTGCGATAAGAAGGGAGATACGAACACCAACAATAATACGTTTGGCAATACTACGTCCCAAATTATCAGTACCTAAAATGAATTTTGTTCCTTCTGGTACACCTTGGTCAGCATAAACATCTGTTGCTTCTGTATTTCCAGAATAAGTAATTGTACCATTCCAGAATGGAAGATTATCACTAATTTTTGGTGGAAGATTACGATATGTTGTCACTTCTTTTGTGTTAAATGCATTAGCATCATCACGCGGAACTAAAATGACTGAAATCATTGAAAAGACAATCAAGATAGCCAAGAACCACATTGAAACGACAGCTAATTTATTTTTTTTCAAACGACGCCAAGCATCTTGCATGAAAGAAAGAGCAGGCTTTTCGATTTTTTCTTGTGAGCTGGCTGAACCAACGCCAACAAGTTTAAATTCTCTATTTTTTTCTGCCATGTTATTCTCCTTACTGCAAGCGTACACGAGGGTCAACGATACTTGTTGCAATATCAGTTACCAAAATGGCAACCATCAACATCATTGCGTATACAATAGTTGTCCCCATGATTACTGGGTAGTCTTTAGCTGGAATAGAGGTGACAAATTGTTGACCAATTCCTGGAATTGAGAAAATTTGTTCAATCAATGCTGAACCTGTCAAAAGGTTTGCTGCCATAGGTCCAACCAAAGTTAATACTGGAATCATTGAGTTACGGTAAGCGTGCTTACGAGTTACTTGACGTTTAGTCAACCCTTTAGCAGTTGCTAATTGAATATAATCTGAACTCAATGTTTCAATCATTTGTCCCCTGAAGAAACGTGTTACTTGAGCAAATACTGGAATTGCCAAGGCAATTGATGGCATGACAGTCTGTGCAAATGTTCCCCAACCAGCAAGTGGGAATAAGCTCCATTTGAAACCAAGAAGTACCAAAAGGAAAAGACCGATAATGAATGAAGGCACAGAAATACCTAATGTTGAGATGACACTAAGGACACCGTCAATCCAGTTATTTTTGTTACGTGCTGAAGCAGCACCAACCAAAATACCAGCAATAAGTCCAATAACAAGTGCTTGAACACCGAGTTGGATAGAAACGCCCAAACGTTGTGAAATCAAACGTGATACTGGTTGGTTAATGGATTGGTAACTTGTACCAAAGTCACCGTGAAGAACATTCCAAAGATAAGTAAGGTATTGTTGCCATACTGGCTTATCCAAACCATATTGTTTGTTCATTAGAGCAATCATCTCATCAGTTAGTTTTGGGTTATTGTAAGGTGTCCCAGGCATAACTTGCATGAGGAAAAACGATAGGGTAACCACGACCCAGAGTGTTACAAGCAGAATTGCAACACGTTTTAAAATGTATTTTGCCATAATATTTCCTTCTCTTTATTGCTTTTGTTGGCAGGAGAAAAAATTTCCTGTCAACAAAAGCAAGAATTGGTCGCAACCAATTCTTGCCCAATATAGTCACTATTAAAGATTAATCCTCTTTATAAGCGTATGTAAAGTCAACTTGTAATCCAGTAGAATTACGAACAAGTCCCTTGATTGATGGGTTTTGAAGTGATTTTGTACTGCGGAAGTAAAGTGGGTTATAGTGAGCATTGTTATAAAGCTCTGCTTCCGCTGTCTTATAATCTTCAGCTGCTGCAGCTGGATCTAAAGCATCTGTTGTAAGAGCTTTTTGGTAAGCAGCATCGTAGGCAGCATCAGAAATTTGACCATAGTTGTATGAAGATGTCGAAGTAAACAATCCGTAGAAAGTAGAACCTTCTGGATAGTCACCACCCCAAAGTGATACTACAATATCAAAGTTTTGATTCTTAGAATCTTCCAGACGTTGTTTAAACGTGACGAATTTTTCTTCAACGGTTAAGCCCGGAAGCGCCTCTTCCCAAGTTTGTTTGATATAGTCAACTGCAGCCTTAGCAACAGCGTTATCTGAATCAGCTGTGATTGTCAATGTAATTGAGTCAGTACCAAGTTCTGCCAAACCTTCTTTGAAGAGTTTTGCAGCTTCATCTTCATCATAACTGTAATCAGCAGCAACATAATCAGACAAGTCAGTTCCGTCAGGTAATGTTTCAAGTCCTGTCGGAACCAAAGCATCAGCTGCTGTAGAACCTGTATCAACAGCTGCTTTTACAATACCTTCACGGTCAGTTGCCAAGTTAAGTGCTTGACGAATTTTGGTATTTGTCAAAGCTTCTGTTGAACCAGATTCATTGTAAACCATGTAAGCTGTTGTGGCTTCTGGAACATCTACAACATCATCGCGGTTTTTATTAGCATTGTAAATCGCAGACGTTCCAGAAATACTAGCTGTGTCAAGCTCACCGTCTTTATACATTTGTACGGCTGTGTCAGCTTTTTTAACAGTTTGAACGTTTACTTTTTTAGTTTTAACGTTATCAGCATCCCAATAATATTTGTTTTTCACAAGTGTAAATGTTCCACTCGTACCATCCCAATCTTCAACGGTATATGGTCCAGAATATAAAGCATTATCAGAAGTTGTTCCGTAGTCATCTCCTTTTTCTTCAACAAAGGCTTTGCTTTGTGGCATGAAATTGGCAAATGAAAGTAAGCTTTCAAACTGTGGTGATGGACTAGACAATGTAAAAATGACTTTATTTCCGTCAGCTTTAACGCCTAGTTCATCAACACTTTTAGTTCCTGCAATGACGTCCTCAGCGTTTAAAACGTGCGCATCTGATACAAGGTAAGCGTACTCTGAAGCTGTTGATGGATCAACAATACGTTGCCATGTATAAACGAAGTCTTCAGCAGTCAAATCACTACCGTCTGACCATTTTAAATTGTCGCGAAGTGTTGCTGTATAAGTTAAGCCATCATCAGATACCTCAACGCTTTCAGCTAAGTCAGGTTGTAAATTACCATCTTCGTCACGGCGAAGAAGGTTACTTCCTGAGTTACCGATAGCAATAGATGAATAAGTATCTGTAACTTTTGAAATATCCAAAGTGCTAATTTCTGTTGGCGTATACCAATTAATTTCATCACTGCTTGAAGATGACGATGAACTGCTACCGCCACAAGCTGCCAAAACAGCTGCAGAAACTAGCGTAACCGCCCCCAAGCCAATGCGTTTCCATGTTTTACGTTTTAGTAACACGTAACACCCCTCCTAGTGTTCTCTCTAAATGATATCATTTGACAAGTAAAATTATATCATAAACTTTTCTTAAATAAAATACTTTTGTCAGAATTTTTTGTCAGATTATCTAACACTGTAATTATATGGTATAATCATAATGATTAATTTTTTTACAAAGGATGGAACTTCTAATGAAGAAGATTTTTGCGTTTTTTGCAATTTTTCTGACTTTTCTTGCAGTAGGAAGCAAAGTTAGCGCAGATGATGATTTTGATGCAGCTGCCGAACACGCCATTGCTGTTGAAGCTACCACAGGAAAAGTATTATATGAAAAAGATGCCACCACACCTGACGGCATTGCATCTATAACTAAGATTTTAACTGTTTACTTAGTTTATAAAGCTATTGATGAAGGAAAACTTTCTTGGGATAGCAAAGTTTCTATTTCAGATTATGCTTATGATTTAACAGCAAATTCTGATGCTAGTAATGTTCCTATGGAAGCACGCGAATATACGGTTGAACAACTTGTAAATGCAGCAATGGTCGCTAGTGCAAACAGCGCAGCTATTGCCCTTGCGGAGAAAATCAGCGGTACTGAAAGTAAATTTGTCGATATGATGAAAGCACAAGTGGAAGAATGGGGCATCACAGACGCCACAATCGTCAATGCTTCTGGTCTTAATAATAGCTATCTAGGAGACAATATCTACCCAGGTTCAAGTTCGACCGATGAAAATATGATGAGTGCTCGAGATGTTGCTATTATCGCTCAACACTTAATCACTGAATATCCTGATATTTTAAACATCACAAGTCAGACAACAGCCGACTTTGATGGCACTACGATGACTACCTACAACTATATGTTAGAAGGTATGCCATATGAACGCTCAGGGGTTGACGGTCTTAAAACAGGTACGACAGAATTAGCTGGCGCTTCTTTTGTGGCTACTTCAACTGAAAATGGTATGCGGATTATCTCTGTCGTTATGAATGCAGATGGTTGGGAAGATGATGAATACGCTCGTTTTGAAGCAACAAATGACTTGCTAGATTATGTCAAATCAAACTATGAAATGGTGACACTTGTTAAAGCAGGGAAATCTTACCAAAGTAGTAAAGCTACGGTTAATGACGGTAAAGCAAAATCAGTTGCTGCTGTCGCTTCTGAAGATTTAAAAGTTGTCCGTCGTATTAATACGGATGTTTCTGCTGATTTTTCAACTAATGCAGACGGCTATGATGCTCCTATTACTAAAGGACAAAAAGTTGGAACCATTACTTATAATGACACCCAAATTGTAGGAACTGGTTATCTTGATTCTGAACCAAGTGTAACGGCAGTTGCTAAGACAGATGTTGATAGAAGTATTTTCTTCAAGGTATGGTGGAACCATTTCGTTACTTTTGTTAATGAAAAACTTTAATTTCATATATATAAAAGAGGCAAGCCTTGGCTTGTCTCTTTTAGTCTATTACCCAACAGAACCTTCCATTTCATAACTAATCAATCGATTAAGTTCAACGGCGTATTCCATTGGTAATTCTTTTGTGAATGGTTCAACAAATCCCATAACAATCATCTCTGTTGCTTCTTGTTCTGAAAGCCCTCGGCTCATAAGATAATAAAGTTGTTCTTCTGAGATTTTTGAAACTTTGGCTTCATGCTCAAGTGCAACTTGTGAATTGTGAATTTCGTTGAAAGGAATGGTATCTGAACGTGACATATCATCCATGATAATGGTATCACATTCAATATGGCTAACGGATTTTTTAGATTCCTTATTGAAGGTCACTTGACCACGATAGTCAACTTTTCCGCCACCTTTGGCAATGGATTTTGAAACAATCGAAGATGAGGTGTGTGGTGCATTGTGAATCATTTTTGCACCTGTGTCTTGGTGTTGCCCTTTATTAGCAAAAGCAATTGACAACATTGTGCCACGCGCACCTTCGCCGTCAAGGTAAACAGATGGGTATTTCATAGTTGTTTTCGCACCAAGGTTACCGTCAATCCATTCAACAGTTGCATTTTTCTTGGCTGTGGCACGTTTTGTGACCAAGTTATAGACGTTGTCTGACCAGTTTTGAATCGTTGAATAACGCATATAACTGCCTTCAAGGGCAAAAATTTCAACGATAGCAGCATGCAGACTGGCTGATGAATAATTTGGTGCGGTACATCCTTCGACATAATGAACGCTTGCCCCCTCATCAACGATAATCAAGGTTCTCTCAAATTGACCTGTTGCTTCATTATTAATACGGAAATAAGTTTGCAAAGGGATATCGACCTTAACCCCTTTTGGCACGTAGATGAATGTTCCACCTGACCAAAACGCTGAATTCAAAGCTGCTAATTTGTTATCCGTTGGCGGAACTAGTTTGGCAAAATATTTTTTGAAGAGGTCAGGATACTCTTTCAAAGCAGAATCCGTATCTGTGAAAATGATTCCTAACTTATCGTACTCATCTTTCATGTTATGATAAACGACTTCTGATTCGTACTGAGCTGACGCTCCTGCAAGGTAGGCACGTTCGGCTTCAGGAATTCCGATACGTTCAAACGTTTCTTTAATTTTATCTGGAACATCATCCCATGAACGTGCTGGTCTGTCAGAAGCTTTTTGATAATAATTAATCTCATCAAAATTAATGTCTGACAAATCAGGCCCCCAATCTTGCATTGGCATTTTATTGAAAATTTCCAATGATTTCAAGCGGAACTCAAGCATCCATTCTGGTTCGCCTTTTTCTGCTGACATTTCACGAACAACAGCTTCGCTGATTCCTTTTCCTGTCGAAAAAACAGGGGTTACATCGTCATGAAAGCCAAATTGATAATCCCCGATATCAATGGGTTTTGGAGTCACTTTTTCCTTTATTTCAGACATTTACTTACCTTTCTAATCCTTACTATCGTTTGCAATAGCTTTTTTCAGAGCATTCCAAGCAAGTGTTGAGCACTTGATCCGCTGTGGAAATTTTGAAACCCCTGCTAAAAAACTAGCTTCGCCTAGCCTTTTCTGAGCGTCATCTTTTTCCCCTTGAACCATTTTCGAAAAAATCTCAGCCAGTTCAAGTGCTTCTTCTTTTGTTTTACCGATAACGGCATCTGTCATCATGCTTGATGAAGCTGTCGAAATGGTACAACCATCACCTGCAAAAGCGATATCCGAAATGCGGTCACCGTCAAACTTCACTGATAAAGAAATCACATCACCACAAGTTGGATTATTAAGATTGACTTGGTCAACATCGTCTAATTTTCCTTGATGATGTGGACTTTTGGAGTGGTCAGAAACCACCGCCAGATAAAGACTATCTAATCTAGAAAGTGCCATTGAAAAACTCCTTTGCTTTAAGAATTGCTTCTACCAGTTTATCACAATCTTCTTTCGTATTATAGATATAAAAACTTGCACGCACAGCTGAATGAATACCAAGATAAGTAATCAATGGTTGTGCACAATGGTGTCCTGCACGCACAGCGACACCTTCATAATCTAGTGCCGTTGCCACATCGTGTGGGTGTAAGCCATCTAAGTTAAAGGCAATTACTCCCATGTGTTGACTTGGGTCTTGTGGTCCGTAAACCGTCAACCCATCAATGGCTTGCAATTTCGGAAGGACGTAATTGACTAATTCTTGTTCGTGAGCATGTACGGCATCCATACCAATATTGGTTAAATAATCAATAGCTGCTCCCACAGTAATAGCTCCCGCAATATTGGGTGTTCCTGCTTCAAACTTCCATGGTAATTCTTTCCATGTTGCCTCTTGTTCATAGACAAAATCAATCATTTCGCCACCAAATTCGACTGGTGACATTTGATTAAGCAATTCTTCTTTACCATAAAGGACACCAATACCCGTTGGCCCTAGCATTTTATGTCCCGAAAAAGCAAAGACATCGCAGTCCAAATCTTGAACATCAATGCTCATGTGGGGGGCTGATTGCGCACCGTCAACCACCATATATGCCCCAACTTGGTGAGCTAGCTCTGCTATTTTTTTGACAGGTTGAATGGAACCAAGAACATTTGAAACGTGGGCAATACTAACAAATTTTGTTTTGGGTGACAATTTGCTTTGCAAGTCTGCCATGTCAAGTTGTCCCTCTTTGAGGTAAGCGTACACTAATTTTGCTCCTGTTTTACGGCAGGCTTCTTGCCATGGAATGACATTAGAATGATGTTCCATGATTGAAATGAGAACTTCATCGTCTTTTTGGAGCACTTCTTCTGCAAAACGTGCTAGCCAGTTTAGTCCAGTTGTAGTGCCTCGTGTGAAAAGAATTTCTTTTGTTGACTTGGCATTAATAAATTGGCGTGCCTTTTCACGACTAGCTTCGTAAGCAGCCGTAGCACGTTCAGCCAAAGTATGAACACCACGGTGAACATTGGCATTTGTCTTATGGTAATAATCGTTAAGTGTATCAAGAACCTGTTGTGGTTTCTGTGTTGTTGCCGCATTGTCAAGGTAAACTAATGGTTCATCATTGACAATTTGGTCAAGAATAGGAAAGTCTTGATAAATGTTATGCGCATCTAATGCTGACATGCTAACGATTCTCCAATTTACGGTCTAATACCGCAATCATTTCATCACGGACTTCTTTTACAGGAATTTCCGTAATAACAGCGCCCAAGAAACCACGAATAACCAAGCGCTCTGCTGTATCCTTATCAAGTCCACGACTCATCAAATAATACATATCTTCTGGGTCAACTTGTCCAATTGAAGCCGCATGACCTGCCGTTACATCATTTTCATCAATTAACAAAATCGGATTGGCGTCAGAACGTGCTTTATCAGAAAGCATTAAAACACGGCTTTCTTGTTGCGCATCTGCTCCTTTTGCCCCCTTGATAATATGTCCAATACCGTTAAATGTCAGTGTCCCACGTTCTAAAATAACACCATGTTGTAAAATGTGACCAATTGAATTGCTGCCGTAGTTTGTCACACGTGTATCCACGCCTTGGACTTGACGTCCTGATGATGCTGCAATAACTTTAAGACTAGCATGGCTACCATTTCCATACAAATCTGAATCGAAATCAGCGATAACATTGCCTTCATTCATGACCCCGAGTGCCCAATCGACACTAGCATCTTTACCGTGGCGAGCACGACGACTAATGTATGTTGTGACATTCTCACCCAGACGGTCAATAGCTGAAAATTTCACTTGGCTATCATCAAGCGCAATAACCTCAACGCTGATATTTGCTGTTGCTTGAGCACCACCCTCGCCAATTGTTTCAAAGCGTTCCAAATAATTAATGCGACTATTACGCCCTGCAATGATTAAAATATGCTTGTTAAACGGCACATCACTAGCCTTATCTTGATAAAATAAGCCTTCGATTGGCTCTTCAATCTCAACATTATCAGGAACGTAAAGAACAGCTGCGCTATTAAAATAAGCGGTATGATAAGCAGCTAACTTATCTTCCTTAAAATCACGCGCTGCTCCAAAATACTGTTCAATAATATCAGGAATTTCTTCCAAAGCTGTATCAAAATCGGTGAAAATAACACCTTTATTAATCAAATCAGTTGGTAATTGCTCTAAAACGGTTTGTGTACCGACTTGAACAAGTTTTGGATTGTCTCCAAGTGCTGTGAAATCAGGGACATTAGCAAGTGCTTGGTCCTCTGAAATCATCCCATCACCTAAGTTCCAGCGGTGAAATTTAACACGGTTGATTTCAGGTAAGGGCAATTTATCTATATTATCAAAGGCAGCCAAACGACGTTCTTGTAGCCATAAAGGTTCTGCCTTTGTTTGTGAAAAATTTAGGATAGATTCTTTCGTCATAATTTGATGGTTACTCCTTTTCATCGTCATCATACGAGTATCGTCTGCCAAAAGCAGACTTTGACATCATCAATTACACTTCTTCTTCGTATTTTAGTCCAAGTTCTTCTGCAATTTTTGCATAGCCTTCTTTTTCAAGACGGGCAGCAAGTTCAGCATCACCTGAAAGAACAACACGTCCATCCATCATAATATGCACCACATCTGGTGTAATATAGTTGAGAAGTCGTTGATAGTGAGTGATAATCATAGCTCCAAAATTACCGCCACGCATAGCGTTAACACCTTTTGAAACAATTTTAAGAGCATCGATATCAAGTCCTGAATCAATTTCGTCAAGAAGTGCAAATTTAGGTTCGAGCATTAGCAACTGAAGAATTTCATTACGTTTCTTCTCACCACCTGAGAAACCTTCGTTAAGGTAACGCTCTGCCATTTCTTCTTTCATGCCAAGAAATGCCATTTTTTCATCAAGTTTTGTGATGAAATCCATAACTGAAATTTTATCGTCATCTTCTTTTCCAGCATTCATAGCTGCACGGATAAATTCAGCATTGGTGATTCCTGGGATTTCAGATGGGTATTGCATAGCAAGAAAAAGCCCAAGACGTGCACGTTCGTCAACTTCGAGTTCAAGGATATTTTCACCGTCAAGCAAAATTTCCCCTTGAGTAACCTCATAATTTGGATTTCCCATAATAGCTGCTGATAGGGTTGATTTACCAGTACCATTAGGTCCCATAATCGCAGCAATCTCACCAGTCTTAAGGGTTAGATTAACTCCTTTTAAAATTTCTTTATCTTCAATAGAAACATGAAGATCTTTTATTTCAAGTACAGACATGTGTACACTCCTCCAATTCGTCAAATACAACAGTAACTTTTCTGAAAATAACTGTCATTCCATAAACTTACTAATCATTATATCAAAAAAAGCCACATTAGGCTTTTTCAATCACTTATTATTTTTGCGATTTTTCCATTTTAACATGCTTGCTTGGCGATAATCACTATTTCCGATAAATTTAAGTGTATCAAAGAGTGGTGTCCGTCCGACTCCCCAAATTCCTAGCCCTTCAATGAAGACCTCTAGGGCAAAGACAAGACCAATCATTAAAAGCAAACCACCCAAACGACTAGACACATTTAACAATAAGGCGATAAGGGAAAAGAGAATAGCAATACCATAAACCACTAAAACCGCGCCCCGATGCGTAAAGCCCATTGCTAAAAGCCGATGATGCAAGTGCAACTTGTCCGCTTCCGTCGCTGGGCGTCCTGACAATTTACGGCGAATAATCGCCACAGTAGTATCCATTATCGGAACGCCAAGAATAATAACAGGTGTTACTACCGCAACAGCTGTAGAATTTTTCAAGCCCTGCAATGATAAGACACCAATCATAAACCCTATAAACAGAGCACCTGTATCTCCCAGATAAATAATCGCAGGATTGTAATTATAAGGAAAGAAACCTGCAATACAAGCAATCAAGAGTAAGATGGTCAATGTTAGGTAAAAATCCGTTTGTGGTAAAAAGAAATACGAAACCAAGGCCATCGTAACAAGGCTAATAATGGAAACACCACTAACCAACCCATCTAAACCGTCAATCAAATTCATTGCATTGGTAATCGAAATAATCCAAAAGACGGTTAAAAAGAAAGTAATCACTGAATTAAATTCGAGCAAGGGACCGCCAAATGGTATTTTAAAACTATCAAAGCGAAAATCTGTAAATGCCCAGACAACAACAGCTCCAAGAATAATGCCTGCCATTTTTGTCTTAGGTTTCAATTCGTAAATATCATCAATAAAACCAGTCGTTGTGATAATTAATCCTCCAATAACAACTGGCAAAATATAATCATAATAAGATGTTGTCCATATCGGCTCTTTCAAAACCCTTGGCATTAGAATTAAGGCTGAAATTAAGAAAGAGATAAAAATCGCTAATCCACCACTACTTGGCATAGGTACTTCGTTGACACGTCTAGCATTTGGATTATCAACAGCTCCAACACGAAATGCAATAAAACGAACAATCGGTGTCAAAAATAATGACAGTAAGAAAGCGCCGATTAAAACAAGAACATATTCAATTGTAAAGGGTGCCATATTATACCAACTCAATCATTTTTAATTTTGCAACAGCGTCATCTGTTAACATTTCAACACCGTGCTCTTGCAAATAAGCACGCGTTTTTGTACCTGTGCTAGCATATTCCAACAAACGAGCATACATCAAATTCGCATAGTAAGACGGATGATTTTGCAGATCAAGTAAAATGGTCATGTGGTAAAGACCACCATCTTTGTAGAGTTCTGATGCTTCAACTGGAAAATCAATAGCTTTAGCAAAAGATATGACAGCTTCAAGTGTTGGAAAATCAAGGACATAATGAACATAATCAGATGGATTAATATCCTCTTCTGTTGGCTCTGCTTGAGCTTGTTCTGTGAGAACTTCCTCAACGGCACCTTCCATCATTTCTTCGATTTTTCCTAATTTTTCATGCGCCTCAGTATCACCTTTAGAAAGCATTGTTTGTTCCAAGGTTTTGAAAAATTCCTCAGGTGACATGTTTGACACGTCGTCGAATGCAGCTAAATCTTCGAAATTAATTTCTTTATTGATTTCAGATTTTGTAACAAAGACATCAATACGGTCTTTTCTTGGTGTCACACGAAAGCTAAGCATTCCACTATCTTTGAAATTATCTGGTAAATCTAATTCGTCCATTACTGAGTAGAAGAACTCTTCTGTCTTTTCTTGTGGAATCAAAAAGTCTTTCAACTCCATGCCACGTTCTTCTAAATCTTCCATGCTAATCATTATTTTTAGCGTTGTCTCGCTAATCTGTTTCATTTCCATACTAATTACCTCGCACGAGTAGTCATTTTATTATACAAGAAAAGTCGGACTTTTTCAATTTTTACGCTATAAAAGCAGCCCTTAAGAGGCTGCTTAGTTATTAAAAGATAGCTTTCAAGATACTATAAACAATAAGAATCGAACCTAAAACGATACGATATTTACCAAAAATAGTGAAATCATGTTTTTTAACATAGTCAGTCAAGAAGCGGATAACGTAAAGGCTGACAAGGAATGCTGTTACACTAGCAACCATTAAAATTAAAAATTGACTGAAACTAAGAACATTTCCATCTAAGAAGAACTTAACCGCCTTCAAACCACTATAACCAAACATTGTTGGGATAGCGAGGAAGAAAGTAAAGTCAGCGGCAACTGAACGACTTGTTCCCACAATAATTGCCCCTAGAATTGTAGCACCTGAACGACTTGTCCCTGGAATAATACTAAGAACTTGGAAGCAACCAATCCAAAAAGCGGTTAAATAAGGCATACGAGCAAGTTCCGTAACCTGCGGTTCAACATTAGCATTGCGTTTTTCAATCCAGATAAAAGCAATCCCATAAACAATCAAAGCAATGGCGATTGGAACCATATAATTAAAATGTGCTTCAAACCAATCATCAAGCGGCAACGCAATCAAAATTGATGGAATACAAGCAATAACAACTTTTAACCATAATTGCCATGTTAATTGGACTTCACGCGCTGTTTTACCAGGTTGAAATGGGTTCAAACGTTTAAAGTAAATGACGATAACAGCCAAGATTGCTCCCAATTGGATAACAATATTGAACATATCCAAAAACGCTTTGCTTTGGTTCAAACTGATAAACTCTTGAACCAAAATCAAGTGTCCTGTACTTGAAACAGGCAACCACTCTGTAATTCCCTCAACTATCCCTAAAAAGATAGCCTTTAGTAGTTCGAAAAATAACATAAGTTCTCCTTAAATTTATATCTCTTCAATTATAGCAGATTTGAAGCGTTTTTAAAACGCTCCGCCTCCCCCGCCAGAGAATCCTCCCCCGCCACCTGAGCCAGAGCTACCAGAGGAAACGGAAAAATGAGCAGCCATATTCGCATTGTGACTAGCTAAACCTAGCTGATGAGTATGCATACCAATCATATAACCTAGTTCTTGATTGGTTAAAATAACCGACTCATTTGCAAGCTTGATATCATTAAAATCAAGGTATTTTTGCACCCGTTTAGCATAACCAAATAAAGTAGCATAAACCAAAATACGATTCCAAACAACGACACCTTGAATATCAACTTTATCAAATTTATCAATGTCACGCATCATATTGGTAAAGCTAACCCATGCTTGCACACGTTGTTGACCTTCAGCTGTTATCGTTCCATGTTCGGTAGAATAATGCATTTTTCGGTTAATGTAAAGCAGTATGAAAATCACAATTGCTAGTAAAGTACCGTATATGAGAAAAATCCAATGCTCCTGCATAAATGAATAAACGCCGCTTAAAGTTACTACGAGCATTGCTACCAGTAGGAAGCGACGTGCCAACGAAATGGTACTCTTAGTTCTTTCAGATAATTCTTGACGAATGGCTGGTAAGTTTTGACTCGTCACCTCTTTTTCCACTAACTTGTTAATGCTATTCAATTTAGCATTGTATCGGCGATTAAAATCATTTCCTATCTTATTAAGCTTGCTTTCTAGTGTTTTACCTTTATATTGTTTTTTATACTTCTTCAGCAAAGTATCATCAAAATGGTAATCAGCAAAGAGATCATCAACACTTATCGTCTCTTTTTTACCAAATGCCATATCAAGTACTTCGGCTTCATAATCTGCCATCGGCATCTCAAGATGACAGGTTAACTCCCTATTATCAACGCTAATAACCTTACGGTCAATCAAATCAAGCAGAGTTGCTTGCATAGCCGTCTCAAAACTAAATTCTTGTGGAATGGAACTGCCTGTAGTATCCAAATGTTGTAAATCCACATCATAAATGTATTTCAATACTAAAAGTGGCGACCAATCTTCTGGTGCTTCGTAAGAACGTATTTTTCTATCAAACTGTTCGTATCGTCTAGTAAGCCTAATGCTTCCGAAAAATATCATCAAAGCCCCCACTATCAATACAATAACAACTGCTGGCAAGGCATAAAATAACAATACCTGTAACATTTGACTTCTACGAGCAATTTTAGCTTCTTGTTTGATAATAGCTGACTTTCGATTCTTAGACAGTAAACTAACATTTTCAAAAATTGAATGATCCCAATAAGCATGTAACTCCAATTTGCCACTAACATTTTTAGCTGAAATCTGATAGCCATTCAACGTTTTGGTAACTGTTGTTGAATTCAGATAACCTGTATGCGCCCACAATTGGCGATTAGAAGTGGACTTATCCGTGGTTACTGTAAAATTTACATTATGCAAGGTTTCATCCCAATCACTGATTGGTACCCAGTTTAATTCGACAACATCTGAATACGGAAATAACAATTGCGATAATTGCCAGTGCACAGTAACCACAACAGTATCACCACTTGAACCAGCATTATAAATTGTCACTTCATAACCATCACCAAGATTAGAAATTCTAGTGTCAACTTCTCTGCTAGTTCCATTAACTTCTGCCGAAACTTCAGGTTGACTATTTACCGAAAAACCAGCTGGCATATTACCAGCTTCTCCCAACGTTACAATTTGCCCATTATAAGACGAATCAAACTAATAGGTAATTGTCTGAATAAAATCAGCTGAATTATCGTCATGTATTTCTAAGACACCGTCATAATGGCTAATACTGTAGTCAACATCAGCATTAACCTGAATGGACAATCCCAAAAATGTAACAATAGCAAGCAAAAATAATGTTAATTTTTTCATCATCTCCTACTCCTTTCCTCCCTTATTTTACCATATTTCATTGTATAAATATTCTATTTTTAGGATGATTATATTGAAATCAACCGCTATTTCTTGTAAAATGGTAGGGTATAAGAATAGACAGGAGTCTTAAATGAAAAAGTTACTTTTAAGTTGTTTTACAGCTGTTCTTCTTCTCTTTGGAGGAATGACTAGCGTACACGCTGACGAATACCTTCGTGTCGGTATGGAAGCTGCCTATGCTCCCTTTAACTGGACACAAGATGATGATTCTAACGGAGCTGTTCCTATTGAAGGAACGAATCAATATGCTAACGGATATGATGTCCAAATTGCTAAGAAAATTGCAGATAGTTTAGGCAAGGAACTTCTCGTTGTCAAAACAACTTGGACAGGGTTAATTCCTGCACTGACTTCTGGGAAAATCGATATGATTGCTGCTGGAATGAGTCCAACTGATGAACGCAAAAAAGAAATTGCCTTTTCAGATAGTTACTACACAAGCTATCCCGTAATCGTTGTTTCTAAAAAAGGCGATTATGCCAATGCAACATCTCTATCTGACTTTTCAGGTGCTAAATTAACATCCCAGCAAGGTGTTTACCTCTATAATCTCATTGACCAAATTAGCGGGGCAATCAAAGAAACTGCTATGGGCGACTTTAGCCAAATGCGTCAAGCCCTTGAATCTGGTATCATTGACGGTTATGTTTCTGAACGTCCAGATGCCATCTCAGCCGAAAACGCTAATAGCGACTTCAAGATGATTTCATTTGAAGAAGGTCAAGGTTTTTCAACATCAGAATCTGATACAGCTATTGCCGTTGGGCTTCGAAAAGACGACACAGAAATGCTCGCTAAAGTCAACGCTGTTTTAGCTGGTATTTCAGAAGATGACCGTTTGGAACTCATGGATAAAATGATTGAAGAACAACCATCTGATAATTCTGAAGAAGATGAAAACAGCAACTTCTTCACTGACATGTGGACAATTTTCAAAAATAACTGGAATCAATTCTTACGTGGTGCTGGAGTGACACTCTTCATCTCAATTATTGGTACAGTTGCCGGTCTCTTTATCGGACTTCTCATCGGTGTTTATCGTACCGCTCCAAAAGCTGCCAATAAAGTATTAGCTGGACTTCAAAAAGCTTTTGGTTGGGTACTCAATGTCTATATTGAAGTCTTTCGCGGGACCCCAATGATTGTACAAGCGATGGTTATTTACTATGGTACCGCTCAAGCTTTTGGAATCTCAATTGACCGTACCTTAGCCGCTGTCCTTATCGTTTCAATCAATACCGGTGCTTACATGAGTGAAATCGTCCGCGGCGGTATCTTCGCCGTTGATAAAGGTCAATTCGAAGCCGCAACAGCACTCGGATTTACCCACGGACAAACCATGCGCAAAATCGTTCTTCCACAAGTTATCCGCAATATTTTGCCAGCAACAGGTAACGAATTTGTCATCAATATCAAAGATACTTCTGTATTGAACGTTATTTCCGTTGTCGAACTTTACTTCTCAGGTAACACCGTTGCGACACAAACTTATCAATATTTCCAAACATTTACTATTATCGCGATTATTTACTTTGTCCTCACCTTTACTGTGACACGTATCCTACGATTTATTGAACATCGTTTCGATGCGGACACTTACACAACTGGTGCTAATCAAAACCAAACGAAAGAGGTGAAATAATGGCACAAGCTATCATTGATATTAAACATTTAAAAAAATCTTACGGACAAAATGAAGTCCTCAAAGATATTTCACTTTCAGTAACTAAAGGTGAAGTTATTTCGATTATCGGTTCGTCAGGTTCAGGAAAATCAACATTTCTTCGTTCGATCAATCTTTTAGAAGAACCAACAGCTGGTGAAATCCTCTTTCACGGTCAAAATGTTCTTGAAAAAGATTATAATTTGACAGCATATCGTGAAAAATTAGGCATGGTTTTCCAATCATTTAACCTTTTTGAAAATCTTAATGTTTTAGAAAATGCCATCGTTGCCCAAACAACTGTTCTCAAACGTTCACGTGACGAAGCTGAAAAAATCGCCAAAGAAAATCTTACAAAAGTCGGTATGACAGAGCAATACTGGAAAGCAAAACCAAAACAACTCTCTGGTGGTCAAAAACAACGTGTGGCTATCGCACGCGCCCTCTCTGTCAACCCTGAAGCAATGCTCTTTGACGAACCAACTTCAGCCCTTGACCCAGAAATGGTCGGGGAAGTTTTAAAAACAATGCAAGACCTTGCCAAATCTGGTTTAACAATGATTATCGTTACTCACGAAATGGAATTCGCCAAAGAGGTTTCTGACCGTGTGATTTTCATGGATAAAGGTCTTATCGCCGAAGAGGGAACACCTGAACAAATCTTTGAACATCCACAACAAGAACGTACAAAAGTTTTCTTACAACGTTTCTTAAAATAACTAAAAGCCCTTGTCCAGTGGACAGGGGCTTTACGAGTCTAGAAATGAAACAGCTAGTCAAACCTATGGACAGGGGATACGAACATAGAATTAAAAAACAAGTCAGAGCCTGTGGTTAATCTTCTTTGAAAGACAATAAATTCTCTAGCAGCATCAACTGCTAGAGAATTTTTATTAGGGATTACGAAAAATCATTTTCAATGATAACTTTAAGCGTATTGTTTTCTTCAGCAGCCTTGAAGACTTTGTAGGCTTCCTCAATTTCTGAAAGTTTGAAGTGGTGGGTTACCAATTGAGTGGCATCGATTTTACCAGTTTCAAGAACTTCCAAAAGCATTTCAGTTGTATTGGCATTGACTAAACCAGTGTTAAGGGTAATGTTTTTAATCCAGAGGTCTTGAAGGTCAAACTCAACTGGTTTACCGTGAACACCAACGTTCGCAATATGACCACCGATTGATACAACATTTTGACAGATGTCAAAGGTTGCTGGATAACCGACACATTCAAGAACGACATCAACACCACGTCCACCAGTGATGGCATCAACTTGGGCTTTGACGTCCTCAGTTGTAGTTGAAAGGATCGTGTGCGTTGCTCCAAAACGTTTTGAAGCCTCTAGACGTTTTTGTGACAAGTCAACCATAATGATTTTAGCTGGTGAGTAGAATTGTGCCGTAAGGAGCGCTGCCAAGCCAATTGGTCCAGCACCTACAATACAGACGGTATCACCTGGTTTGACATGAGATGGGAGAATTCCAATTTCATACGAGGTTGGAAGAATATCTGAAAGCATAACAAGGGCATCATCATGAACACCTTCTGGTGCATGGTAGAGACTGCCATCAGCATGGGGAATATGGATATATTCCGCTTGAGTTCCTTCAATCAAGTGACCAAGAATCCAACCACCATCTTCACAATGTGAAGGCAATTGGTGCTTGCAATAGTAGCAAGTATTGCAGGCAGTAACACATGAAATAATAACTTTATCACCAACTTTGAAGTTGGTAACTGCATCTCCGACTTCTTCAACGATACCGATTCCTTCATGGCCAAGTGTCGTTCCTGGTTTGCAAGCTGGAACATCGCCACCAAGAATGTGGAGGTCGGTTCCACAAATGGTCGTTTTAAGCAGACGGACAACTGCATCGGTTGGTTTAACAACCGTTGGTTTGTCTTTGTCCGTAAGACGTAAGGTATTTGCAGAGAGATAAGTTGCGGCTTTCATAGTCGAACTCCTTTCAAGTATATTTTCATCTTTAATTATACCAAATAAAGTAATCGGTTACAATGCTATTCTCGAAGAATTTTTAAAATGTTTAGCCCTCTTTACGTGCTTTTTGAAAATTTCTTGCAAGCTTACAACTAGCAAAACAGCATGCCTCTATTTTGAGATGACCTCCGATTAGTAAACCGTGAAAAGCTCAAACCACTAGATACTATCAGGGAAGTTTGCCTATAGCCAAAAGGAGTCAAAGAGGCAGTCAGGATAGTCAGTTACAACTAAATCGCAAGAAGCCATCATCTAGCTTAATGGGCGTAATAACATCTGTAAACAGTCAAAAGTTTGGTCCTGAGATTCATAGGAAAACAAGAATTAGACGAACTTTGTGAAAGCCATTGTTCTAGATTATCTTAATGACAAGCCCTCTAAAAAAACAGTTGCCAAAGCACTGCTACTTCTAATTGCTGGACTCTCAGGAGTTGGAGTGAAAGGTAACACTTTGAGGAATCCCCTTGATGATTTTGATGAGTATCACGAAAACCACTTCTCATCTTAGGAGTTTTGATACCACACTGGATCCTATCATTTTAGTGATAAGTTCTTAGCTTCAAAATGCCATCAAACGTACTAAGATTTTCAAAAATCCTTTTTAATGTAATTATAAGTTTCCTAACTTATACTAACGATAATAGAAATTAACCCGACTATTAATCACTAGAAGGAGGAAATCAAAATGGCAACCTTAAAAAGAAGTATCATCAATATCGCATTAACTCTTGTATCTTTTACTTTTTCAAGTTGGTTTTATGAACACTATCTGATGACTTATACCCATTACATTTCCTCTTATGGTGTCTCATTTACCCTTGCCCTAAATACTATTATTACACTGATTTTAACTTATTTCACGTTCATTCTAATGCACCTAGTTTATACTAAGAAGATTACAAGTTTGACGGTCGCTGTCTCTTACTTCATTTATTTTATGATTTTGATTTACGTGATTTTGCTGAAAAATATCGGTATCCAAGGCTATTCTTTTAATCCATTATCGTTTATTTCTGACTTCACAAGTGGCAGCCGCTTTGTTCCTATGATGAACCTTGTGATGTTTATACCGTTGGGCTTTCTTTTCCGACCTTCCAAAGAAAATTTTACCCTAGCTTTCTTTGGTTTACTGACGATTGAAACAGCCCAATACGTTTTCCACCTTGGTATTTTTGATTTAGGAGATGTCACCCTTAACCTCCTAAGCATTGGTATTGGCACTATGCTACATCAAACCGCTTTAAGAAAATGGTTAAGTCAACATATCACACAAAAAATAATCAAATTCTCTTAACATTTGGTATCACACGAACTACTTTACTAGTCATCGATTAAAAGTCCCAATATCACACACAAAAAACGTGCGCTTATCATCAATCATGATTATAACGCTTCAAAAAAGCAAATTAATTCCTTACTGATTAATCCCTAATATTGCTAGTCTTAAAAGACCTATTGCAAGGCTTCCCTTTGCCTGCAATAGGTCTTTTTTGGTTATTATTTTGCCTTCAATGATGACAAAATTTGGGTACGAATGTCTTCGATTCCCTCTGGGTGATTTGGCAAGAAAAGTGTTTGATTGCCCTTAGCCGCAAAAGTATTTAGCGTATCAAGGTATTGGTTGGTCAAAAGGATAGACATAATTTGTTCTTCTGTCATTCCAACATTAGCATCTTTCAATTCTTGGATTGATTCAGCAAGACCATCCACAATAGCTTTACGTTGTTGTGCAATACCAACACCATGCAAACGATCTTTTTCTGCTTCAGCTTCGGCAGCTGTGACAATTTTAATCTTATCAGCATTAGCCAATTCTTGGGCTGCCACACGTTTACGTTGTGCCGCATTGATTTCATTCATTGATTGTTTAACTTCAGCATCTGGTTCAACTTTCGTAATCAAGGTTTTAACGATCAGATAACCATAAGTTGACATTTCTTCAGCCACTTGATGCTGTACTTCAAGCGCAATTTCATCTTTTTTCTCAAATAATTCATCCAAAGTCAATTTTGGTACTGATGAACGTAGGGCATCTTCGATGTATGACTTAATTTGAGCTTCTGGACGCATGAGTTTGTAATAAGCGTCGGTAACATTCTGTTCATTAACACGGTATTGTGTAGCAACATTCAAAGTCACAAAAACATTATCCTTGGTTTTTGTTTCCACAACGATTTCAGATTGCAAAAGACGCAACTGGATACGCGCAGCAATTCTATCAATCCCAAACGGCAGACGCACATGTATCCCGCTACCAGATGTTGTTTGGTATTTCCCAAAACGTTCGATAATAACAACAGTTTGTTGACGTACCACATAAAGCGTGCTAGCAACAACACTCAAAATAACGATAAGAAAAATAGCTAAAACAATTAAAATCATGATAAATCTCCTTTAAACAATTTCTTTTTACTAGTAGAAAACGCACAGCCGACAGTAATAAAAGAACAAAAAATAATAAACCACACTGTATTCATAAGATCCCCCTCTTGTACCTATCAATTAATACAATTATATTTCATTTCTCTAAAAAGTCAAGCAAAAAGACATAAAAAAACCTAGTCAGGGTGTAAACCATAACTAGGCTTCGTCGTTATCAAACGAGTAAATTATAAAGACTTTCGTTCCCATGTAAATTGATGTAAGAAGGATCAAATGCTGACAAACGATCAATCAAAGTATTATAATCATTTTTATCACCTAAAGTAATACCAATCAGAACTGGTCCTCTTCCTTTATTGGCACGTTTGATGTACTCAAAACGCGTAATATCATCATTTGGTCCAAGAATATTATTGACAAATTCACGTAAGGCACCTGGACGTTGTGGGAAATTGACCACAAAGTAGTGTTTGACACCGTCGTAAATAAGCGCACGCTCTTCCATTTCTTGCATACGATTAATGTCATTGTTCCCGCCAGAAATGATGCAAACAATTGTTTTTCCTTTGATGTCATCTTTCATCACTTCAAGGGCTGCAATTGAGGCTGCTCCAGCAGGTTCTGCAATAATCCCTTGCTTGGAATACATATCAATCAAGGTTTCAGAAATCAACCCTTCATCCACACCGACCAATTTATCAACATACTTGCGAGCTGTTTCAAATGTTTTATCTCCGACTTTTTGCACGGCAATACCGTCTGCAAATTTATCAATATTTTCTAATTTGACAGGATGTCCTTTATCAAAGGCTGCACGCATACTACGAGCACCAGAAGCTTCTACACCAAGAACTTCAATTGCAGGAGATACATCTTTAATGTAAGTCGCAACCCCTGAAATCAAACCTCCTCCACCAACTGGAACATAAATTTGATCAAAAACGACCCCTTCTTCTTGAGCTTGCTCATAGATTTCATAAGCGACTGTTCCTTGACCAGCTTGAACATCTTCGTCATCAAACGGATCGATAAAGGTCATCCCTTCCGACTTAGTGAATTCTTGTGCAGCTTGTGCGGAAGCATCAAAAGTATCACCAACAAGCTTAATAGTGACGTAAGGTCCACCAAAAAATTTAACTTGTCCAATTTTCTGTTGCGGCGTCGTAACAGGCATAAAAATTGTTGCAGGAATTTTCATCTCGTGACAAGTAAAAGCAACACCTTGTGCATGGTTTCCAGCAGAAGCACAAACCACACCACGTTTTTTCGCCTCATCAGACAACTCATGGATAGCATAATATGCCCCACGAATTTTAAACGAACGCACTTTTTGCATATTTTCACGTTTTAAATAAACTGTTGCACCATATTTTTCTGACAAATAGCGGTCAAAATCAAGCGGTGTACGCTCAACAACACCTTTTAAAACGTCATAGGCATTGACAACATCCTTAGCTAAAATCATAAACCAACCTTCTTATATTCAAAAATTTCGATTTTTCTATGCACACATAGACACCTTAAAACCATTTAGTCAACTAATAGATAAAAAACCGATGACAAACATCGGCATTTTATCAGCAGGTTTCTTCAAAAATTAGTTATAAATTTTGAATGCGTCGTCATCGTTTTGTCCAACAAATGGCATCGCTTTACGAAGTTCGCTACCCACTTTTTCGATTTCAAGGTCTGCAGCTTCTTTACGGTAGGCTTCAAGTTTTGGACGACCTGCTTTATAGTCATTAACAAAGTCTTCTGCAAATTTACCAGATTGGATATCAGCAAGAACGGCTTTCATATTTTCTTTAACATCTTTAGTGATAACACGTGGTCCTGATACGTAGTCACCAAATTCAGCTGTATTTGAAATGGATTGACGCATTTTCTTGAAACCACCTTCGTAAATAAGATCAACGATAAGTTTCATTTCATGAAGAACTTCAAAGTATGCCAATTCAGGAGCATAACCAGCTTCTGTAAGAACTTCAAAACCAGCTTCGATAAGGGCAGTTAAACCACCACAAAGAACTGCTTGTTCACCGAAAAGATCTTCTTCAGTTTCTTCTTTAAATGTTGTTTCAAGAAGTCCAACACGCGCAGCACCAACACCTTTAGCCCAGTCCATAGCAATATCTTTAGCATTACCAGTAGCATCTTGGTAAACAGCGTAAAGTGCTGGTACACCAAATCCTTCAGTGTAAGTACGGCGTACAAGGTGACCAGGTCCCTTAGGAGCACACATAAAGACATCTACAGTTTCTGGAGCTTTAATGTATTCAAAGCGGATATTGAAACCATGGGCAAATCCAAGAGCATTCCCAGCTTCAAGGTTAGGAGCAATTTCTTTGGCATAGAGGTCTGCTTGAATTTCATCTGGTGCCAAAATCATGATAACATCTGCAAGTTTAGTTGCTGCTGCCACTTCATAAGTATCAAAACCATCTTCTTTTGCTTTCTCAAATGATTTACCAGGTCGAACACCAATGATAACATCATGACCTGAATCACGCAAGTTTTGTGCATGGGCATGACCTTGTGAGCCATAACCAATAATAGCAATTTTTTTACCATCAAGAGCTGCTACTTTTACATCTTTTTCGTATTCCATTGTTACTGCCATAATAAATATCTCTTTTCTATTTTTTATTTTAAATGCCCAAGGCATCAGAGTTAACTAAATTAATGGTTATCAAGAAAAATCTCTTGAGAATCCCGTCGCACCTGTGCGAGCAAGATTTTGAATACCATACGGTTTGACGACACGAAGAAGTGCTTTAATTTTATCCGCATCACCTGTTACCTGAATCGTAATTGATTTTGGAGCAACATCAACAACACTGGCACGGAATGGCTGAATAACAGCCAGAATTTCAGCACGTTTGCTTGTTGGCGCCGTTAACTTAACCAAAATGACTTCACGTTCTAAGTGAGGAATATCTGTAATATCACGGATACGCAAAACATCAATTAAACGATTTAACTGTTTTATAATCTGTTCAACTTCTTCCAAACTCTCAACATCAATGATAATGGTAATTCGAGAAATGTTTGGTTCCATGGTATGTCCAACCGAAATAGACTCAATATTAACCTGACGTCGTGAAAGCACGCCTGTAAAACGGTTAAGAACGCCTGTTGAATTTTGAAGCTTAGCTGTTAACATTCTACGCATTAAACCTCACCCCCAACATCTCACTATTTGATTTACCAGTTGGCACCATCGGATAGACGTGTTCACGATTAGAAATCGCAACCTCAACTAACATTGGCTTATTCTCAGTAATAACTTTCAAATCTTCCTCCAAAGTGTTAGGATTTGTAAACTGATAATGAGCGATGCCATAAGCTTCAGCCAGCAATTGAAAGTTGGGTTCATCATCAAATGTTGATTCGCTACGGTGTTCATCATAGAATGACTCTTGCCACTGACGAACCATACCAAGGGAATGATTGTTAATCAAGACTACCTTAATTGGAACACTGTAACCATTTAGCAAGGCCAACTCTTGGTTAGTCATTTGGAAACCACCATCACCAACAAAGACGATAACTTCTTTATCAGGATTAGCTAGTTTAGCACCAATAGCAGCAGGAATTCCAAATCCCATTGTTCCTAGTCCACCAGATGTAATGAGTTGACGTGCATTTTTATATGGGTAGAATTGTGCTGCCCACATTTGATGTTGACCAACGTCGGTAACAACGATAGCATCCCCATTTGTTATCTTACCAATTGCTGCAATAGCATGCTGTGGTTTGATAATCGTTTCATCGAAATCATAGCTAAATGGTGCTTTTGCTTTATTAGCAAGAACTGATTCTGTCCAGTCATCGTGACGTGTCTTAACTTCATCTGCTTCAAGGAGCATCTCCAAAGTACGCTTAGCATCTCCTACGATAGGAATCTGGGTTTTAACGACTTTCCCGATTTCTGCAGGGTCAATATCAACATGAGCTACAATGGTATTTTGGGCAAATGTCTTTGGATTTCCTGTTAAGCGATCCGCAAAACGGCAACCAAAGTTAATCATAAAATCACACTGCGTTAAGGCCATATTAGCAGCGTATGAACCATGCATGCCTCCCATCCCCAAAGATAAGGGATGTTCAATTGGCATAGCTCCCAAGCTTAATAGCGTCGAAACAACTGGAATATTATAACGTTCGGCAAAGGCAATTAATTCTTGCGAAGCCCCTGCATAGTTAACGCCACCACCAGAGATAATCAATGGTCTTTTCGCCTTTTTCAATTGCCTTAAAATTTTCCTTACTTGAAGCACATTAGGGTCAACCGTTGGCTGATAGCTAGGAAGATTAACCGTTGGGGCATGGTAAAAGCTTGTTTTCGTCTCTGAAACATCTTTTGGTAAATCAATAACAACTGGCCCTGGACGTCCTGTTGTCGCAATGTGGACAGCTTCTGTTACAATGCGAGGCACATCAGCTACATCACGAATTTGGTAATTGTATTTTGTAATCGGCATGGTAATACCGATAATATCAGCTTCCTGAAAAGCATCTTTCCCAATACCTGACTTTCCAACTTGCCCAGTAAAGATAAGCATCGGCACACTGTCACTCATCCCATCAGCAATACCAGTAATAGCGTTAGTTGCCCCCGGACCGCTGGTTACAATAGCAACCCCTAGTTTACCTGTCGATTTAGCATATCCTTCTGCTTCGTGGAGGGCTCCTTGCTCATGACGTGCCAAAATATGGCGAATACCACCAAAATTATAGATAGCGTCATAAAGCGGTAAAACAGCTCCACCAGGATAGCCAAAAATGGTATCTATTCCCAGACTAGCCAAGGTCTCCAATAGCAATTCTGATCCGTTTTTAGATTCTTTCAACCTAATCTGTTTCACAAAGTCCTCCTTTGCATGTAAATTCCGAATTATCTAAAAATTCCAATAGCTTGCTACTATAATAACACTTTAAAAAAATAAAGCAAGTGAAAGGGAACAAATAGTTGTCCACTTTCACAAATTATTTTTAACTTTATTCTTTATCCTGACTGTAACGTTCAGCTTTGCGTTCTTCAAATTCTTCTTGTGTCATCATTGAACCACCAAAATTCGCAGATGAGGCGAAAGCTGTGTAACGACGTAGCCACCCGCTTGAAATTTTTGATTTGAAGGGTTTTAAGTGTTTACGACGTTCTGCTAATATTGCCTCATCAACAAGCAAATCCAGTGTACGATTCGTCAAATCAATATAGATTTCATCACCGTCTTCGATAAGGGCGATATTACCACCTTCTGCTGCTTCTGGTGAAACGTGACCAATCGCAATACCACGTGTTGCTCCAGAAAAACGACCGTCTGTAATCAATGCCACATCTTTACCAAGTCCACGTCCAACGATTTTAGAAGTTGGCGCAAGCATTTCTGGCATACCTGGACCACCTTGAGGTCCTTCGTAACGAATAACGACAACGTGACCTTTTTTAACCGTTCCATTATCAATTAATTCAAGGGCTTCATCCTGTGAATCACAACAGATAGCCTTACCACGGAAGGTTTTAACAGACGGGTCAACCCCACCAACCTTGATAACAGCGCCATCTTGGGCAATGTTTCCGTAAAGAATTGACAAACCACCTACTGGTGAAATTGGACTTTCAAGTGGGTGAATGATTTCCTCATTTTTGATTTCTGCGCCAGCTACATTTTCTTTCAATGTTTTACCTGTAACTGTAATGCGGTCACCCTTAATTGTTCCTTTTTTAATCAATTGATTGATAATCGCTGAAATACCGCCAGCTTCTTGAACATCGTGCATGGTATAAACGCTTGAGGGTGCAATTTTAGACAGGTATGGCGTTTTCTTAGCAATTTCATTAATATCTTTTAGATTGTAGTCAATACCTGCTTCACGCGCAATGGCAAGGGTATGAAGAACCGTATTGGTTGAACCACCCATAGCCATATCAAGGGCAAAAGCATCATCAATAGCTTCTTTTGTGATAATATCACGTGGACGCAAATTATTTTTGACATTGTCCATCAAATGTTTTGCTGCTTGGCGTACCAATTCACGACGTTGGTCAGAAACAGCAAGAACCGTACCGTTTCCAGGAAGAGCAAGACCAAGTACTTCCATAAGAGAGTTCATCGAATTAGCTGTGAACATTCCCGCACAAGAACCACAAGTTGGGCAAGCATTTTGTTCTAGATAATCTAATTCTGTTTTTGACATATCGCCAGCTTGATATGTTCCGACCGCTTCAAAAAGGCTTGATAAAGTCGCTTGATGTCCAGTCATATCAACGCCACCTTTCATTGGTCCACCTGAACAGAAAACTGCAGGAACATTTGTACGAAGGGCAGCTAGAATCATCCCTGGCGTAATTTTATCACAGTTTGGAATGTAGAAAACACCGTCAAACCAATGCGCATTAATAACTGTCTCAGCAGCATCCGCAATAATTTCACGTGATGGAAGGCTATAACGCATCCCAATATGCCCCATAGCAATCCCGTCATCAACACCAATTGTATTAAATTCAAAAGGGATGCCCCCCATTTCACGAATAGCTTCCTTGGCGACATCTGCCAACTCACGCAAATGAACATGTCCAGGAACAATATCAATGTAAGAATTACAAATTGCGATAAATGGTTTTTGCATGTCTTTAGCAGATTTTACTTGCCCGGTTGCATAAAGAAGACCACGGGCTGGTGCTTTATCCACACCTACCTTAATCATGTCACTTCTCATCTGTTTTCTCCTATCAATTAAATCTTACACTCCATGTTAACACTTTATAAAATAAAGTCAAGATAATTTTCAGAAAATTTTGTTAGTTGAAAATTTTTTCTCTTTTTAAACTATAAGTACCGTTTTCTATTATATAATAGGATAAATTGATTCTATTATAGATAAAACTATTTTCCTATAAAAACAACACATTTCTTACATAGGTATTGCTCTTTGAGGGCAGAAAAAAGAGCCTAAATTGTTCAGACTCTCTTTATTATGTTTTTATTCAACACTCATCAAGTATGGATAAACTGGTTGTTTCCCATCATGAATTTCAACTTCAACATCGTCATAAGTTGATTCAAGATATTCAGAAATTTCTTCTGCTAATTCTTGATTTCCTTCTTCACCAACGTAAATAGTGATGATTTCACTATCTTCGTCAATCATTTTGGCAAATGTTTCTTTCAATGTAATTGTCATATCTGGATTTGAAACCACGATTTTACCATCAACCATACCAAGGTTGTCATCTTTGTGGATTTCAAGACCATCAATAGAAGTATCGCGAACAGCAAGTGTCACACTACCGCTAACCACGTCAGAAAGGCTAGCAGTCATTGCTTCAACATTTTCTTCCAATGATTGTGCGGGGGTGAAAGCTAACAAGCTTGTAAATCCTTGAGGTATAGTACGTGTCTCAACAACTGCTGCAGGCACTTCAGACACTTCTGCTGCTGATTGTGCAGCCATGAAGATATTTTTGTTATTTGGCAAGATAATAACATTTTTAGCGTTAACAGCATCAATCGCTTTAACAATATCTTCTGTTGATGGGTTCATTGTTTGACCGCCAGAAATAACGTAGTCAACGCCTTGTGATTTGAAGATATCAGCTAAACCGTCACCAGCACATACTGCAACAATAGCAAAGTCTTTTTCTTCTTGGCTAGTAGCTACTGCTTGGTCTTTTTCAAGAACAGCGTCGTGTTGGTTACGCATGTTATCAACTTTAACTTTTTTAAGCGCACCATATTTAAGCCCTTCTTGAAGAACAAGGCCTGGGTCTTCAGTATGGACGTGAACTTTAGCAATTTCATCGTCGTTAACAAGGATAAGTGAGTCACCTAAACCACTCAAATAACCTTGGAACTCTTCATAGTTAAACTCTTTAACATAAGTAGGACCTTGTTTAAGTGCAACCATGATTTCAGTACAATAACCGTATTTAATGTCTTCAGTTGCAACGTGTTCAGCTACTGATTTGTGATGTTCAGCGTTAATCATTTCAGTCATTACCGCTGGAGTTGCTTTGAAATCTTCAGAAGCGATGTATTCACCAGTCAAAGCAGCTAAAAATCCTTCATAAATAAAGACTAAACCTTGGCCACCTGAGTCGACAACACCAACTTCTTTCAAAACAGGAAGCATTTCTGGTGTTTTAGCCAAAGCACGTTTAGCACCATCAAGTGCAGCACGCATTACTTCAACAGCATCGTCAGTTTCTTCAGCTTTCTTAAGAGCGGCAGTTGCTGCTCCACGAGAAACAGTTAAAATAGTACCTTCAACAGGTTTCATAACAGCTTTATAAGCTACTTCTACACCTGATTGGAAAGCATGAGCTAAATCTTGACCAGTTAACTCTTCTTTATCTTTGATTGCTTGACCAAAACCACGGAATAATTGAGATGTGATAACACCTGAATTACCACGTGCTCCCATCAAAAGACCTTTTGATAGAATTTGTCCAACTTCTCCAACAGTACTTGCAGGTTTATCTGCAACCTCTTTGGCACCATTTTCAATTGTCATTCCCATGTTTGTTCCTGTATCACCGTCTGGGACAGGGAAAACATTAAGGGAGTTTACATATTCTGCTTGATTTCCAAGACGTGTGCTAGCAGCTTGAACCATTTCTTGGAATAAACTGGTTGTAATATTTGACACTAATCTTCTCCTACAACTTTAATATTTTGTACGTAAACATTCACCGTATCTGCTGAAAGGCCAAGTTGGTTTTCGAGGTTGAACTTGACACGTTCCTGAATGTTTTTTGATACTTCAGAAATTTTTACACCATATGACATTACAGTGTAAACATCGACTGAAATACCACTTTCTGTTGATTTGACAACAACACCTTTTGCGTAGTTTTCTTTACGCAGAAGCGCTTGAAAATTATCCTTAAGAGCACTTTTACTTGCCATACCAACAACACCAAAAATTTCTGTTGCGGAACCTCCAACAACAGTTGCAATAACGTCGTCAGATAACTCAATTTGGCCATCTTTTGTATTAATTTTCACAGTCATATTTACTACCTCAAAAGTTTTTATCAGTTTATTTTACCATATATTAGCCGTCTTGTAAAAAATAATAAAAGATTACCGGCTACAAAACAAAGAAAAAAGCCTTTCGGCTTTTCATTTTATACGCGTTCTACTTTACCAGATTTAAGCGCACGAGCTGATGCCCAAACTTTTTTAGGTTTTCCATTAACAAGAATAGTAACTTTTTGAAGATTTGGTTTAACTGCACGTTTTGTTTTGTTCATTGCGTGTGAACGGTTGTTTCCTGATACAGTCTTACGACCTGTGAAATAACAAACCTTAGCCATATTTATCTGCGTCCTCCTACTTAGATTATAGGTGCTTTACACCACATACCATAAAATAATATCATATTCACCATGTTTTCGCAAGCTTTTTTAGCAAATAATCAGCAAAAATAATTGCGAAAGCACTAATAATTTCCCAGCTTCAAACTGATTTCCGCCAGAAATTCTAAAACATTTTGTAAACAGAAAATCCTGATGATTACCAGGATCTAAAATTATCTGCCGATTGCAGGAATCGAACCTACGACCTACGCGTTACGAGTGCGTTGCTCTACCGACTGAGCTAAATCGGCTAACAAAGATATTATATCACTTAACTAAAATTTGTCAATTAAATAATAACAATTAACACAAAAACAAAAAACTCCCCAAATGGGAAGTTTTTCTAAAACGAAGTTTGATTAAGCTTTGTTAGCTGAACCAAATACATCGATACGTTCTTCAACAGCTTCTGTAATAGCTTCGAAACCTGGTTTCAAGAATTTACGTGGGTCAAAGAGTTTTTTCTTATCGTATTCTTCTTCGTTTGCTTCGTATTCAGCAACAAATTCACGAGTAGCTTTAGCGAATGCAAGTTGACATTCAGTGTTAACGTTAACTTTAGCTACACCAAGTTTGATAGCTGCTTGAATTTGATCGTCAGGGATACCTGATCCACCGTGCAATACGATTGGGAATCCAGGAACAGCAGCAGTTAATTTTTCGAGGTGATCAAGGTGAAGACCTTTCCAGTTTGCTGGGTATGGACCGTGGATGTTACCGATACCTGCTGCAAGGAAGTCGATTCCTGTAGCAACCATAGCTTTAGCATCTTCGATTGGAGCAAGTTCGCCGTCACCGATGATACCGTCTTCTTCACCACCGATAGTACCAACTTCTGCTTCAACTGAGATACCTTTAGCGTGTGCTTTAGCAACAACTTCTTTAGCTTTTTCAAGGTTTTCTTCGATTGGCAGGTGTGAACCATCAAACATAACTGAAGTGTAACCAACTTCGATACATTCTAATGCATCTTCAAAATGACCGTGGTCAAGGTGAATAGCAACTGGTACAGTGATACCCATTGATTCTACAAGGTTTTCAATAAGTGCTTTACAAAGTTTGTAACCACCCATGTATTTTGCAGCCCCCATTGAAGTTTGGATAAGGATTGGAGCTTTTTTAGCTTCTGCTGCACGTAAAATTGCTTGAGTCCATTCAAGGTTGTTTGTGTTAAATCCACCAATTGCATATCCGTTGTCACGGGCTGCTTTGACAAATTTTTCCGCTGAAACGATTGCCATTATATAGGCCTCCTATTTATTATTTGGGATAATCCCTTTTACACGTACATTCTATCACAAATCTCATCAGATTGCTAGCGTTACTTGAAATTTGACTGATTTTCTATGAAAAAACGCCCACAAATGACAAAATTTACTGAAAATGAAAGCTTTATTTCATACTATTATTTTCCATTGAATAATAAAAAAGACAAGTCTTAGCTTGTCTGCTCTGCGGAAAGAGGGACTTGAACCCTCACGATCTAAAGCGATCACAGGATCCTTAGTCCTGCGCGTCTGCCAATTCCGCCATTTCCGCTGTTCCTTAACAACATATAGAATTATATCAACTTATCTTTTTGCTGTCAACACTATTTTTCATATTTTTTCAAGAAAGTTGAAATTTTTTCAATGTATGCTTGAGGATCAGTTTCAAAGGATTTAGCATGTCCCGCACCTTTAACGATATACAATTCCTTCTCGCCTTGTGTGGCTTGATAATTCTGGTAAACCATACTTGTTGGCACAAAAGTATCATCACTGCCATGGATGAAAAGAACTGGACGTGTGTTATTTTTTAATTGATTTACACTACTTGCTTGACCGTAAGAAAAGCCTGCACGAATTTTTGAAATGGCAGATACTTCATAAAGAATTGGGAAAGCTGGGAGATTATACATTTCTTTAGCTTGATATTTTAACTCATCCCAGACACTACTATAACCACAATCTTCAATAATATTAACAACTTGGTCAGGCAAACTTTCTTCACCAGAAGCCATCATAACCGTTGCTGCTCCCATAGAAACACCAAACAAGGTAATTTCGCTGTCTGAGTTTTGTTCAACTAGCAGCTCCGCCCATTTTATGACGTTTAAGCGGTCGTTCCAGCCATATCCAATGATTTGCCCTTGGCTGTCACCATGAGACATATTATCGGGCATAAGGACATTGTAACCTAGCTCATGAAACATCCAAGCATAAGGCTTCATATCTCCCTTATCGTTTGTAAAGCCATGAACAACAATAACCGTTTTATTGGTTGCTGTTTCTGCAGGAACATACCAAGCATCTTGTTTTAAACCTTGGTTGGTCATCCAAAGCGTTTCTTTTGTCAGTTGGTTAAAACTCTGCTCATAGGCGTAGAGAGGATTGTCTTTTGAACGACCATTATTATTAATGAATGATTTTTCTTCACGAATTTGTGCTACATGGAAAAAATAAAAACTTGCTCCGACACTTACTACAAAAAGTAGCGCAATAATTCCTAATAAAACACGACGTTTTCTAATTCTTATTTTTCTCATGCTCACTATTATACTATTTTTTCCTAAAAATAAAAGGGGTACAGATTCATTAGAATTGTATTATCAAAAAAACACTCCCAAGCTTTTAGCTTGAAGAGTGTTAATCTGTTTTAGTGATTATTTGCTGTTTTCAATCGCTGCTGTCACAAAGGCTGTGTAAAGCTCTTCTGGACGGTTTGGACGACTTTGAAGTTCTGGGTGATATTGAGCAGCCACGAAGAATTTTTTCTCTGGCAATTCAACAACTTCCATCAAGCGGTTATCTGGTGATACACCTGAGAAAACAAAACCTGCTTCTTCAAATTGGTCACGGAATTTAGTGTTAAATTCGTAACGGTGACGGTGACGACGTTGAACAACTTCTTGATTGTTGTAAGCTTGTGCTGCACGTGAACCTGGTTTTAATTTACATGGGTAAAGCCCAAGGCGGAGTGTCCCCCCCATATCTTCGATGTCAATTTGATCACGCATAATATCAATAATGGGATATTTAGTATCTGGATCAAGTTCGGCTGAATTTGCACCTTCCAAGTTCAATACGTTGCGAGCAAATTCCACACAAGTCAATTGCATACCAAGACAGATACCAAGCATTGGCACGTCTTTTTCACGCGCATAGCGGATTGCTTCAATTTTACCTTCTGTACCACGTTGACCAAATCCACCTGGGACGATGATACCATCAGCATCACCAAGCATTTCTTCAACATTGTCAGCTGTAAGATCGTTGGCATTAACCCATTTAAAGTCAATAGCCGTATCATTAACATAACCTGAGTGTTTAAGAGCTTCAACAACTGAAAGGTAAGCGTCTGGCAATTCAACATATTTACCAACAAGAGCAATCTTAGTTGATTTGTTAAGATTCATAATCTTATCAACCATTGCAGACCATTCTGACATATCAGCTTTTGGCACATCCAATTTCAAGTGGTCACAAACGATTTGGTCCATGTTTTGAGCTTGCATGTTAAGTGGAATTTGATAAATGTGATCCACATCAAGCGATTCAATAACAGCTTCTGGAGCAACATCACAGAATTGTGCCAACTTATTTTTAATGTTTTGACCAGCTGGTTTTTCTGTACGAATAACCAACATATTAGGTTGAATCCCAAGGCCACGCAATTCTTTAACAGAATGTTGTGTTGGTTTAGTTTTCATTTCACCAGCAGCTTTAAGGTATGGAAGAAGCGTTGTGTGAATGTACATAACATTGTCAGCACCAACATCTGCTTTCATTTGGCGAAGGGCTTCAAGGAATGGAAGACTTTCAATATCACCAACTGTACCACCAACTTCTGTGATGATAACATCAGAATCAGTTGTTGTCGCGGCACGTTTGATTTTTTCTTTCAAAGCGTCTGTGATGTGTGGGATAACTTGGACAGTTGCACCAAGATATTCACCTTTACGTTCTTTACGAAGAACTTCGCTATAAATTTTACCAGTTGTTACGTTAGAATATTTGTTAAGGTTGATGTCAATAAAACGTTCATAGTGACCAAGGTCAAGGTCAGTTTCAGCACCATCGTCTGTCACGTAAACTTCACCGTGTTGATAAGGGCTCATTGTACCTGGGTCAATGTTAATATAAGGGTCAAATTTTTGGATAGTTACTTTAAGACCGCGATTTTTCAAAAGACGACCAAGACTTGCAGCCACGATTCCCTTACCGATAGAAGAAACAACACCACCAGTAACAAAAATATACTTAGTCATTAAATAAAACTCCTTTTAAATAAAATGATAGCAAACGATAAGTGCTTGAAGATTAAGAATCACAACAAATCAAAACATCTATAAGATATTTGATAAATGAAGAGACTGAAATAATGTATTCATCTTCTCTGTTTGTGTAATTATAATTGCAAGACGCAGTGGTTGAGTGGATTCTAATGCGCTGATAAATCAGCTTTTACAACCCTACTCAACCGTGCGGGGGTGGGACAACAAAATCGAATTTCTTCGAAATTACCGATTTTTGTCCCACTCCTAGGAAAACAAAAATAGCTCCCTAAAAAGTTAGGGAGCTTTCATATGACCTCTAAAAAAGAGGTGCCCGAATAATAATATAAACTATCCTGTGGCGTTTGTCAAATAATAATTGACAACTTTTTTAATTTAGTAAAAAACCAATGCTGATGACTACTCTTCGTCTAAATCATCGTCTTCTTCGTTGATATCAACTTCTTCGTCCAAATCTTCATCGGGAATAATTTCGTTGATTTCTGAATCGTATGACTCAGCTTCTGATTTTTCATCATCTGGATTTTCTTCATCGTATTCTAAATCAGATGATTCAGGTGTGAAATCTTCATCTTCTGGATCATCATCTGAATAATCAATGGCATCTTCATCACCATCCATGAAAGCATTAACACGTTTTGGTTTGCGTTTTGGTGCTCCATTTTCATCTTCTTCAAGAGTGATGATTTCTTCGTCAATTTCGTCAATAGCATACCATGAACGGAGTCCCCATTTGTTATCCCCAAGTGGAATAAAACTTCCGTCAACGTTTAATGTAGAATAAAAATATGGCAATGCTTCACGAATTTCTGCATCTGATTTTTCAAGGTAGTTTTGGATCTCATTTACAAGATCGCTGAAATACATTTCATGATCACGTCCACGTTCTTCTAAAATCGCACGGGCAACTTCAATCATTGAAAGTTCGCTTTTTTCTTGTCCAGCAAATACTTCTAATTCCAAGGTAGTTCTCCTTATTATTTAGGATATGAGCAAATAGCCACAAAAACCCTATTATCTTAATTTTCGATACTCTCTATTTTACGCTAATTTTGTCAATTCGTCAAAAGATTTATAAGAATTTCTGATAAAGGGCATAAAAAGCCAAGTAATCTTACGATTACCCGACTTTATAGGTACTATCTAAGATAAATTATTTTACTTTTGCAGTGCTTGTGACAACCTCAACAGCTTTCTTCATAGCGATGTCGTGTTTAAGCATATCAGCTGAAAGAAGATTACGAACTTGTTCAACTTCCATGTTGTATTCTGAAGCAAGGTCGTTGATTTCTTTTTCGATTTCTTCGTCAGAAGCTTCAAATCCTTCAGCTTTAGCGATAGCTTCGATAACAAGGTTAGTTTTAACACGTTTGTCAGCGTCAGCTTCGTATTGTTTGTGAAGATCTTCTTCAGTTGTACCAGTCAATTGGAAATATGTTTCTGCCGAGATACCTTGACGTTGCATGTTGCCCATGAATTCGTTCATAGCACGGTGTACTTCATCATGTACCATTTCTTCTGGCAATTCAACGATTTCAGCGTTAGCAACTGCCAATTCAAGTGCAGCACTTTCAACAGCGTCATCGTATGCAATTTCTTTAGCTGCTTCAAGTTCTTTACGGTATTTAGCTTTCAATTCGTCAAGAGTTTCAACTTCTTCGTCGATGTCTTTAGCTAATTCGTCGTCAAGAGCTGGAACTTCTTTGGCTTTAACTTCGTGAACAGTTGTTACGAATTTAGCATCTTTACCAGCAAGGTCTTCTGCTTGGTAGTTTTCTGGGAATGTTACGTTAACCTCAACAGTTTCACCAGCTTTAACACCTACTAATTGGTCTTCAAAACCAGGGATAAATTGACCTGAACCAAGTTCAAGTGAGAAGTTATCACCTTTACCACCGTCAAATTCAACACCGTCAACTGAACCTACGAAGTCAATAACAACTGTATCGCCAAGTTCTGCAGCATCTTCTTTGATGATAAGTTCAGCAAGGTTGTTGCGTTCGCGTTCAACTTTTTCGTCAACTTCAGCATCAGTTACTTCTTTTGTAGCTTCAACTGAAACTTCAAGGTCTTTATAGTCGCCAAGTTTTACTTCTGGTTTTGTAACAACTTCTGCAGTCAATGTCCATTCTTGACCTTTTTCCATTGATTGGATGTCAATTTTTGGTTGAGCAACAACATCAAGGCTAAGTTCAGCAACTGCTGCTTCGTATGCTGCTGGAAGGATAGCGTTCAAAGCATCTTCGTAAAGTGCTTCTTCACCAAATTTTTGGTTAAATACGGCACGTGGCATGTGTCCTTTACGGAATCCAGGTGCGTTTAAATTTTTCTTAACTTTGTTGAAAGCTTGATCAAGAGCTGGTTGGATTTTATCTTGACCGATTGTGAGTGTAATCACGCCACGGTTAGTAGCTTTGTTTTCAAATGATACAGACATGAAGTCATTTCTCCTTAAAATTTTATATACAGTTTAGTTTACCATATTTTACGGGCTTTTAAAAGTTTTTTGTGTAAAAATCCTAGGTCAATCGCCACTCTATTTGCGGAATTGCTGCGTATCAGATAGGCTCTTAATGACATTGCAGTCAACTTTTCTCATTTTACTCCTACATAAAACTTTTGGTAATTCTTAATTGATATTAAAAACTTGCTTGCTATTCGTTTTTTTAATAAACTAAGGGTATGACTATTATCTCTAAATATCTCGAACAATTACAAATCGAACAAATCGCTGTGGAGCTTATTTCTAAGGCGGTTTCACTGATACTTCTTTTTCTATTTTTCTTAATTGTAAAGCGTGTTGCTGATTTTATTTTTAAACATGCGGTAGAAAAATCAATTACGCTTTCGCGCCAAACGGAAGCTCGCCAAAAGACAATCAGCAAACTTTTGCACAACATCATGAACTACACCATCTACTTTTTCCTACTTTACTGGGTGTTGAGCATTCTTGGCGTTCCAGTTTCTAGTTTATTGGCTGGTGCTGGTCTTGCTGGGGTCGCTATTGGGCTTGGTGCACAAGGCTTTTTAACGGACGTGGTTAACGGATTCTTTATTCTTCTTGAAAATCAATTTGAAGTCGGTGATTCTGTCGTTATTGGAACAGTTGAAGGAAATATTTCAAGCGTCGGTATTCGTACCACACAAATTCGCGGTTTCGACGGAACACTTCATTTCATTCCTAATCGTAATATTACTGTTGTTTCTAACAAATCACGTGGTGATATGCGTGTTCAGATTGATATTCCCATTTATGCTCACACAGATTTAGAAAAAGTCTCAAATATCATTAAGGCAATCAATAAAGAACAACTACTATCTTATCCTGAAATCGTTGCTAGTCCAAGCATTTTAGGACCACGCACAAATAGCACTGCACAACTTGTTTTCCGTGTGGAACTTTTCGTGCAAAATGGCAAACAGAGCTACATTTATTCTAACTTTTATCGCCTTTACCAAGAAGCGCTTTTGGAAAATGACATTGCATTGCCAACGATGTATGCCAACCCGACACTTACAAAATAGCATATTATATCATAAAAGAGGACACCAACCGTCCTCTTTATTTATTTTTAAAATTTTCGAATTGGGTCTGATGTATAAGTTGCACGCGCGCCACCAATTAATTTTGGTCGGCTCGCTAAAGCAGTCACATGAGCACCGCCCAACTCACGTTGCACTGGAATTAAGGGGACTTGTACACGCTTGACATGCATACCAATAAAGGTATCTCCAATATCTAGCCCAGCATGTGCCACGATTTCTTCAACCTCGACAGGGTCTTGCATGAACTTGAAAGCAGCCACTTGTCCACTGCCGCCCGCATGCAGGTTTGGAATGACATTAACGATTTCTAATTCTTTTTTCTCAGCTAATTCGCGTTCAACCGTCAAAGCACGATTTAAATGTTCACAACCTTGCACAGCTAGATAAATCCCACGCTCCTTTAACACTTCTAAAATCGTCTTAACAATCACTTCACCGATTTCAGCACTGCTATTTTTTCCAATCAAACCACCTGCAACCTCGCTTGAGGACAAGCCAAGAACAAAAATTTGACCTTTTTTAATAGCAGAGCGTTCAACAATATCAATCACAATAGCACGTGTTTGTTTTTCTAATTCCTGTAGGTTCACGTCAATCCTCCTTTTACTTCATTATACACTAATGTTTTTCAAAACGCAGATAAGTAAGATAGACAAGGTAACCAACAAACATTCCAAAGAAATTTTGTAAAACATTTCCTAAAATACCTGCCCAAGCAGCACCCAAGCCATACCCCAACAGCAAGGCGGCTACAAAATACCAGCCAATCATTGAAACACTAGCTAGTACAAGACCCAGAATACGTTTTTTCCCATTCCAGCCTGCAAAAAATCCTTGTGCCCCATGTGCAATCAGACTATGAAACATATATTGTGGATAGCCCAGCAAAAGGTCAATAAGAAAGCCAGATAAGCCACCGACAATTGCTCCAGATTTTGAACCTAAATAATAAGCAGTAAAATAAATTCCAACATCTAACAAGGTCAAATAACCTGTTGGACTTGGAACATGAATGTAAGCCAAAATAACACTCAAAGCTGTCAAAACAGCCATTAAGGTTAAGTCACGCGTATTAGTTTTCTTCATAATTTTGTTTCACTCCATATTGGTCTGAATGACGAATTGCTTGATAAACGAACTCTTTAGATTGTTCAACAGCAGCTTTGGCAGACTTTCCAAGTACTAATTGGCTTGCAATGCTTGAAGCGAATGTACAACCAGCACCGATATTATTATTTTCAAGGACAGGTGTCTCAAAAACAGTCACGTTTTCACCGTCGTAAAAAACGTCAATCGCTTTTTCCTTACTTAATCGGTTGCCACCTTTTACAACCACGTTTTTCGCTCCTAACTGGTGCAATTTTTTCGCCGCAGCTTTCATATCATCTAGAGTTTTGATTGAGGTTTGGGTCAATAGCTCAGCTTCTACCAAATTCGGCGTGATAATGGTCACATAGGGAAAAAATTTCAAGAGTTCATCACGAAGCGCTGAAACTTCAACATCATGTTTTTCTTTACAAACCAAAACTGGGTCAAGAACAATTGGAATTCCAACGTGCGATTCAACGAATTCAAGTGCTAACTCAGCAACTTTCACGTTTGGCAACAAACCAAGTTTTATCCCTGAAAAAGGAACATCTTTGAGGCTATTTAATTGGTGAGAAAAGACTGTCTCATCTGTCGCAAAAACATCAAATCCATTTTCTGTCAATGCCGTTAAGCAAGTTACCGCTAGAAAACCATGCAAGTGATTGGTTGTATAGGTTGCCAAATCAGCATAGAGACCACCGCCACTAAAAATATCATTTCCTGAAATGGCTAAAATGTACTTATTCGTCATAATTAATCTCCTTTAAATAAAGACCATTCCCCGCTGCCGTAGGACCTGCTAAATCACGATTTTTCGACTCTAAAACCGTCTTAATCTGACTAACTGGCATACGACCATTACCGATTTTCAACAAGGTTCCAACCATATTGCGCACTTGCTTGTAAAGAAAGCCATTGCCACTGAATGTAAACACAAAGAAACCTGTTTTGTCATCAATAGCAACTGTTGCTCGCGTGATCGTGCGAACTTTATTTTCAACAGAAGTC
This sequence comes from Streptococcus gallolyticus, assembly GCF_003337175.1. Lineage (GTDB taxonomy): Bacteria > Bacillota > Bacilli > Lactobacillales > Streptococcaceae > Streptococcus > Streptococcus gallolyticus_B. Next base: position 43,278 of record NZ_NETH01000012.1, read on the forward strand.
CCAGAAGCCGTGAAACCTGTAAAATCATGCGTCCCTACCAAATCCTTAATGGCTTCTTGCATACTTGTCAAATCTAGGGGATAAGGATAATGCGTCGCATAATGTCGCATCATTGGATTTTTGGGTCGCCCAGCATCTACTAAAAACTCATAAGTCTTGCTGTGCTTATTGTAACGGGCATGAAACTCATCACTGACTTGCTCGACTTTCACCACATCGATATCTTCTGGAGACTGCGTATCCAAACCAAATCGTAATTTTTCCACATCACGCACCTGTGGCAAATCAAAATGTACGACCTGTCCATAAGCATGCACCCCTGAATCTGTACGACCAGCACCATGCACTTTAACTGGATTGCCACTATTTAATTTCTGTAATGTTTTTTCTAATTCTTCCTGAACAGAACGCTCACTCGGCTGTCGTTGAAAGCCAGCAAAAAGCCTACCGTCATAGGAAATCGTTGCTTTATATCTTACCATGAGTGTATTTTATCATCTTAACAAAAGACTTTCCAGAAAATTTAGAACAAACTGTCCCCATACAGAATTTTACATAAAAAAGAAATTGGAAATGTTAGTTTCCAATCTCTGTGAGAGTTTATTCACCGTCAAAGGCGTCTTTCATTTTGTTAAAGAATCCTTTTTTCTTAGGATTAACAACTTTGTCACCACCTGCTGCTGCGAAGTTTTTAAGCGCTTCGACTTGAGCATCATTAAGTTTGGTTGGCGTTACGATATTGACGGTTACATGTTGGTCTCCTTGACCTCCACCACGCAATTTCGGAGCACCTTTACCTTTAAGGCGGAATGTCTTACCAGTTTGTGTTCCAGCTGGGATTGTCATTTCAACATCACCATGTATCGTTGGCACCTCAACAGTATCACCGAGGGCTGCTTGAACAAAACTAATATTCATGTTGTAGTAAATAGTTGCACCATTACGTTCAAATTGTTTACTTGGTAGCACATTGATAATAACGAAGAGGTCACCATAAGGCCCGCCGTTAAAGCCTGCTTCACCTTGACCTTGCAAGCGGATTTGTTGACCAGTTTCAACACCTGCTGGAATCTTAACAGATACTTTATGAGTTTTCTTTTCATGACCTGTTCCGTGACATGTATGACAAGGTTCTTTTATTTCCTTACCTGTACCATGGCAGACATCACAAGTTACCTGACGACGCATCATCCCAAGAGGGGTCTGCGTATCAACATTAATAATTCCTGAACCATGGCAACGACTACATGTTACAGGACTAGTTCCAGCTTTAGCACCTGTTCCAGAACATGTTGCACAAGTTGCCTCACGGTTATAAGCCACTTCTTTTTCAACACCAAAAACAGCTTCTTCAAAACTCAAATTCACACGGTATTGAAGATCATCACCTTGACGTGGCGCATTTGGATTACGCATGCCTCCACCGCCACCAAAGAAACTTGAGAAGATATCTTCGAAACCACCAAAGCCAGCACCACCATCGAAACCGCCAAATCCACCAGCTCCGCCACCGAAGCCGCCATTAGCTCCCGCAGCACCATATTGGTCATAAGCGGCACGTTTTTGCTCATCACCTAGCGTTTCATAAGCCTCTTGAATTTCTTTGTACTTTTCTTCAGCACCAGGTTCTTTGTTAATATCTGGGTGGTACTTCTTCGACATTTTTCGATAAGCTTTTTTAATCTCATCTTGCGAAGCGTCTTTAGAAACACCCAAACGATCGTAAAATTCTGTATTGTTCATAATTAAGATACAAAGGGCGTTAAGCGGACAAAGCCAAAATAGAAGATTTGACAACGGACGTTTACGTCCTAGGAAAATCTATCTTTTTAGCACAGTCCGTAGCCCGTGTTCACTTCTGAACACTTTCCTTTCTTTATCATTAAAAAGGTTATTAAAAATAATTCTATGATTGCTCTATTATCCAAAAACAGAGGTTGATATTTTCGCAACCTCTGAATTTTATAATTTACCAAGAAAAATTCACACTAAACTTACTAAATAAGAACAGTCAAATATATTCTTGATAATCATTGATGAATTATTTTTCAGTAAACTCACCGTCAACAACGTCATCACCATTGTTTGATGAATCAGTTGATTGTGCACTTTCAGCACCTGCTTGTGCTTGTTGTGCAGCTGCAGCTTGTTCGTACAATTTCACAGCAAGAGCTTGAGCTTTTTCGTTAAGAGCTTCAAGTTTAGCTTTCATATCTTCAAGATTGTTAGCTTCTTGAGCAGCTTTCAATTCATCAAGAGCAGATTGAGCAGCATCGCGTTCTGTATCAAAGCCTTTTCCTTCAGTTTCTTTGATTGTTTTTTCTGTTGCAAAGATAGCTTGATCAACTTCGTTACGAAGGTCAACTTCTTCTTTACGTTTAGCATCAGCTTCTGCGTTAGCTTCTGCATCTTTCATCATTTTTTCAATTTCTTCATCAGTCAAACCAGAGTTAGATTGAATAACGATGTGTTGTTCTTTTTGAGTACCAAGGTCTTTAGCTTTAACAGACACGATACCGTTTTTGTCAATATCAAATGTTACTTCGATTTGAGGGATACCACGAGGTGCAGCTGGAATATCAGTCAATTGGAAACGACCAAGAGTTTTGTTATCAGCAGCCATTGGACGTTCACCTTGAAGAACGTGGATATCTACGGCTGGTTGGTTATCAGCAGCTGTTGAGAACACTTGTGATTTAGATGTTGGGATAGTTGTGTTACGGTCAATAAGTTTTGTAAATACACCACCCATAGTTTCAATACCAAGTGACAACGGCGTAACGTCAAGAAGAACGACATCTTTAACATCACCAGTGATAACACCACCTTGGATAGCAGCACCCATAGCAACTACTTCGTCAGGGTTAACAGATTTGTTTGGTTCTTTACCAGTTTCAGCTTTAACAGCTTCGACAACGGCAGGAATACGTGTTGAACCACCAACAAGGATAACTTCATCAATTTCAGAGATTGAAAGGCCAGCATCTGACAGAGCTTGACGAACTGGAGTTTTAGTACGTTCAACAAGATCACGAGTCAAATCATCAAATTTAGCACGAGTAAGGCTTGTTTCTAAGTGAAGAGGTCCAGCAGCTCCAGCAGTAATGAATGGAAGTGAGATTTGTGTTTGAGTCACACCTGAAAGGTCTTTTTTAGCTTTTTCAGCAGCATCTTTCAAACGTTGAAGAGCCATTTTATCTTGGCTAAGGTCTACGCCATTTTCGTTCTTGAAATCAGCAACTAACCAATCAATAATTTTTTGGTCGAAGTCGTCACCACCAAGTTTGTTATCACCTGCTGTGGCAAGTACGTCAAAGACACCGTCACCAAGTTCAAGAATAGAAACGTCAAATGTACCACCACCAAGGTCAAATACTAAGATTTTTTCATCTTTATCAGTTTTATCAAGACCGTATGCAAGAGCGGCTGCAGTTGGTTCGTTAACGATACGTTCTACTTCAAGACCAGCGATTTTACCAGCATCTTTTGTTGCTTGACGTTGAGCATCGTTGAAGTATGCAGGAACTGTGATAACAGCTTTTGTGACTTTTTCGCCAAGGTAATCTTCAGCATAACCTTTAAGGTATTGAAGAATCATTGCTGAAATTTCTTGTGGAGTGTATTCTTTACCATTTGCAGATACTTTTTCAGAAGTACCCATTTTAGATTTGATAGAAATAACTGTATCTGGATTAGTTACTGCTTGACGTTTAGCAGCGTCACCAACGATGATTTCACCGTTTTTGAATGAAACAACTGAAGGAGTTGTACGGTTACCTTCTGGGTTTGCAATAATTTTTGATTCAGTTCCTTCAAGAACTGCAACGGCTGAGTTTGTTGTACCTAAGTCAATACCAATAATTTTAGACATAATTTATCCCTCTTTTTTATGATTTATCTTTTTTTCAGTTATAGTTTTATGACATTGCGGTCAAGTCTTTGCTAACGATTAGCTGTAAACAACAACCATAGCTGGACGCAATAGACGTTCGTGAAGTTTGTAACCCTTTTGAAGCACTTGAGCAATGCTATCTGCAGGATGGTCGTCATCAGCTGGAAGAGTTTGAACTGCCATATGCAAGTTGTGGTCAAAGTTTTCAACAACCACTTCTTCAACACCTTCTTCGTTAAGCGCACGAATCAAGCTGTCACGTGTCATTTCAAGACCCTTTTTCACATCATCTGTCAATCCTTCAACAGCAAGTGCTCTTTCCAAATTATCCAAACTTGGTAAAATTGCTTTGGCTAAATCTTGTGAACGGTATTTTTGCAATTGCTGACGTTCTTCATTAGCGCGACGTTGAATGTTTTGCATTTCAGCATGAGCACGAAGGTATTTATTTTCAAAATCTTCCGCACGCTCAAGTGCTTTTTGCAAATCTTCATTTTGAGCATCTTCTTGAGGCTGCTCTTCTACTTTTTCTTCAGTCACAACATCAGTGGCTTCAACTTCTTCTTGAAGTTCTTCGTTTTTAGTTTCTTCTGACACTGTGCCCCTCCCTTATCTTTTTTATCAATTTAATTACTAAACTTAGTTGACCTCGTAATGATTACTATTGAGGTAACGATAATAATCACCAAGTTTCATCGCCAAAACACGCCCGATAACATTTACCAAGCTAACACTTCTGCGATAATCCATATCAATCGGACCAATCAAGCTAAGAAGCCCAAATCCACGATAAGGAATCAGAAACTTATGTGTCAAAACAGTCACATTAGCTAGCGCTGCTTCTTGACTATCTGCAACCTGAACAGTCGCAATCTCATCTTCTTTCATTGAAGAGCGAAGAGCAACCGCGACCCTTTGGTCATTATCTAAGAAACGATATGTTGCCAGATTAGCATAATCAAGTGAATTAACCTTACCAGCTACAAAAACCAACTCTTTAAACAATTCTGCAAAAATATAGTCGAACAAATCTAACACATTGTCTGTCACGGTAAAATATTTTTGCAAAATCTGCGGAATCTCTGTTCGTAACTTATAATGAATAGCCATTACCGTCCGTCCAAGCAAACGGTCATTGACAATTTCTTTCAAAGTTACCAAATCTTTCAACATGAAGTTTTTAGGAATGGCAAATTGAATTGTCGCAGGTTTGGATTCATCCAAGGTTAAAACAGCTAGAGCATCATGACTCGATAATGGAACAATATCGAAAGCTGTAAGTTTTTGACGAGCTGGCTCAACATCCAAAATCACTGACGTGTAACCAGTCATATCAGCCAAAACCTGACTTGCTTTTTGTAGAATATCATCAAGTTTAAAAGCTTCAAAATCAAAAGCTTTGATGACCTGATAAATATCACGTTCATTGATACTATCCAGACTCAATGAATGCTCAACAAAATACTTAAAACCAGCAGCACTTGGCATTCGCCCACTTGACGTATGAGCCTTTTCAAGTAAGCCCAACTTTTCTAGCTTCGCCATATCGTTACGAATCGTTGCACTACTCGAGTCAATGGTTGCCTGTAAAGTCTTAGAGCCGACAGGTTCATGCGTCTGTGTAAATAATTCGACAATCAAATTCAAAATATCACTTTGACGTTGGGTAATCATAACCTCGCTCCTTTCTACATTTAGCACTCATATACCTCGACTGCTAATCTATGATTTTATTATACTCCTTTAAAACCGAGTGTCAAGAGAAAAACTCAAAAAATTAGCACTCTTTTTAGTAGAGTGCTAATTTTCTATTTATCATACGCTGTTAAGTTATTTTTTTCAATAATAGCAATCAATTTCGTAGCATAGTCAGGGTCTGTACTGAATCCCATATCCTGCAAGGATTCTACTAGCTTTCGATAGCCCGTATTAGACACTAAAATATCATACGCTCCATCACTTAATTTGCCAGATTGTAATAAATCAAAATAATCATAAATAGCAGCCGTCCAAGATTTATAAACTACAAAGTGACCAGTCTCAGTCTGCCATTCATTAACAGAATAAGTCTTATAAGTTAATTCTATCGCCGTTTGACCATCCTGTGCCTGCACTGCAAATAAATTATGATATTTTACTGCCAATAAATTCGTCCCATAATTTGATTCCAAAACAGCTTGAGCAATGATAATCGAAGGACGTACGCCATACGACGCTGCTACTTTTTGAATGGTCGGAGCAATGTCTTCAATAAACTCTGTTTGCGTATAAGAAACACTCTGCTTCTTTGTAGCACTTGGCGTTGCATGGTGCAAGCAAAGCAAAAGAATTCCAACAAAAAAGATAAAAACAAAAGTCAAAAATTGTTTCAGAGAAAAGCGAGATTTCATCGATTATTCTCCTTCAACAAAGCCACATATTCTTCTAAGGTTAAGTTGTTTTCTGTCATGTATTTAGCAGATTCAACACCAACATAGCGGAAATGCCAATCTTCGTAATCGACTCCCGTTGAATCACTCTTACCTTCAGGAAAACGTAGGACAAAACCATATTCAGGAGCAATAGCTACGACTTGCGCAACAACATCAGCATCACTCTCATTCAAAGAATCTACCGTACTCATATCAATAGCAAGTCCAGTCTGATGTTCACTAGCACCAGCAGGCTGTGAATACGTCTTAACCAAATCCTCCGCCGCTTCTTGCGTTAAACTTGGATCAGCTGCCATTTCTTGTGACACATAGGAATTAAATAATTCTTCTTGATAAGCCACACTTCGGTAGCCAGAAATCAAATGTTCACTGCTATCAATAGCTTGCGCTGCTGCCAAAAAGTTTCGAACATTATCAGCAATACGTGAATCAACATAGATATTATCAATTTGCGTTAAATCAGGATTCATTTCAGCTGTAATATGATCACGATTAACTAAAACAAGCTCCCAATCACTCGATGAAACATCTGGCAAATCCGTTGCTGATGCTGTTGAACTCGTTGAAGACTCAGAGCTCACCAAGCTTGAGCTATCCGTTGATGACTTTTGAGCATTTCCACTCAATGACAATGTGCCACCTTGGACAAAAACAAAAATACCGACTACAAAAATAACAATAACCAGTAACCCTAGGGTAAGAGTTGGTAAACTACGCTTCTTTCTCATTTTCTTTCTTCTAATAGCTGTCTACCACGCAGACGATAACTAAGATCGCCGATAGACTCGATTGCAAATCTTCCGTTTTCAAAACTAACCACAGAAACACTACCATTGGTTATTCCCAAACTTCTAGGTGTCGCATGGTCAATTAACCACAAAAACGTTCCAATAGTCATCCCGTGGCTAACAACAATAGCATTTCCACCACCCAAAGCCTCGATTTTCTCAGCAATAGCAGTAAATCCTTCTATAATACGACCACTCAAAGCTTCCCAAGTCTCAGCCCAACCAGCGGTATCAACCTGATAAATACCCTCTGCCATTTCTTGATAAGTCAACTTGGTCATATCTTTATCAAATACGCGTGGCAACACACCATTAAAGAGTTCACCATCATAGCCACCATCTAGACTACCAAAAGACCACTCACGAATACGTTTATCACGAGTATAAGGGATATTTTCCTGCTGACATTCACGTAAGATGATTTCCATTGTCTGTAAAGTACGGCCACTATCGCTCGAAAACGCTTCTTTAAAAACAATTCCTGCATCTTTCAACCCTAAACCAAGCTCTTGAATGCCACGTTCCCCCTCAACAGTCAAGGGACTGTCACTCCAACCTTGAGCACGACCAATTGTATTAAACATCGTCTTTCCATGACGAGCAATATACAATTTTGTTTCAACCATAAAAATTCCTCCTAGACCTGATTGCTATAAAATAGAAGTGTACGACCATAACATCTTAACGTAATACTCTCTCAACTCTTTTATTATATCATATTTTTCAAAAGCTTCATCAGTTGACACGCAGCTTTGATAACCTGAAATCATTTTTTAAAATTTAAGCAAAAAAATACCTAGGATAGCAACCTTTGCTTATTCTAGGTAAATATCGAACAAAATAATTAGTTTTTAAAGCTATGAACAGGGGCAGGGATTTGACCGCCACGTTTGATGAAATCAGCAGATGAATTATGATTAACACTCATTACAGGCGCTGTACCAAGAAGACCACCAAATTCAATCATATCGCCTTCTTTACCTTTTGGAATAATACGTACAGCTGTTGTTTTTTGATTAATCACACCAATAGCTGCTTCATCAGCAATCATCGCAGCGATTGTTTCGTAAGGAGTATCTTCAGGAATAGCAATCATATCCAAACCAACAGAACAAATAGCTGTCATTGCTTCAAGTTTTTCCAAGTTAAGTGAGCCATTTTGAACAGCAGCAATCATACCTTCGTCTTCAGATACAGGAATAAAAGCACCAGATAAACCACCAACTTGGTTACAAGCCATGATACCGCCTTTTTTAACCTGGTCATTTAAAAGCGCAAGCGCTGCAGTTGTTCCATGAGTGCCAACTGTTTCAAGCCCCATTTCTTCAAGAACACGAGCCACAGAATCACCAACCGCTGGTGTAGGGGCAAGAGAAAGGTCAACAATCCCAAATTTAACCCCTAAACGTTCACTCGCCATTTGACCAACCAATTGACCAATACGTGTAATCTTAAAAGCTGTTTTCTTAACCGTTTCAGCAACAACGTCAAAACTTTCACCGCGAACTTTTTCAAGAGCACGTTTTACAACACCAGGACCAGAAACACCGACATTGATGATAACATCAGCTTCACCAACACCATGAAAAGCACCCGCCATAAATGGATTATCTTCAACCGCATTTGCAAACACGACTAATTTTGCTGCACCCAAATCAGACAATTCAGCCGTTTCCTTAATAATGCGTCCCATATCAGCAACTGCTGTCATATTAATCCCTGATTTTGTAGAACCAATATTAACGGATGAGCAAACTTTTGATGTTTCAGCAAGCGCACGAGGAATAGAGTTGATAAGAATTTCATCACCTTTTTGGTAACCCTTTTGAACCAAGGCAGAAAAACCACCAATAAAGTCAATACCAATGTCATTTGCAGCCTTATCCAAAGCATGAGCCAACGGAAGGTAGTCAGTCGCATCAGTTGCCACTCCAATAATAGAAATCGGTGTTACGGAAACACGTTTATTGACAATTGGAATACCTAATTCAGCCGCAATTTCATCTCCAACTGCTACCAAAGAACCAGCTTTTCCGACAACTTTCTTATAAATCTTATCTGCAGCCTTATTAATATCTGGATCAATACAATCAAGAAGAGAAATTCCCATTGTAATGGTACGAACATCAAAATTTTGTTCCTCAATCATCGCAATAGTTTCAGTAACTTGTTTAATATCCACGTCTTTCCTCCTTAAATATTGTACATAGCATCAAAAATAGCTTCGCTTTGAATATTAATTTTAACAGTCAACGTTTCACCATAAGCTTCGAATTCCGAACGCAAATAAGTAAAATCTTGCTTTTCATCAGATGAAACAACAGCCATCATCGTAAAGAAATCATCCAAAACGGTTTGTGAAATATCATCAATATTCAAACCTAATTCAGCAATTTTTGCTGAAACACCTGCTACAATACCTGTCTTATCCTTACCAACAACAGTAATAATTGCTTTCATGAGAAGCCTCCAAAATAATATTTGTTCAATTTTACCATAATTTTCAGAAAAATTCCATTTAATTCGGATACAAATTCACCAAAAAGCGAATTATTTTGGGCATTTTTAAAAAAATATTCATGTTTTGAAATTCTATTTACTATTTTTCCCTAAAATCCTTAAAGAAAGGCTCAATTTGGGTTAGAAAAGCTTTCTTGCCCTCAAAGCGCTCCCCTCGCATCACCTTCGCCAACTTCTCTCGTGCCCCTACTCC
>NZ_NETH01000120.1 GCF_003337175.1 Streptococcus gallolyticus
TACGCGTTACTCACCCGTTCGCAACTCCTTCTACTCTAGCAAGCTAAAGTAAAAAGCGTTCTACTTGCATGTATTAGGCACGCCGCCAGCGTTCGTCCTGAGCCAGGATCAAACTCTCGTTTAATCGTGTTCTCATTCTGTCACTGACAGATTTATCGTTCTTAACAGGTCGATTTCTCAACCCGCACGTTTGGTTCGTCTTGTTCAGTTTTCAAAGGTCTTTGCCTCCCAAGAGACAACTTCTATATTCTATCAAATCTGAAATAGATTGTCAACTACTTTTTTAAGTTTTTCAACTCTATTTCAATCCGATTGCCGCCGCCCTCTCGGACAACAGCTATATTAGTCTACCATCTCAAGCTTACTTTGTCAAGATCTTTTTTTGCTTTTCTGTAAACTTGAAAACTGCTCTCTTGCGACAGCTCATCTAGTATACTAAACTTAGAAAAAACTGTCAACTATTTTTAGAAAATTTTCTGATTAAAATATAAATTTTCTTTATTTGAAAGTTCTAAAATGCAGTTAGCCATTTGAGTGTATCAAAAACACCTTAGAGAAACATAATTGTAATCACTACAAAAATAATTAGAAGAACTCTGATTACTACACACCAAAAGGGGAATATTTAATACCGGCTCAAAGAAGAGCATTCCTATCGTGAAATCGTAAGAAGATTGGTTAAAGCTCCTAAAATTATTAACAACAAAGCCAGCATGAGCAAGTTACCTTTATTGAAAATTGGATAAATAACTGTCCTCAAAAGCGTTAGATTATAAACCTCTAAAGAGTTTTTACGAAATAGCTAACTTAGACTGAAAATTTGTTTTTAAGATTTTTGAGCACTTTAATCATCAGAAGTGTTTTATTTGCCGTAAATAGCCATTTTTACCATTTACAGTCTTTTATTAATAAAAAGCTTTATGGGCTGAATTTGGTCATTAAAACGCATTTTATAGCTATTACTCGTGGTGCTAGTTAATTTCAAAATATCTCAAATTATAAGCTAGTATGATTTGCTCCAGACTCAATTGTAATCCTGCTAATC
>NZ_NETH01000121.1 GCF_003337175.1 Streptococcus gallolyticus
AATCTAACTCAGAAAGTACAAGTACGTCCGACTCTGCAAGCACAAGTACGAGTACTTCAACTTCCGCTTCGACAAGTGATTCTGAGTCAACCTCAGCAAGTACAAGTGCTTCAGCTTCGGCTTCAAGTTCAGCCTCAGCAAGTAGTTCAGAGTCAAGTTCGACAAGTGAGTCAACTTCGGCTTCAGCAAGTACCTCAGAGTCAGTCAGTGAGAGTACCTCAACCTCAGAATCAGACAGTACAAGTACGTCCGATTCTGCAAGTGTAAGTACTTCAGAGTCAGCAAGCAGTTCAGAATCAAGTTCTGTATCAACAAGTGTCTCTGATTCAACTTCAGTAAGTTCTTCAGAGTCAGCCTCAAGTTCCGATTCAGTCAGTGAGAGTGCCTCAACCTCAGAATCAGACAGTACAAGTACGAGTGCTTCAGAGTTAAGTTCGACTTCAACAAGCGTTAGCGAATCTAACTCAGAAAGTACAAGTACGTCCGACTCTGCAAGTGCAAGCACTTCAGATTCAGCCTCAAGTTCAGAATCGCTCTCAGCAAGTATGAGTACTTCTGACTCAGTAAGTAGTTCAGAGTCAGCAAGCACATCTACCTCAGCAAGCACAAGCGTCTCTGATTCAGCAAGTATGTCAGTTTCAGCAAGTGCCAGCACATTAGAATCAGTCTCAAGTTCGGAATCAGCAAGCAGTTCAGAATCAAGTTCTGTCTCGACAAGTGATTCAACTTCGACAAGTGAGTCAACTTCGGCTTCAGCTTCGGCAAGTGCCAGCGAGTCAGAGTCAATCTCAACCTCAGCAAGCATGAGTACTTCAGACTCGGTAAGTTCTTCAGAATCAGTCTCAAGTTCAGAAAGTACCAGCACGAGTGGTTCAGAGTCCGCTTCAAGTTCTGCTTCCGCAAGTGATTCAACTTCGACTTCAGATTCGGTCTCAGTTTCTGACTCGTTAAGTGCTTCAGATTCAGCCAGCACTTCAGCCTCGGCAAGTGCAAGTACATCAGAATCAGCAAGTATCTCTGAGTTAGTCAGTGAGAGTACCTCA
>NZ_NETH01000013.1 GCF_003337175.1 Streptococcus gallolyticus
TAAACAAGTTTTTGCCTATAATGCCCAAGTTGCCTGTGATAAGCATGGTTGGGCGCTAGCCTACAGCGTAGAATCTGGAAATGTTCATGATAGCCAAGCTTTTCCAGCTCTTTTTGCTCAACTCAAAGCCTTTCAACCAACCTACTTAATCGCAGATGCAGGTTATAAAACACCAACGATTGCTCATTATTTACTCTCTCAAAAGGTTATTCCTGTTTTCCCTTATACTCGTCCTCATGGTAAAAAGGGTATGTTACGTCCTAAGGATTTTATTTATGATGATTATTATGACTGTTACCTTTGCCCTGAAAATCAGGTGTTGACTTACCGAACTACCAACCGTCAAGGGTATCGTGAGTACCAAAGTCGACCTGAAGATTGTCAGAATTGTCCTTTACTAAGCCAGTGTACGACGAGTCAAGCCCATCAAAAAGTGGTTACCCGTCATGTTTGGAAAGCCGACTTAGAGATTTGTGAAGATATCCGACATCATCGAGGGATGAAAGACCGTTACCGAAAACGCAAGGAAACCATTGAACGCTTATTTGGGACAGCTAAAGAATATCATAATTTGCGTTATACCAGAGAAAGAGGCAAGTCCAAAATGGAGGCAAAAGTTGGACTGACTTTAGCGTGCTTAAATCTTAAAAAACTCGCAAAATGGCTGGCAGGATAGCCTTTTTATTTTGCCTAAAATTCCTAAAATAGGCTTATTCAACGTTAAAAACTTCAAAATACAGAAAAAAGACAAACCTCAGAAATAGGGTTTGTCTTCAGTCTGATTCTTAAAAATAATTTTAAGATTTCTTTACTCTGTCTTAACCTAGTCTTCGTAAAATTTACTTGTAACAAAGATACTTAGTCTCAAAATAAGAACGGATTATCAATAGCTTTGAATAGTCATGTGCTAGAGATAACTTAGTAGATTATTCTTAAATATTAGAAAGAGGAAAAGTTTGAAAAAGAGTAAAAATTGAATAAGATATTGTTTACCCTAATTTTGAGCGCAGCACTTTTTTATTCAGTGTTGTGCCTTGAGTGAAACGAAAGGAATGAATTATAAATATGAAAAAAGATGCAGTTATCGAATCAATTAAAGAAGTAAGTCTTGAAGAGCTTGATCAAATTATTGGAGCTGGGAAAAACGGTGTGTTTAAAACTATCTCACATGAGTGTCATCTTAATACCTGGGCATTTCTTGCTACATGTTGCTCATAATTTTTGATAACTAAGTATCTACATTGTTATATAAAAGAGGGAAACCTCTTTTTTTATATGATGAATTTTGTTTATTTATGTAGTTCATATAATTTATGACTATATATTAAATTAGAAATTTATCTTGACTTTACTTTGCCTTAAACTTGTCTTTATGTTGCAATTTTAGAATCAATTTATAAAGAAAAAGACTTTCGAGCCAGACTCGACATGAAATTTAATGAGGTTATAGACTATGAAAAATAATAAAATTCATCTAGAAGCTTTGGAAGCGTTACAAGAACTAAAAATGGAAGAAATAGATAATCTTTTGGGCGGAGCCGGTCATGGAGTAAATACTATTTCTGCTGAATGTCGTTGGAATAGCTTACAAGCTATCTTTACGTGTTGTTAATTTTAGAAAGGTAAGACAATGAATCATCAAGAACAATTATATAGTCAGTTTAATAAATTTCCTAAAGTTTTTATTGAAAAGAAAATACCTGAAGTTCTTAATGAGGATGTTAAGGTACTAAAACAGGTTGAGAAAAATATATCAGACTATTATCGCTCTACATTAATTTATTTGATTAACGAAAAACGTATTGAAGGGAAGTTAATTGGCGATACAGCTGAGCTACGATATGATTATTTTAATAATGTATTATGTAAAAATGGTGATATTTTAGAAGAAATAGAGGAAAGATTTCCGACTATTAGTCAACGTGTCATCATCAGTATAGAGCAGTACCTTGATTTGCTTAAATGCGTAAAAAAACATTTTTCAATAGACTTTTCAGTATTGAAAAAAATAAAATTTATTTGCTCAGATGATGAAAATCCTGATTTAAACAATCTTGATATTAAAGTAACAGGTGATATTCATAATGGAAGTGGTGTTTGTATTTTATCTTATGATGGACAAAAATTAGTTTATAAGAAAAAATCGTCAAAACCAAATCATCTTTTAAAAAAATTGGATAATCAAGTTAGCAAGTATTTAAAAAAAGAGATTCAGTTTGTACCTGACTTTTTAGATAGGGAAGGTTACTTTTGGGAAACTTTTATAGACAGTAAGCCAGTTTGTTCGATTGATGAAGCGAAAGAGTTTTATAAAAGAATGGGTTATCTTGTAGCATATGCTTACATTTTAAATATTTCTGACTTGCATTTCGAAAATCTTATTTCACATAATGTTCAGCCTATCCTAGTAGATGCTGAGACAGTATTCTCTGTAAGTCCGTATGAAACAGTAGCGGATAATAATGCTACTTTAGAGATAATTCGGGATAGCAGAAATTCAGTACTATCTACAGGATTATTACCTGTGTCTGAAGCCGACAAAATTTTTGGAGGAGATACTAGTGGAGTTTTAGGGGGTACTCTTATTGGTGAAGCAAGAGTGCTGATAAACCAGAATAGAGATGATGTACATGTTGAAAAACAAAAATATAAAACAGAAAATCAAGCTCACTTACCTTATCAAGTAGGACAAACGGGTTTAAGGAATTATTTAAATGCTGAAGATTACATTGATTCCATAAAAATGGGCTACCTAGAGTTAAGTCATTTTATTATTGATAATAAAGAATTTCTAAAACAACTTTATTTAAGTTTTAATGATTTAAAAACAAGAGTTTTATTTAGAAATACTAGAGATTACAGTTTAGTCCGTCAATTGTTGACTTCACCAATTTATTGTAATCAGTCAAATGTTTTATTTGAAAAGATGTCTGATAAATTATCAAATTTTGAAAGTTTGAATTTATGTGAATCTGAAGAAAAACAATTACTTAATATGAATATTCCATATTTTTATTCTTGTATTAGTGATGTCGACATTAAAGATAATGAGACTATAGTATGGAAATTAAAAGAATCTGCTTTAACCGAGGCACTAAAAAAATTGGAAAGATTTGACTTGAGCATAATGAAGGAACAAGTCGATTTAATTGAATTTTCTATTAAAACACCAAATGCTTTGTATAGTACCGAGCTTCAAGAATCGTACAAAAAATTTAATAATTTAAATTCAGATAAAGAGGTTTTGTTTGCTGGTATCAATACGCTAGTTGATACCATTTTGAATAATGAGAAATGCTCTAAATTAGATGGAAGTACAAATTGGTTAACGCTTAAAGTTACAGATTATGATGCATTTGAACTTGAACCTATGGATCTATCTATTTATGAGGGAATTTCTGGATTATCAATTGCATTATGTGAAGTCTACGATTTAGTGAATAGTGAAAGACAGGAGAAAATTTATAATTGTATACATAGAATTTTTCTAACTCTCTCAAACTCTTACGATAGTGTGCAAAATCAATCGTACTACGTTGGAAAATTAGGTATTCTTTCTGCATTGAAAAGAATACAGTTGATTACGGGACAAAAAATCTCAAAGTCTATTTTAGATAGAAATAAGGATTACAGTTTAGATTTGAATGTTTCGAGTGCAGATTTTCTTTCAAGTTTTCCTAATGAGATTGTTGCTCTGTATAGAAGTGATTTGTCAATTAAAAATCTTCGACAAGCCTTAGATAAATTAATTGATTTAAAGATTAATTATGAGAATTATATTGCTTGGGATAATTTGGAATCAAATAATGTTAGTTTAGCACATGGAAATCTAGGAATAGAATTGGCATTACACTATATTGCTGGAATTTTGGATAATTCTAAAGCCCTAGAGATGTTATTTCAAGCGAATAACTTTGATAATCGCCAAAAAATATCTCAAGGTTGGATAGATAAAAGAAATAATTCAACCAGTGCTAATTGGTGTCATGGCTCAACAGGAGTTCTTGTTGCAAGATTAGCTCAACTAGAATTGGATAAAAAATTTCAGCTAATTCCTAGTGCTAGAAGAAAAGAGTTAGAAGCTGATATTAGACATGCAGCATCTCAAATAATTGAAGTTGGATTCAATATGACAAATTTTTCTATTTGTCATGGAACTAGTGGAAATTTGTTAGCACTTAACTATTATCGTTCATATCTTAAAGGACACGAAGCACAAGAGTTGGAAAAAATTTTGGAAATTGAGTATAGGAAGTTGCATTCATTTGGTTTAGAAAATGGGTGGATGTGCAGTTTTAATACTAAATATAATGTTTATGGGATTATGAATGGTTTGTCAGGGATATTATATTCTACAGCCAAGTATCTAAAAAGAGATAATTCTCTAGACCTTCTAATCCCTACCCTATAATCAGCGATAGGAAGGAAACTTTATACATGAAGATTGTTTTGCAAAATAACGAGGAGGATTGCTTATTAGCATGTTATACAATGCTATTAAATGATCTGGGGCACAAAGTCCCTTTATATGAGGTATATAATAAAGATACCCTACCAGCGGATGGTCTGAATGTATCGTACTTACTATCTCTTAACGAGAGGTTTGGAGTAACCTTGAATGCATACCATGCTACATATGAGGATATATGTAAAATCTATAAGGAACAGAAACAAAGGATGATTCTCCACTGGAATAATGATCATTTTGTTGTTTTAGAAAAGATTACTGCAACCCAAGTTATGATAGTAGATCCAGCAATTGGTCGAGTAAAATATAGTTATGAAGAATTTATAAAACACTACTCTAAAACAATAGTGTTGATAAGTAAAAGTAAGAATTTTCAAAAGCAAAAATATAACCAAATTTTTTGGAAATATTTTATACAAACTTTGAAAACAAAAACAATTATTTTATTTTTAGTTTCATTAGTGTTAATCCAGATCAGCGTTTTAATATTTTCGGTAGTATTAAGATATATGTTAGCGGAAAAATTTAAATTTTGGGCCAGTATCATTCTTCTAGCTGGTGTAGTTTTATTCCAACTATTTGGATATTTTATTAAAAATAATGCACTGGATGAATATAATTTAGATTTTGATAATAATTATAGCAGAATACTTTTTGAAAAATTATTGAAAAAGCCACTTTTATATTTTAGAAATCATTTAAGCGGTGGAATTTCAGAAAAGATTAATTTCAAATCTACCTTAAGGGATAATGTTACTTTAAAAATTATTCCGTCATGTGTTAGTTTTATTTCAGCAATTGTTATTTTTATATATCTGATGACTATTTCAGTCAAATTAACAGTGATTCTAGTTACGATGATTTCAGTGTATAGTATTATTTCAATATTTCTTTATCGCAAACAAAATGAATATAATCAAACCTATTTGCAGTATCTAATTGATTTTAATTCGGAATTGCAAATGGATTTAGACGATATTGACTATATCAAAATTATGAGGCGGGAAGGTTTGACCTTTAGTTCATGGATGGATATTAATAAAAAAGTTACTGAAAAGTATTCACAGATTTTGAAACTTGAAAATCTTACACAGCTGATTGGTACGATTTTTAATTATATTAGTCTCTCGGTAATCATCATAGTAGCAGTTTACTATGAAAATTATATACATGTTTCCATTTCAGACCTATTAGTTTATCAGACTAATATTTCGTTATTAGTATCAGCTATTGAGCAAGTTAAGGGGGCTGTTTTTGAAGCTATAAGGTTAGGTGTCTATGAAGAAAAACAAAGTGATTTATTAAAAGACAGTAAACCAATTTTAGTACAAAGCTCGAGTTCAGACGAGTATTTGATAAAAGCTGAAAAGTTGAATTTTTCTTATGGCATGAAGCCGATTTATAATGATATTGATTTAACAATTGGTAAAGGAGAAAAAGTTGCTATCGTAGGGAAATCAGGTAGTGGGAAATCAACGTTATTACTGTTATTAGCAGGTATGTTACGTTATAATGGCTCATTAAAATATGGTATCGAAAATTTTGAAGAATGTTTGAGTGTTGTTCTTCAGAATATGACCTTAAGAAAGGGAAGTGTATTAGAAAATTTGGAGTGGGATTCAGATGATTTAACACCCCTATTTCAAGTATTAAAAGATACCTCGGCAGATGAAGTTATTAACCAATTGCCAAATAAAATTCATTCAAAATTATTAAAACAAGGGAAAAATTTATCGGGGGGACAAATTCAGAAACTATTAATAGCTAGATCGTTACTTAAAAATGAAGGTATCATTTTTTGGGATGAAGCATTCAGTAACCTTGATGAACAAAGTAAAAATAAAATTTACACCAATATTCTAAAAAATAGTAATTATTCAAAAAAGACTATGCTGATGGTTAGTCATCACCTAGATATTGTTGAATATGTTGATTACATTATCTATATAGACGATGAGACAGGTAAAGTCTATAAAGATACTCATAGTAATCTAATAAAAACCAATGAAAGTTACTTCAACTTTATTAATTCAAAAGTATAGAAAATATCTTGATCTATCTTAATGTTATCTTTAAGATGATAAAGTAGAATTACATTGTAAAGAAAGGAGTAATCCTAGCTAAAAGGATTACAAGGAAATTAATGAGATGAATAATATTATTGAATTGAAAAATCTTAAGAAGGTCTATAAAGATACTACTACAGTGGATCTTAAGAAACTGACAGTCAGAGAAGGGGAAATCTATGGTTTCTTAGGTCCAAACGGGGCAGGGAAAACAACTACGATGAAAATGATCTTATCCTTAGTGGAGCCTACTTTAGGAGAGATTTTAGTCAATGGTCAAAATATCAAAGAGAATAATGATTACTTAAATCAAATTGGATCGATGATTGAGGAACCATCTTATTATCCAAATTTAACGGGATATGAAAACTTATTAGTATTTCAAAAAATGGTAGGTTTTGATGAGGATAATATTTGGCCAACTTTGAAATTAGTTGGATTGGCGGAGGATAAAAATCGTAAGAAATTAGTAAAAACCTATTCCCTAGGGATGAAGCAACGTTTAGCCTTAGCTTTTGCTTTAGTTAAAAAGCCCCAAATCTTATTATTAGATGAACCGACTAATGGCCTTGATCCAGCAGGAATTCATGAAATTCGTGAGTTGATTGTTAAATTAGCAAAAGAAGAAGGCTTAACAGTCTTTATCTCCAGTCACATTTTGTCAGAGGTGGAGCAAATTGCTGATCGGGTTGGCATTATTAATCATGGTTGCTTAGTTTATGAAGGAGAGATTCGAGCAATCAAATCAAATACTTGGATTGAGATTGGTGGAGATTTTTCGCAAAATAATATTGTTCAACACTTAGTTGATTTCGGTTCAGTCAGAGTACGAGAAGCATCGGCGAGTGAGGTTAAATTAGACGATATGAGTAACGATCGTCTTGCGGATATTATCACCTATATAACAGACCTTGGCTTTAGAATTTTTCGTGTTACTAGAGAGAGTGAGACATTAGAAAATATTTTTCTGGAACTAACAAAGGAGGTATAAGATGAAAGGTGTGTACATTGAATGGTTAAAAAGTAGACGAACAAAATCTTTTTCAATTGTTGCTCTTTTGATGATTGTAGCGACATTGTGGAATATTGCAATGCTTATGTCTGCTTTTTCGCATCCAGAGTTAAAAAATGTAGGAACTTTATTTAGTAATCAGAATGCGAACCTTCTCATGCTTCCGATTGCCGTTTCTGTATTTGTAACTCGAATTGTGAGTAATGAACGTGAAGGACAGACCTTTAAATTACAAGCTACAAATGGCTTAGGTTTGATGACTATTTTTAGAGATAAATTTTTATTTACAATGGTCTTCTTCTTTGTCATGTCTATTGCAGAAATTGTAGGTATCTGTTGCTTTGGAAAACAATCTGGTATCTCAATTCCTATGGACATTGTAGGAGTTCAATTTTTAGGACAATTACTATCCATTTTCGCTCTAGTTTCTATCTATTTAACGTTAGCAATGGTTCTAGAAAAACAAGGCGTATTACTGGCTTTAGGATTGTTAGGAGGTTTTTTAGGAATCATCTTAAATCCAAGAAGTTATGGTTTTGCTAGTTTGCTTAATCCGTTAACAGGAGCAGGCAGTTTAGCACCTTATAAGTACCACTTTCTTGGGGATGGGGCATTTACCTACCTCTTGGATCAACAGTTGTCTTGGAAACTAGTATTCTTTATGATTTATTGTTTGATGTTATACGGTTTAGCTAATGTTATTTTGAGAAAGAGAGGAAGTTGAAATGAGACCTTATGTTTTTGCTGAGTGGAAAAAGACTCGCAAATTACAATTGTTCATGATTGGAATGGCATTTTTGTTTTTTTCTAGCTTTATCGGTTTAGGAATTTATTTTGCTAATAGGGCTGTCTTAATTGATAAGACACAATCCCTTGTTTTATGGGGACAATTAACATTTTATAACAGTACACTTCTCTATCCTCCTATGTTAGCCATTATTGCGGGACAGTTACTGATGCCAGAATTTGAGAGAAAAAACATTGAGATGTTAAAAGCTAATCAAGTTTCAATGGATAAATTGTACTTTGGAAAACTATTAAGTGGCTTCTTTCTGATTCTTTCCGTCCAACTTTTTTTACTACTTATTTTTGTTGTAGCTGCCAAAGTTGACAGGATTTCGTTTGACCTTAGTTTAGCAGTTCATATTAAATGGTTGCTGTTATCAGTAGTGGCCTCTTTTCCGGTAGTGACACTTCAATCCTTCGTGACCGTGAAGACTCGTAATTTTAGCAAAGGTGTTGGGATTGCAACAATTGGTAGCATGTTAAACTTTGTGCTGATTTTTATTAACGAGAATCTTACAAAGTTTTTCCTTTATTCTCAACCAATGATTGCCCTACGCAGTCGTTCTTTAACAGATATGTCCTTAATAGATTTGACGATTTTTCTAGTTGTTAATAGTCTATATAGTTTACTTTTCTATAAATTAACAGTGGCAGCTTTGAAGAAAAACGAATAATGTTTTAAAAATATATCCATTGTTTATGTCAGAATAAGGAAATTTCAATCAAAAATTTGAGTATCTCTGTATTTTTACAATCAGAGATACTTTGTAATAAACCGATTTATTGTATGAAAACTCATCCTATCTATGTCATACTTTAATAAGTTTTTTATGCCAATTTGGCATAAAATCTAAGATTCGTTCAAAACTTAATGATAATTCTCTTAGGAGTGAATGAATGTATAGGCGTATCAGGGATTCGAGAGAAGATCATGATTATACACAAGAATATCTTGCTAACTTTTTATCTTGCAGTCAGTCGGCCTACTCTAAGTTTGAAGCTGGTAGGCGACAGATCCCCATTGATTTTCTTATAAAACTCTCAACCCTTTATGATGTTAGTACAGATTACCTATTAGATCTTACTGAAGATCCCAATCGCATAAAATATAGAAATAGTCCCTCCTAGTTTGTTCATTGACAATTGAATAATTCTAGGTGGGACTTTATTTGTCGATCAATTTAGTGAGATACGCCGTGATAGGAGCGAAAATTATTAGCTATAAAATAGAGTGGTTCTCTATCTGCCATGGCTACTAATAATTATACCTCATGTTCTAGAGGTAAATTAATAATAACCTTAAAGAATTGATTCTCTTTACTTTCCACTTTAAAAGTTCCCTCATGAACTTCAATAATTTGTTTTGAGATTTTTAATCCCATACCGTGTCGTCTAATTCCTGAGATGTCAAATTCTTCAATGATTTTATTACTATCATGAATTGATAATAGTTTATCATTCGCTATGCCGATGCCATCATCCTCAATTGTAATTATTAAAAATTCTTTATCTCTGTGTAGACTAATATTCACATTACAGCCCTCAGGATTATGGAGAATAGAGTTATAGATAATATTATGAACTACACGTGAAATTAAGTTTTTTTCAATTGAGATTTTACTATTTTGAAGTTCATCATTAAATTCAAATGAAAAATTTATATTTTCCCAGACTTCTTGATTTATTATTTGTATAATGATCTCCTTGAAGAATGGAATTATTTTGACTGAGTCTAATTTCAGAGTGAACTGGCTATTAGTTAATCTGGCAAAAATATTTAAGTCATTTACAGTATTTTGAATATAATAACTCTCATTAAGTATGGAACGTAAACGTCTTAATTGATTTTTATCCACTGTATCAGAGCTAATAAGAGAAGCATTTGAAATAATGACAGAAAGAGGCGTTTTTATATCATGTGCGATACCAGAAATCCAATTTTCTTTAAAAAGTTCACCTCCTTTTAGTTTTTTGTCAGCAATATTTATAGCTTCCGTTAATTGTTTTAGCTCATCTTGAGTTGAAACAGAACCACTTAGCCCTTCTGGTAATTTTTTAATTGCTAAAACTAAAGGAGAAATCTTACGTTGGACTAATCTAGTACTATAGGTATAAATAATTAATAGATACAGACAATTTATTCCAAGTAGAAAAAAAGCTAAAATAAATAAGCTGTGAAGATCGGATTTTTCATAATAATCGAAAGGAAATCTAAAAACTCTATCTTTTGAAAATCCAAAAACAAGGATCTTATTATTAACAATTTGTACGAATACGGGGTAATCATTTAAATAATAACGTGTAAACTTAGCGACGTCAGCTAGGTTATATTGTGTCGGGACTTCACTTGGCTTTTTATATTCATAGATTTCCTCGCCACTATCAGAATCTAAAATCATAATCCATACCTCTTTAGAATTAGCTAATTTTTTCCCAAAGTTAGATAATTTGGCAGAATTAGAACTGATATCAAGTTGTTTGACTAGATTATTCACTGTGTCCATCACATTAGTTTGATTGGCTTGACTAAAAACAAAAAATCCTAGAATAAAAACGTTTATTATGGACATGACTATGATCGAAACAATAAAACGTCTAATAAATTGTGTTATTACACGTAGTTTAAACATGTACAAACTCCTATACCATTAGTTTATAGCCGAGTCCTTTAACAGTAATTAAGTATTGTGGCTTTGAAGGGTTAAGTTCGATTTTTTCTCTGATATTTCTGATATGGACCATTAAAGACTTTTCATATCCAAAACTATCAATGCCCCATACGGTATCACAAATCGCCTCTGTAGATACAATATAGTTTTTATTATCATATAATTTCCGAACGATTTGAATTTCTATTGGGGTTAAAGAAAGTTTTTCATTATTTTTTTCAACAATGGCATTTCCTAAATTAATAATGCAATTATCTAATTTAATAATGTTACTGTCTTCTTTGTACGACCGACGGAGAAGAGAAATTATGCGATAAATGAGAATTTTAGGAAGGAAAGGCTTAGTTACGAAATCATCTCCTCCAGATTGTAACCCTTGAATTTCATCTTCAGGTTCATTTTTTGCAGTTAGAAAAAGAATTGGAATATCAGAATTTTTTCTTACGTATTTTGATAGTAAATAACCTTTCCCATCTGGAAGCATGACATCTAATATAATCAAATCAATAGAATTATTAATAAAAGACTCTATTCCTTCACTGATGCTGTATGCACTATATATTTTTTGAAACCAGAAACTGATAGTATCTCCCTTATTGAATTGTTTAACGCAATATCATCATCAACAACCAATATTTTTCTAGTTAAAAAAGGCGTTTCTATATCCATAAGCTCTCCTAGTAAAATAATTTGAATTTTCCATATCCATATCCATATTTATAGTATATCAAAAATTTTAAGTAAAAAGTAAGTTCACTAAAATCTTTAGGATTTCTTAAGGTGAATTTTAATATTTCTTTATCTTGTACTTATAAAATGTAACTGTAACAAGATAAAGATGCTTGATATTGATTTACTTTACGAGGAGAAATAGCTATGAAATCAACAAATAATCAAAGTATCGCAGAAATCGCAGCAGTAAATGCACTACAAGAAGTAAGTATGGAGGAACTCGACCAAATTATTGGTGCTGGAAACGGAGTAGTGCTTACTCTTACTCACGAATGTAACTTAGCAACTTGGACTAAAAAACTAAAATGTTGTTAATCATTAAATAGAAATTTTTTACTTAAGTATTCAAGTATTTTTATCTGCTACATATTAAGTTGCGTTAATTAACTTAATAGACTTTAAAGTTTGAGATAAAGATATCTCAAACTTTTGTTTTTTGGCGATAAGATTGATATTATACAAGGAATGGATATTAGATTTATGAGACAGAACCAACTATATGAACAATTTGATAAGTTTCCTCTACTTATAATTGAACAGAAATTTAATTATAAATCATTGGAAAATTTAAATAATAAAAAAGTGTTAGAAAAAATTATATTGGATTACTACAGACCGACATTGATTTACTTAATTAACGAAAAAAGAGTAAATGGCGAACTAAAAGGTGACACTCCTGAGGAGCGCTATGATTATTTTAATCAAGAACTATGTGGCAATGGTGAAATTTTTAAAGAAATTGAAGTAAGATTTCCAGAAATTAATGATAGGATCGAAATGAGAGTGAAAAAATACTTAGACTTGCACAAGCTAGTGAAATCTGTTTTTGTAAAAGATTTTCATTTTTTGTGTGATAATAATTTTTTAGATTCTGATGAATTTACACCTGATTTGGATAATCTTGAAATTGAAGTTACTGGTGATATACACGACGGAATGGGAGTATGTATTATTACCTATAATAATCAAAAGATAATATATAAAAGGAAAAGTTCTATGCCAAGTAGATTCCTCCATAAGATAGATTTAATGGTAAGTAGATTCTTTAACAAAGAGATTCGTTTTATTCCCAACATTTTAGATAGAGATGGATATTTTTGGGAACAATATATAAATAATCAAAAATTAAATAATGCTAATGAAGCCAAGGAATATTATACGAATATGGGTTTCCTATTATTTTATGCGTATATTTTTAATATTTCAGATTTACATTTTGAAAATATTATTTCTTCTGGGGCATCACCAATTTTAGTTGATGTAGAAACTCTATTTAGTACATCACCATTTGAAATAATAGCAGATAACTTAGCGACAAAAGAGATTACTCAAAGAAGTCGCTCCTCGGTACTTTCGTCTGGTTTACTTCCTATCTCTGAAGCAGAAAAAATATTTGGAGGAGACTTAAGCGGAATTCTTGGAGGAACATTAGTTAATGAATTTAAAACAGTTATTAATAACAACAGAGATGACATCAGAATTGAAAAAGTTGTGCAGGCTACACACCATCAATCACATCTACCGTTCTTTGAACATCTAGGACAGAAAGAGTATTTAGTAGCTACGAATTATGTAAATGATATAATAGAAGGTTTCAAGTTGATGAGTAATTTCTTTCTAAACCATAAGGAAGAAATTTTGGAAGTATATCAGCAATATTCAAATTTAAGGACACGGATATTGTTTAGAAATACTCATGAATATGACTTGGTTAGTCAATTACTTATTTCTCCAGTATATTCCCAAAAACAAGATTTACTTTTTGAAAAAATGTCAGAGAAGCTTAGTCACTATGATAGTAGTAAATTGTGTGAATCAGAAGTTAGACAATTACTCAGTATGGATATACCATCTTTCTATATTGAAGCTAATTCTACAATAGTTACCGATGGACATTCGGACGTTTGGAAAATAAGGAAAACTCCCTTGTATTCTGTTACAGAGAAGCTTAACAAACTAACTGAAGATAAGGTATCTGAACAAGTTGAATTAATAAGATTCTCACTTCAAGCTGATAGTGATTCTGAGAGTACAGAAATGCAAGAACTGTATAGAAAATATGATGATTTTAGAAATGAAGAGAATATATTTATTGCTGCTTTGAATAATCTTGTAGATGAGATACTTACTAAAATGTACCTAGATCCAGATGATGAAAGTATTAATTGGATGACTTTAAAAGTTAATGATCATAACAATTTTGAATTGGTTCCAATGGATAATTCAATCTATGATGGTATCTCGGGGATAGCATTAAGTTTGATAGAATGTTATTCTTTGTTAGATGAAAATAGAAAAAGAAAAGTTTATAGATGTTTGTGCTATTTGTTTAAGACACTTGTAAATGTGTATTCTAATGTTTTAGATATGACATACTATGTTGGAAAATTAGGGATACTATCAACCTTAGTACGAATATCTCAAATTACAAAACAAGAAATTCCACAAAAAATATTAAATAATAAAGTTACTTTGATTAAACAAGCTTTGAGCAATACTCCAGCGGATTTTTTAACTGGATTTTCGAGTTCAATATTGGCTTGCGAAGATGACGAATACTCAGAAGAATTTCTTCAAGCTATGATAAAACGCTTCAAAGAACTTAAACAAGATGGCAGTAACAATAACTACATTTATTGGGGAAAAGAAGAAAGTAATAATGTTAGCTTAGCACATGGAAATGCAGGTATTGAAATATCATTATTATATTTAGCAGGAAAACTCAACAGTATAGATGCTAAGAAAATGTATGAGGACGCTAAAAAATTTGATGATAAGCAAAAGTTAGACCAAGGATGGGTGGATAAGAGGTTTTCAGGTTCAAATACTCAATGGTGTCATGGGGCAACAGGAGTGTTAATATCTAGGTTAGCTCAGTTAAAGTTAAATCAGGAATTTAACATTTTAAGTATACAAGAAGAATCCTTACTTGTAGATGATATTCAGCACGCCATAAGGCAAATTCTCTCAATAGGATTTGATATGAATAATTTTACTTTATGTCACGGAGTCAGTGGAAACCTTTTAGCATTAACTTATTATAATAATTTGTATGGGGGTGAAAATAGCTCGGAATTAGAAGAAATCATTAATTCTGAGTATAGAAAAATGCTTTCATTTGGAACTAAGCATGGTTGGATGTGCAGTTTTAATACTAATTTCGATTCATATGGTTTAATGACGGGACTTGCAGGAATAGTTTACTCAGTAGCAAAATATTTAAAAAGTGATTCTTCACTTGAAATTTTAACTCCGGTCTTTTAATAAATGAGGAAGAATAATGAAAGTAATTCTACAAAATAATGAAGAGGACTGTTTACTAGCCTGTTATACAATGCTATTGAATGATTTAGGATACAAAGTACCTTTATATGAGGTTTATCAAAGAGATTCACTTCCAGCTGATGGTTTGAGTGTTTCCTATTTACGAACTCTAAATAAAAAATTTAATGTGGATATTAAGGCGTATAAAGCTAACTTTGACGAAGTTGTAAGTCTGATACGTGCTAGAGGCAATAACAGGATGATTGTTCATTGGAATAATGATCATTTTGTCATCCTAGAAAAAATAACCAAAAATTATATAAAAATTGTGGATCCCGCAATAGGAAGAATTAAATTTAGTAAGGAGGAATTTTTAGAGCACTATTCTGGAACGATTATTACCGTATTCCCAACTGTTGATTTTCATCGTCAAAAAGTGAAGACGCTATTTTTAAAATATTTTAAAAACACACTTGATATAAGAACAAGTTTCTCTTTTTTGATTTCGTTACTTTTGATTGAAATTAGTGTTTTACTATTTTCGATTGTGATAAGAAATATGATGGTTGGAGATTTAAAATTTATATCAAGCCTTCTCTTATTGTTTACTATTATGTTACTACAAGTTGTTGGATATTATATTAAGAATTTTGCGCTAGAAAAATATAATAGTAATTTTGATAAATCTTATACAACTATCTTACTTAAGAGATTACTAAATAAACCATTATTATATTTTAGAAATCATACCAATGGAAGTATTTCTGAAAAAATCAGTTTTAGAACGACATTGAGAGATAGTGTAGCATCAAAATTAATCCCTTCAATAGTAAGTCTAGTTTCATCATTTGTAATTTTTATATATTTGGCCATAATATCTTTTAGACTAACTATTATTTTGGTTTCTATGATTGTAGTATATTCTTTAATATCATCTGTTTTATATCATAAACAGAACGAATATAATCAATCCTACCTACAATACTTAATTGATTTTAACTCAGATTTTCAATCTGATTTAGAAGATATAGATTACATTAAAGTAATGAGAAATGAGAGAGGAACGGAAGAGAGATGGATAAAAAATAATGATCGTTTGACAAGCAAATATTCCCAAATTTTAAAAGTTGAAAATTTTGTTCAACTTTTTGGAAGTATATTTAGCTATTTTAGTTTATCAGTTATTATTTTAGCAGTGATTTATTATAATAAATTTTTTAATGTTTCAATAGCAGATTTAGTATTATATCAAACAAGTATATCATTATTGATCTCATCTATTGAACAGGTGAAAACTTCAATTTTTGAAATAGCACGATTAGCTGTATATGCCGAAAAGCAGGGGGATATACTAAAAGAAAATTCACCAATAAATGTTAATTTTGACTTAGATTCAAACTATATAATTCAGACTGAAGATTTAAACTTCGGTTACGGAAATGAATCGCTATATAAACCAGTTAATTTAAAAATTAGCCAAGGCGAAAAGATAGCTATTGTAGGTAAATCAGGTAGTGGTAAATCTACGCTACTATTATTATTAACTGGCATGCTAAGATATTCTGGTAAGATCACATATAACAATGAACATCTAGAAAACTATATGGGAGTTGTCTTGCAAAATATGACATTGAAAAAGGGAAGTGTATTAGAAAACTTTGAATATGACTCTCCTGATTTAACTAAGCTATCCAGAATACTTGTTGATACCACAGCAGATGAGGTCATTGCTAAACTTCCAAATAGATTACAATCGAAATTGTTAAAACAGGGAAAGAATCTTTCAGGAGGACAAATCCAGAAATTACTAATTGCCAAATCACTATTGAAAGGTGAAAAAATTATTTTTTGGGATGAAGCTTTTAGTAATTTGGACGAAGTGAGTAAAGATAAGATTTATGAAAATGTTTTATTGGGAGATTTCTATAAGGAGCAAACAATGTTAATTGTAAGTCATCACTTGGATATTGTGAACTATGTTGGTAGTGTTATCTTTATAAATGATGAAACAGGTGAGGTCATCAAATCAACTCACGAGGATTTAAAAAAGAATAACTTGGACTACAAGAAATTTATTTGTAATAAAAGTGTCTAGTACTTTAGTGTTGGCATTAACAAAAATTTAAAACGAAAGGTATGGATTATACAATGACAGAAGTAATAAAACTAAAGAAATTGAAGAAAAGTTTTAAAGGAGTAGCATCAGTCGATTTAGAAAGACTTACAGTTAGAAAAGGGGAAATTTATGGTTTCCTTGGTCCTAATGGTGCAGGAAAAACTACGACAATGAAGATGATTCTATCATTAATTGAACCTACTTCTGGTTCAATTGAAGTAATGAACGCTCCCATTAACAAATCAAACGATTACCTAAAATATATAGGATCAATGATTGAAGAACCTTCATACTATCCAAATTTAACAGGTTATGAAAATCTATTAGTTTTTCAAAAAATGTTAGGTTTTAAAGAAGAAAATATTTTAAAAACACTTGAACTTGTGGGGTTATCAGAAGAAAAAAATAGAAAAAAATTAGTAAAAGCCTACTCTTTGGGTATGAAACAGCGTTTAGCCCTAGCATTTGCTTTAGTAAAAGAACCTCAGATATTATTATTGGATGAACCGACAAATGGATTAGATCCGTCCGGTATTCATGAGATACGTAAGTTGATTATTCGTTTGGCTAAAGAGGAAGGACTAACAATTTTTATCTCTAGCCATATTTTATCCGAAATTGAGCAGATTGCTGATAGAGTTGGAATTATAAACCATGGGAGATTAGTATATGAGGGAGAAATTGAAAAAATAAATGCAAATAATTGGGTAGAAATTGAAGGAAAATTTGACATTGAAAAATTAAAACCTCTTTTTGGTAATAGAAAAGTAGAATATACCGCAAAACTTATTAAAATCTGGAATACTGATAACGAGCAAATCGCTAGTATAGTCCGTTCCTTGGTTGAACTAGACTTTCCAATTTTTCGTGTAGAACATAGAAAAGAAAATCTCGAAGATATATTTTTAGAATTAACTAAGGAGTTATAAAATGATTAATGCACTGCAAATAGAATTATTAAAAAGTCGTCGGACAAAATCGTTTATTATTACGATAGTTCTCATGTTAATTGGTTTTTTGTGGAATACAGTTAGTATTGGTAGTGAAATCAATTCAGTAAGTTATGACGGAGTTAGTGTACTATTTAATAATCAAACAATGAATAGCTTTTTTCTTCCTATAGCTATTAGTATTTTCACTAGTCGTATAGTTTCTAATGAACTTGAAGGACAGACTTTTAAGCTACAGGAAGCAAACGGAACTACATTAACTCAAATTTTTTACAGTAAATTAATTTTATCAACTGTTTTCTTTTTGATATTAGCTATTTTAGAAACAGTAGCAACGAATGTATTTGCAATGGTTAACGGAGTAAGTGTCCCTTCAACAATTACTATTCTTCAAATTTTAGGACAACTCTTGTCAAGTTTCAGTCTCATTTGCTTTTATTTAACTTTCGCAATGTTTACTGATAAACAAGGCTTATTGTTATCATCAGGTTTTATAGGTGGATTTATAGGTTTAATATTAGCATCCAAATCCACAATATTGTGGACATTCGCTATACCATGGGTTGGCTGTGCTTATTTATCTCTTTACAAATTTACCCTAATAAATAGTTCAAGCTATCTTTATAAATTTGACCAATCAATATACTTTAGACTTTTAATATATCTAATTTATTGTTTACTGTTATATCTTATTGTAAGAAGTATATTTTTGAAGAAAGAGAGACAAAGAAAATGAGACATTATATTTCAGCTGAATGGAAAAAGCTGAATAAAATTCAGCTTTTAATAATCGGTGTTGTTTTTGTAGCACTATCAAGTTTTATTGGCTTAGGTATCTATTTTGCTAATCAATCAGTTTTAATTGATGGTACACAGGATAAAGTGATGTGGGGACAATTAACTTTCTATTATACTCAAATGCTTTATCCTCCAATGCTCGCAATTTTTATAGCAATATCTTTAATTCAAGAGTTTGAAAGAAAAAATTTGGAAATGTTATGTTCAAATGCAGTATCTATCAAAAAGTTACTGATAAGCAAGCTATTTACCGTTACTGCATTAGTCATTCCAATTCAATTTCTCGTACTAATTGTTTATATTGTAGCTTTAAAAGTAGCTAATGTTGAACTCTCTTCTTTTGCCCTATTAACTTTAAAATGGACACTTTTATCTATTTTGAGCTCTTTATCAATTTTATGCATACAAGCGTTTGCCTATGCTAAAACTAGAAGTTTTGGTCAATCAATTGGCATTTCAGCTTTAGGCGCTATGGGCGGGTTCGTCTTATTGTTTTTGAATGAAAACTTAAATAAATTTTACCCATATTCTCAACCTATGATAGCATTGAGAAGTAGAGCTTTAGAAGATTTTTCACTATTAGAACTTACTATTTTTATCTTTGTTAATCTTCTGTTTAGTGTGATTTTTTACAGATTAACATGTTATGAACTAGAAAAAAGAGGATAATGTCATTTATGTAACTGCCTTAAATTAAGAGGCTGGGCAAAAACTAGCTTCAGAATACAAAAAAACGAGTATTTCCGCAGTTGGAGCTACTCGTTTTCTATAATAAACAAACAACTAGAAAGCCATGACTATGTATAAAGAGTATAACACAAATCAGTTGAGTTTGGAACTCAATCTTGCTTACGATATTCCCATGAATCATGAAGCTAGACTCATTAGTCTTTTTGTGGATAGTATCCCTAATCATGTACTACTAGAAGAAAAGTCTCATACGGGTCGCCCTGCTTTTCATCCAGTTATGCTTTTAAAAATGACGCTTTTTGCTTATGCTCGTCAGGTCTTTTCGGGTCGCAAAATCGTTCAGATGAATGATGAAGTGATTCCAATGAAATGGTTAAGCCAGGACACCTATGTGAGTTATAAGACCATCACTAATTTCCGTTCTAGTAAGCATGCTAATAACCTGATTAGGACCGCCTTTAGTTACTTCACCCTGCTTATGCGTGAGAATGGCATGATTGAAGACGATGCTCTCTTTATCAACGGCACCAAGTTAGAAGCTGATGCCAATCTCTACTCGTTTACTTGGCAAAAGGCAATTAATAGGTACGAAGAAGCATTGAATGATAAAACTGCTGAACTTTATGACACCCTTGTTCAAGAAGGGGGAGATTTAGCTCTCTCCAAAGAAGAATGCGAAACTAGTGAAGGATTAGTACACCTTTTAGAAGAGACGTCGTATCAAGAAACTCCGTAAGCAATTGAAGAAAGATTACCTTCCTCGTAAACAGCGCTATGACTTGAAAAAGCCTATCCTTGGCTTCTTTAGTTTGTTTTGTTTTTCCGTCTATCATGCTGCGCCCCCTTCCTAACAGGAAAACAAAGAAAACGAGAGTTGGGAGCTCCTTGTTTATAGCTATACATTAGCTCCATTATATCACTCTAACCTAAAGTATAGATAAAATAAGGCCCACATAAAAATATTTTTGCAAAATGAAACCGCATTTATGATTGCTTAGTTCTAAGATAAGTATAAAATTTCGATCCAATTAAGCTTCGTTTTATCTAGTTTTGGTAAGTTTCTTCTATCAATACGAAAATTTTTAGAGCTCTGCCCAATAATAGACAGCCTTCTAAAATTATGATAAGATATGACAGGTTGAAGGAGCTGTGACGTATGCAAAATCATTCTTTTTATTACATGTCAGTCATCTATTTGATTATTTTCTTTGTGGCGATTA
The DNA here is from genome assembly GCF_003337175.1 of Streptococcus gallolyticus. Classification (GTDB taxonomy): domain Bacteria; phylum Bacillota; class Bacilli; order Lactobacillales; family Streptococcaceae; genus Streptococcus; species Streptococcus gallolyticus_B. The sequence continues at coordinate 20,772 of NZ_NETH01000013.1, forward strand.
TTTACAATATTGCCCATTCAAATATGGTATTTGTCTATTTATGGTCGGCGCTTTTTTTAGGAAATTTAGCTTTCTTAATCTATAGTTTCGTTAAAAATCATAAGAAAAATAAATAGCAATAAGCTGATAACAATGCGATTATAGCAAGAAAGCCCTCTTTTTTTGAAAGGGGGCTTTTATGATATGTTAGCTAATACTTGCGATCAGGCTATCAGCAGTTGTTGTCGGCAAGATACGGACACGGTCTAATGATAATAAGCCGTCGCTAGCGCTGGCAATACCTTCGTTGGTCGTTAGGCCGAGTTTATAATTAAGGCTTGCTGCAATTTGAAGTGTTGTGTCAGAATAACGCCCAGATGGATAGGCGATAGCGATAGTATCTTGATTAAGATTGGTATCGAGATAGTTTTTAGAATCTTCCATTTCAGAAGTCTGAGTTGCGTCATCACTGGCTGACAAGTCAGGATGTGTCACGGTATGGTCTTGGAAAGACATGCCGTTTGCTTTCATTTCTAACATTTCATCGAGTGATAAATTTCCGCTATTTCCAACAGTGCTTGTAATGACATTGTTTGTTGCTTTTGCACCGTATTTTTGCAAGATAGGGTAAGCATTGTCATAAAAATCCCAAAGGCTATCATCAAACGTTAACCAAACAATTTTACTATTGCCGTTTGGCAGCACATTTTCAGTTAAAACTTTGTAGGCTTCTTCGGGTGTTAAAAAGTAGTAACCCTCTTCAGAAAGACGTTGAATATGGCTTTCAAATGTTGTCGGATCAACGATGAGGTTAGCATTTGAAGCTTCTTCCGCAGCCATAACGTGGATGGCGTGATACATAAGAATGGGAACAGAGACATTTGAATCCTGTTTTACCCAGTTAACCTCGTTTTCATTGGTATTAGCAGAAGAGCTGTCGCTTGTCACCGTTGATGCAGAAGAAGTCGTGGTAGTATCTGTATGGCTAGCACTTGATGACGACACTTGTTCGGTTTTAGTTGTTGAAAAAATGAAGTTGTTCTCCTTTAAAGCTATAAAAAGAAAAACACTTGCGACAATACAGGCTATTAATAGAATAATATTTATAATAGCTAATGGCTTCTTGCTATGTTTTTGATGTTGACGACGTTTTTCCATAATATTTAACGATCTCCTCGCAAAAGTCTACTCCTATTATACTATTTTTTAAGACAAAGGGAACTGTTTACTGTAAATTGCGGAAAGATTTTCAAAGGACGTTATTTTTCTGTAAATTCTGAATAATTTTATGATATAATGTAGGAAATGTTTTTATTTGAGAGTGAGTAGCCTGAAAATTTGGCTATGCTGTTCGAAATTTGCTTATTAAGGAGAAAAAGATGTCAATAAAAATTGCTTTACTCGGTTTTGGTACTGTTGCCAGTGGTGTTCCTTTCCTTTTGAAAGAAAATCAATCAAAAATTACTGAAGCAGCCCATGACACGATTGAAATCACTAAGGTTCTTGTCAAAGATGATGACGAAAAAAATCGTTTGTTAGCTGCTGGAAATGATTATCATTTCGTTACAAATGTTGATGATATTTTGAGTGATGATAGCATTGACATTGTTATTGAATTAATGGGACGCATTGAGCCTGCTCGTACCTTCATTACAAAAGCACTTGAAGCAGGAAAAAATGTTGTTTCTGCCAATAAAGACTTGATTGCCACTTATGGTAAAGAATTAATTGAACTTGCCCAAGATAAGGGCGTTGCTTTCTATTATGAAGCAGCTGTTGCTGGTGGTATCCCAATTCTTCGTACACTTGCTAATTCGCTTACTTCTGATAAAGTTACACGTATTTTGGGTGTTCTTAATGGGACATCTAACTTTATGATGACTAAAATGGTTGATGAAGGTTGGACTTACGAAGATGCGCTTAAAACAGCTCAAGAGCTTGGTTATGCTGAAAGTGACCCAACAAATGATGTTGAAGGTATCGATGCTGCCTATAAAGCCGTCATTTTAAGTCAATTTGGTTTTGGAATGACGATTGATTTTGATGATGTTGCACATAAGGGAATCACAACAATCACACCAGATGATGTTGCTGTCGCTCAAGAACTTGGTTATGTCATCAAATTGGTCGGAGATGTGCGTGAAGTTGAATCAGGTATCTCAGCAGAAGTTTCACCAACTTTCCTGCCAAAAGCACATCCACTTGCTAGTGTCAATGATGTTATGAATGCTGTCTTTGTGGAGTCAATCGGTATCGGGGAATCAATGTATTATGGACCTGGTGCTGGTCAAAAACCAACAGCAACGTCTGTAACCGCTGATATTATCCGTATTTGTCGTCGTATTAAAGATGGTAGTGTTGGGAAACCATTTAACGAATTTGTTCGTGAAACAACATTGGCAGACCCTGCTGATGTGAAGAGCCACTATTACTTTGCGATTAATACCCCTGATAAAAAAGGTCAATTGCTTCGATTAGCTGAAATTTTCAATTCTGAAAATATTTCATTTGAACAAGTGCTTCAACAAAAAGCCAATGGTACACGTGCGCGTGTGGTTATCATTACACACTCAATGAGTAAAACACAGTTGGCTGATGTAACCGCTAAATTGGAAGCGGTAGAAGATTTCCAAGTGGTTAATACACTTAAAGTATTAGGCGAATAATAACTGATTAAGTGAAAGGAAAAGCTCAAGACTACTTTTGAGTATGATAATGATATGAGAATTACAGTACCAGCAACCTCTGCTAATGTTGGACCAGGCTTTGATTCGGTCGGCCTAGCGGTTTCGAAGTACTTAACGATTGAGATTTTAGAGCCTTCTGAAAAATGGGAGGTTTTACATGATTTAGGTGACGTTCCTAGTGACGAAACAAATCTTTTGATTATGACAGCTTTACAAGTGAAAGCTGACCTACAACCACATCGTATTAAAATGGTTTCAGACATTCCATTAGCACGAGGCTTGGGGTCATCTTCATCAGTTATTGTAGCTGGAATTGAGTTAGCTAATCAGTTGGCTCATTTACAGCTTTCAGCTGATGAAAAACTGGTAATTGCGACCAAAATCGAAGGGCATCCAGACAATGTTGCGCCAGCTATTTTTGGTAATCTTGTTATTTCATCTTATCTTGATGATAAGGTTAATAGCATCGTAGCCAATTTCCCTGAGGCTTCTTTGGTTGCCTTTATTCCCAATTATGAATTAAAAACAAGTGATAGTCGCCATGTGTTGCCGAGCGAACTGACTTATAAAGAAGCCGTGTGGGCTTCCTCGATTGCCAATGTGGCTGTTGCTGCGCTCTTAGCGGATGATTTAGAAAAAGCTGGGAAAGCAATTGAAGCAGACCTTTTCCATGAGCGTTTCCGTCAAAAATTGGTTAAAGAGTTTGCACCGATTAAAAAAGTAGCTCATGAGGTCGGTGCTTACGCAACCTATCTCTCTGGTGCTGGTCCAACGATTATGACCCTAGCTCCAAAGGCAAAAGAAGCAGAGCTTGTTAAGCATATTGAAGCACTTGCTTTGGATGGCGAGGTTGTCACACTTCACATTGATACTAAAGGGATTTTTGTTGAAAAAGATTAAATTGGGGATTTTCCTTGGCTAATTAGTCTTTATCTTAGGAGGGGAACCTCCATCATTGAAAGTTGTTTTCAGGTGTTAGTTTAGCTAGCACCTTTTCTTATTGCCTTATTTTAAGAGAGGAAATCAAGAGGGATTCAGTGGTCAGATTTTTAAGCACTAGCAATTATAGTAAAAAATACAGGAGAACAGAGCAATCTATTCTTCCGTGACTGAAACATCAAAAATAACTCAAAATGAAAATTGCCCTGGCTATTGAGACTTGATAACTGTAGGATACTTGACAAATGAAAAAAACTGGTATCATCGTATTGAAAGCGGATACACAAAATTTGCTCTTGCTAGATAAAAATGATTGCTAACGAAAAATTATCGAGGCGATTCGACAATAGTAAATATTATCAGGATGAATGAAACCAGCTAATGTGGGGAGGAACTGTTAATACTGGACTTAATCAAGTCAAAAGACTTTACGGATTATCTAAGGACCAATACGTATCAACTAAAGAGTTGCTTGTTAGCTATTATTGAGGAACAGTTGCACGCAGATAATATGAAGCATTTTCTAATATTTCTAGCAAGAGAACATCAACGAGGCAAAGTGAGCATGAGCCTATCATATACTAAGGATATTATTAATTCACTGACGAGTACTGACTTGATTCAAGTATTAACTCAAGTATTGACAAGTAAGCGTGCTCAAATCTTTCTAGTGTAGTTATCTAAAGGAGGTCTATATGCTGATTAACATAGAGAACTTAAGTTATTCATATGGAAGCAAAAGGATTCTAAAGAATATCAACCTTTCAGTAGAGAAAGGTGAGGTGGTTGTCTTAGTGGGAAAAAACGGTTCGGGTAAAACCACCATTTTGAATTGTATCCAAGGAATTAGGACAGACTATGATGGGAGTTGTCGCATTTTTGGCATCGAGTCAAAAAGTCGAAATAGAGATTTTTTAAAGCGAATAGGCGTTCAATTTCAAAGCAGTCAATTTTTCAATAATATCAAAGTTGGGGAATTGTTGAACTTTATTGCTGCCTTATACGACAGGACGCTAAGTACAAAAGAGCTTAGCGGATTGTTGGCTACCGTTCATATGAATGACTGTATTGACCGTTACATGTCAGAACTTTCAGGGGGGCAAAAGCAGCGTATTAGTCTGGCAATCTGTTTGATAAATAATCCTGATGTCATTTTTTTAGATGAACCTACGCTAGGGCTAGATATTCAGACTAGAAGAGAGCTGTGGACGCTAATAAAGAATCAAAAATCTCAAGGACAAACCATTGTCCTCACGACCCACTACATCAATGAAATTAAAGATATTTGTGATCGGCTCATCATTATTGATGATGGGAGTATGATATTAAATGAACGCTTAATCGATATTATTGACCATTTTCCCTATCGTAAAAAGATTAGCATAACTGCTAATCTGCGTGGTGTTGAGGACTTACTGGATTCTATTGCGGATATTAAGTTGATGAAGCTAGATAATGATGAGATTATCATTTACACCAAAAATACTTCAATTGTTCTGGATAAGATGGCAGCATTTCTTGGTGTTACCGTGGATAATTTGAAAGGCTTTGTGATATCAGATACCGACTTAGACGATATCTTTCTTTTAATGACAGGAGGAAGGTTGGATGACTAGTTATAAGACTTTGATAAAATCATTTTTCTTGATGGAAGTTCGTAATAAACAAGCACTGATTATGGGGACTGTCTTTCCTGTTGTGATGTTGCTATTCATGGGGATTGCTGGCAAGTCAGAAAGCCGAGGGAACATGTCTTACATGGCTTATATTCTTCCAGGTATTTTGGGAATGTCTTATGCCTCAATAGGATTAATCGCCTTTCCAATCATGCTTTCTAGCTACAGAGAGAGTGGCTTTCTTCGATTTTTAAAGGTTACTCCGATTAACATAACGAAAGTCATCGGTGCGCTAGTTACAACGCAATTGGTGATTATGACCATACAGACAGTCTTATTACTAATTGTTTGCAATGCCATCTTAAAATTGGGGTTAACAATTGCTTTTGGGAACATCTTTTGGCTAATCGTGATTTTATTGTTAAGCTCCTTAGCACTCATTTTGATGGGATTAAACATTAGTATTTTATCAAAAAACGTGAAAAATACATCAACTTTTGGTAATTTAAGTAATTTGATTCTTACGTTTTTAGGGGGTGCTTTCTTTCCCACAGATGTATGGCCGGTTTATTTACAGCCTTTGGTTAAGCTTAATCCTCTGACACATATGGTTGCAATGCTAAGAGCAACCTTATTGTTTAATGATTTTAACCTGTCAAACGGATTGAATTACTCTGGCTTTTTACTTCTGGTGATTGGTCTGTCATTTGTCGGTGCTTACAAGCTATTTACCTATGAATGATATACTCTCCACTCTGTGAAGTCTCTAGTGACGACAAAGCTAAGACAACCAACCTCCTAAGCTGTTGATGTTCAGTCTTTTGAAAGAAAGCTCTTTACTATCCGACTAATCCTCTACTTTCTACATCAGTCAAGCTTTTACTTCTCATTATAATTATCGCTCACCACTCAAACACGATAGTTAGGATGACTGATGGTTAGCCTGCTAACAGCACGCCCTCTACCTCTAATACATGGTCTACAGATTAGCTACTTTAAAAGGGGAGAATACAGTGTGCTTCTAAGGGCTATGTCACTAAATACTTAGAATTAGGTCAAAGATGTAAAGGATAACCCAAAGAAAACTACTGCTAGAAAGTATAGGCTACCTCCTCTGTTGGCTTTGGTAAGGTTGATGTGAAGACGCACATACAGTTAGTCAAAGCCCTTCAATGCTTTAATAATGCCCAATATGTAGACTAGTTCGACCATTAGTTGATAAAGAAGTCTGATTATCAAGTATTTTACTGCCTTTTTGTGTTATAATGGAAATGTTATTGTAAAGTCAGGACAGAAAGGATAATATGTGAACTAAAACGAACGCTAGAAGATTTTGGTTGAAAATTTTAGTTTTCGTAACATTTTAGGTCATATTGGGAAATTCACTGATGAATTATCAAGAAGCTTTAGATTGGATTCATGGCAAGTTAGCATTTGGTATTAAGCCTGGTTTGGAGAGGATGGCTTGGATGTTGGAAGAACTTGGTAATCCTCAGGAAAAGCTATCAGCTGTCCATGTTGTCGGAACGAATGGTAAGGGTTCGGTGACTAGCTATCTACAACATATTTTTTCACTAGCTGGTTATGAGGTTGGGACATTTACCTCTCCTTACATTGTTGATTTTCGTGAACGTATTAGTTTAAACGGTCAAATGATTTCAGAGACTGATTTTCTTGACTTGGTTGAGCGTGTTCGTCCAGTAGTGGAACGTTTACCGCTTGAAACGACTTTAGAACCTGCGACAGAATTTGAAGTTATTACGGTCTTGATGTTTGAATATTTTGGACATATGCACCCTGTTGATATTGCTTTTATCGAGGCAGGTATGGGTGGGCTTTATGATTCAACAAATGTTTTTAAAGCTTTAGCGGTTATTTGTCCTTCAATCGGTTTAGACCACCAGAATGTTTTAGGGCAGACTTATGCAGAAATTGCTGAGCAAAAAGCAGGTGTCTTGAAAGAATGTGTTCCATTCATTTTTGCCACAGAACGTGATGATGTTCGTCACGTTTTCCTCAAAAAAGCGCAAGCTTGTAGCAGTCAAACGTATGAATTTAAAAAGGATTTTTCGGTTAATGAAACTGAAAATGGCTTTGATTATCAAGGGCAAGAAAATCTCGAGGATATTCGTTTAGCAATGCTAGGTAAACATCAGATTAGCAATGCTAGCCTTGCTATTACGGCTGCCTTGCTGTTAAGTAAAACGTATCCAAAAGTCACCAAAGAAATTATCAAATCTGGCTTGGCACAGACACATTGGGTTGGGCGAACAGAGCTTATGTTTCCAAATGTGATGATTGACGGTGCGCACAATAAGGAAAGCATCACAGCACTTGTTGAGGTCATGCAGGCGTACAAGGACAAGAATTTGCACATTTTATTTGCAGCTATTGATACAAAGCCGATTGACTCGATGTTAGCATTGCTTAGTCAACTAGCGGATGTTGATGTAACGACATTTGAGTATCACAATTCGCTTGCTTTGGAAAATTACCCAGAACAGTATCCTAAAGTTCCAGATTGGAAGGACTGGGTTAAGCAAATCGATAGTGACAGTAAAGATGATTTTTACCTGATCACGGGGTCGCTCTATTTCATATCACAAGTACGTCCTGTGCTTTTGTCAAGACGACAAAAATAAGCTATAATGGAAAATAAAAAGATTGGAAGAGATAATGGTCAATCAAGAAAAACTTGAGGCAGCAGTTTACCAACTTTTAGAGGCCTTGGGAGAAAATCCTGAGCGTGAAGGGCTGTTAGATACCCCGAAACGTGTTGCTAAAATGTACCAAGAGATGTTTTCAGGCTTAAATGAAGACCCAAAAGATCAATTTACAGCGGTTTTTACAGAAAATCATGATGAAGTCGTTTTAGTTAAAGATATTCCATTTTATTCAATGTGTGAACATCATTTGGTTCCCTTTTATGGGAAAGCTCATGTTGCTTATTTGCCAAGTGACGGTCGTGTGACTGGTTTGAGTAAGTTAGCGCGTGCCGTTGAAGTGGCTAGTAAACGTCCGCAATTACAAGAACGGTTGACTGATCAAGTTGCTACTGCACTTGAAGAAGCTTTGCATCCTAAAGGCGTTTTTGTCATGCTTGAAGCAGAGCATATGTGTATGACAATGCGTGGTATCAAGAAACCTGGTAGCAAAACCATAACAACCGTTGCAAAAGGTATTTTCAAAGAAAATCGTGAAGAACGAAATGAAATATTATCACTGATTTTAGGAAAATAAGACCTTACTGATACGTTAGTACGAGGGGAGACATGATGAAAATTGGAAAGCACGAGATTGACGGAACAGCTTGTATCATGGGGATACTTAATGTGACCCCAGATTCTTTTTCTGACGGCGGTTTCTACACCTCTATTGAGAATGCCCTTGCTCAGGCTGAAAAAATGATTGCAGCAGGAGCTAAGATTATTGATGTTGGTGGTGAATCAACTCGCCCAGGCTATACTTTCGTTGAAACCGAAGAAGAAATTAATCGTGTTGTTCCTGTTATCAGAGCGCTCAAAGAGCGTTTTGATGTTCTGGTGAGTATTGATACATATAAAACGGAAACAGCACGAGTTGCCTTGGAAGCAGGTGCTGATATTTTAAATGACGTTTGGGCTGGTCTTTATGACGGAAAAATGCTGGCGCTGGCAGCTGAGAAAAATGTTCCGATCATTTTGATGCATAATCAAGAGGAAGAAAAATACGATAATATCACTAAAGAAGTTTGTGATTTTTTAACAGAACGTGCCCAAGCTGCTTTGGATGCGGGCGTTGCGCTTGAAAATATTTGGATTGACCCAGGGTTTGGTTTTGCTAAAAACGAGGCACAAAATATCGAATTGCTAAAAGGATTAGAGGCGGTTTGTAAGCTCGGTTATCCAGTTCTTTTTGGAATTTCACGTAAGCGTACGGTTGATTATTTGCTTGGTGGGGGAACGTTAGCAGCTGAGCGTGATATGGGAACAGCTGCTTTATCAGCTTGGGCTGTCGCAAAAGGTTGCCAAATTGTTCGTGTACATAACGTTGACGTTAATCGTGACACTATTAAAGTGATTAGTCAACTGAGTTGAAAGGGGTAGGAGAGAAGTTATCTTTGCCACTGGGTGGGGATTCTTCTTTTCTGATTGATTACTAATATGGATAAAATACAGTTAAAAGGTTGCCGTTTTTATGGCTACCATGGAGCGTTCGCTGAAGAACAAACGCTTGGTCAGATTTTTGTCGTTGATTGCACCTTGTCTGTTGATTTACAAAAAGCATCACAGTCTGATGTGCTAGAAGATACTGTTCATTATGGACTGGTTTTTGAAACGATAAAAAGACAAGTTGAAGAAGAACGCTACGCTTTAATCGAACGTTTGGCAGGAGCCATTTGTCAAGCTATTTTTGAACAATTCCCTCCAGTTCAAGCCATTAACATTGAGATTTTTAAAGAAAATCCGCCAATCAATGGGCATTATGATGCGGTTGGGATTGCGTTAGAACGGAAGCGCGCATGACAAAGGTTTATTTGAGCTTAGGAAGCAATATCGGTGATAAAAAAGCTTATTTACTGGCTGCGCTTGAACGCTTAGAACAATTAGCACAGACTTCTGTGACGTCGGTCTCTTCATTTTATGAGACAGCAGCATGGGGAAAGACAGACCAGGATGATTTTTTGAATAGTTGTTGTGAACTCGAGACAGATTTGACGCCACAAGAATTATTACTTGCTTGTCAAAACATCGAAAAAGAGCTGAAGCGTGTTAGGCATGAGCATTGGGGACCTCGTACCATTGATATTGACATTCTGTTGTATGGTAATGAGACGATTGCTACTGAAAATTTGAGCGTTCCGCACCCTTACATGACAGAACGGGCTTTTGTTTTGGTACCGTTAGAGGAAATCGCTCCGCAACTTCAACTTAATGGACAATCCATTTCATCTTATCTGGCGTATTTAAATGTCCAAGAGGTCCGAAAACTTCTGGTTTAACTATCGTCAAAAGCTGATTTTTTTGATATAATTAAGGTCGGCTTTATGCCGATTTTTTAGTAGTGAGTTCAAGTGATTTTAACAACATGCGCCCACTATTTTAGTAAAGAATTGTAGAGTTGGAAGAAATGTTAGAATTTTTAAATGAAGAATTACAAGGCATTGATATTCGTATTGACGAACCGCTAAAAAAATATACCTATACGAAAGTTGGTGGTCCAGCGGATTATTTGGCTTTTCCGCGAAATCGTTACGAGTTAGCACGAATTGTTACATTTGCTAATAAAAATAATATTCCATGGATGGTGCTAGGAAATGCTAGTAACATCATCGTGCGTGATGGTGGTATTCGTGGCTTTGTTATTATGTTTGATAAACTTAACACCGTTACGGTCAATGGTTATGTGATTGAAGCAGAAGCGGGAGCTAATTTAATTGAAACGACGCGCATTGCTAAATTCCATAGCTTGACAGGCTTTGAATTTGCTTGTGGTATCCCTGGTAGCGTTGGTGGCGCTGTGTTTATGAATGCTGGCGCTTATGGTGGTGAAATGTCACATATCTTGGTATCAGCGCAAGTGATTACCAAAGAAGGTGAAATCAAGACAATTGAAGCTCGTGATATGAAGTTTGGCTATCGTCATTCAGCTGTTCAAGATAGTGGTGATGTGGTCGTTTCAGCAAAATTTGCCTTAAAACCAGGTGATTACGTTTTAATCGAACAAGAAATGGCACGTTTAACTCACTTACGTGAGTTAAAACAACCTCTAGAATACCCGTCATGTGGTTCTGTTTTCAAACGTCCTGTTGGACATTTTGCTGGACAATTAATTAGCGAAGCAAATTTAAAAGGTCACCGTATTGGTGGTGTTGAAGTTAGTAAAAAACACGCTGGCTTTATGGTAAATGTGGCTGATGGTAATGCACAAGATTATGAGGACTTGATTGCTCATGTCATTGACACCGTTGAACAAAATTCTGGCGTTCGTTTAGAACCTGAAGTCCGAATTATCGGCGAAAAGAAACGTTAAAGAAGCTCCAAGGAGGTTTTATGAGAATTGACTAATCCAATTATTGCATTTAAAAACGTATCAAAAGTATTTGAAGATAATGGTACTGTTGTTTTAAAGGACATTAATTTTGAACTTGAAGAAGGAAAGTTTTATACTCTACTTGGTGCTTCAGGGTCAGGAAAATCAACGATTTTGAATATCATTGCTGGGCTTTTAGATGCGACGACAGGAGATGTTTATCTCGACGGTCAACGTATCAATGATATTCCTATTAATAAACGTGATGTCCATACCGTTTTCCAAAATTACGCGCTTTTCCCACATATGACTGTTTTTGAAAATGTCGCTTTTCCTCTTAAATTAAAAAAAGTTGATAAAAAAGAAATTGAAGGTCGTGTGGAAGAAGCTCTTAAAATGGTGCGTTTGGCTGGTTTTGAAAAACGTCCGATTCAGAAATTGTCTGGTGGTCAACGCCAACGTGTGGCGATTGCGCGTGCGATTATCAATGAACCGCGTGTCGTTTTACTTGACGAACCTTTATCAGCCTTAGATTTGAAGTTGCGGACAGAAATGCAATATGAGCTGCGCGAGCTGCAACAACGTTTAGGCATTACCTTTGTTTTTGTCACTCATGACCAAGAAGAAGCCTTGGCGATGTCAGATTGGATTTTTGTCATGAATGACGGTGAAATCGTGCAATCTGGGACACCTGTTGATATTTACGATGAACCAATTAACCACTTTGTGGCGACTTTCATTGGGGAATCAAATATTTTATCAGGAACAATGATTGAAGATTATTTGGTCGAGTTCAACGGCAAACGTTTTGAAGCCGTTGATGGTGGAATGCGTCCAAATGAAGCTGTTGAAGTGGTTATTCGTCCAGAAGATTTGCAAATTACTTTGCCAGAAGAAGGAAAATTACGTGTTAAAGTTGACACACAGCTTTTCCGTGGTGTTCACTATGAGATTATCGCTCATGACGAATTAGGAAACGAATGGATGATTCATTCAACTCGTAAGGCGATTGAGGGCGAAGTTATTGGGCTTGATTTTACACCTGAAGATATCCATGTCATGCGTCTTAACGAGACAGAAGAAGAATTTGATGCCCGTCTGGAAGAATATGTCGAAATGGAAGAACATGAAGATGGCTTGATTCATGCGATTGAGGAGGAGCGAAATGAAGAAAAACTCTAGTTTCTTCTCAATTCCTTATGTGCTATGGTTGCTTCTTTTTGTCATTGCTCCTGTGATTATGATTCTTTGGCAGTCCTTTTTCGACATTCAAGGTCATTTTACCCTTGATAATTATAAAACCTTTTTTAGTTCATGGACTTACATTCGCATGAGCTTCAATTCGATTTTATATGCTGCCATTATCACATTGGTGACCTTGCTTATCTCTTACCCAACAGCTTATTTTTTGACACGTTTGAAACATAAGCAGCTTTTGTTGATGTTGGTTGTATTGCCGACATGGATTAACCTTTTGCTGAAAGTTTATGCTTTTATGGGAATTTTCGGGCAAGAAGGCGGTGTCAATGCGTTTTTGAGCTTTGTTGGAATTGGCCCTAAGCAAATTCTGTTCACAGATTTTTCCTTTATTTTTGTTGCCTCATATATTGAAATTCCGTTTATGATTTTGCCGATTTTTAATGCGCTTGATGACATTGATAGCAATCTTATCAATGCTAGTCGAGATTTGGGGGCAAATGACTTACAGACCTTTGTCAAAGTTGTCTTTCCATTATCGCTTAACGGTGTTAGGAGTGGTGTTCAGTCAGTATTTATCCCAAGTTTGAGCTTGTTCATGCTGACACGCTTGATTGGTGGTAATCGTGTGATTACTCTTGGTACAGCCATTGAGCAACATTTCTTGACAACACAGAATTGGGGTATGGGCTCAACCATTGGTGTGATTTTAATCATGGCAATGTTGGCTACGATGTGGGTGACTAAGGAGAGAAGAAAATGAAAAAATTTGCCAATCTTTATTTGACACTGGTCTTTATCATCCTCTATATTCCGATTGCTTATCTGATTTTTTATTCTTTTAATCAAGGCGGGGATATGAATGGCTTTACTGGTTTTACCTTAGAGCATTATTCGGAAATGTTTGCGGATAGTCGTTTGATGTTGATTCTCATTCAAACTTTCTTTTTGGCGTTTTTGAGTTCCATTTTAGCAACAGCTATTGGGACATTTGGCGCGATTTTCATCTATCAAGCACGCCGAAAACATCAGCACGCCATTCTTTCAATGAATAATATTCTTATGGTGGCACCTGATGTGATGATTGGGGCAAGTTTCCTGATTCTCTTTACCCGTTTAGCAGAGCTATTTCATTTCAATCTTGGTTTTATGACAGTTTTGCTTAGTCATATTGCTTTTTCTATTCCAATTGTGGTCTTAATGGTTTTACCACGTTTGAAAGAAATGAATGACGACATGATTAACGCTGCTTATGATTTAGGAGCAACGCCTTGGCAAATGTTAAAAGAAGTCATGTTGCCATATTTGACGCCAGGAATTATTTCAGGTTTCTTCATGGCATTTACCTATTCATTGGATGATTTTGCAGTAACCTTTTTTGTGACAGGTAATGGTTTTTCAACTCTATCTGTCGAAATCTATTCACGAGCACGCCGTGGTATTTCTCTAGAAATTAACGCTCTGTCAACGATTGTCTTTCTTTTTAGTATTTTGCTAGTAATCGGTTATTACTTTATTTCGCAAGATAAGGGGGAGCGTGATGCGTAGATTATATTCTTTTGTATTGGGCGTGATTGCGGTCACACTTGTTTTGTTTGGCGTTTCTGTTTACATGCAAAAGACGACAAGTTCCACAAGTCAATCGGATAAACTGGTTATTTACAATTGGGGAGATTATATTGACCCTGATTTGATTACAAAATTTACGGATGAGACAGGAATTGACGTTCAGTACGAAACGTTTGATTCCAACGAATCGATGTACACCAAGATAAAACAAGGTGGAACGACTTATGATATCGCTGTACCGTCAGATTATATGATTGATAAGATGAGAAAAGAAAATCTTCTTATCAAGTTAGATAAGTCAAAAATCACAGGCTTGGAAAATATCGGTGACGAATTTCTTGGGTTAAGCTTTGATGAAAACAACGATTATTCTATCCCATATTTCTGGGGAACATTGGGTATTGTATATAATGACACCATGGTAGAAAACGCGCCAGAGCATTGGTCAGACCTCTGGAATTCGGAATACGCCAACGACATCATGCTTGTTGACGGAGCGCGTGAAGTTATGGGGATTGGGCTTGGAACGTTAGGATATAGTCTCAATACCAAGTCATTGTCAGAGTTACATGCGGCTTCTCAGAAATTAGACGATTTAACTCCAAATATCAAAGCTATTGTCGGCGATGAAATGAAAGGGTACATGATTAATGGTGATGCTGCCATTGGAGTGACTTTCTCTGGTGAAGCTAGTGAAATGCTTGATTCTAACGAACACCTGCATTATGTCGTGCCTAGTGAGGGGGCAAATCTTTGGTTTGATAATTTGGTTATTCCAAAAACAGCCAAACATATCGACGAAGCTTACGCTTTTATCAATTTCATGTTGAGGCCTGAAAATGCTGCGCAAAATGCGGAATACATTGGTTATTCGACACCAAATGACGCTGCCAAAGAATTATTACCAGATGACGTTAAAAATGACCAAGCCTTTTACCCTTCTGAAGAAACCATTGAAAACCTTGAAGTTTATGATAATCTCGGACAAAAATGGCTAGGGATTTATAATGACCTCTATCTACAATTTAAAATGTATCGTAAATAATGATTTTAGGAAGTTGAGACGAAGCGCTCAGCTTCTTTTGATTTGCCTCTCGAAAAGTTATCTTAGTTTTGTTAAAATAATAGTGACTAATATTTCAGGAAAATCGCAAACATCGTAAAAAGTTTGTTGCATTTGAGAAATTAAGGAGTTTTATATGGATAGTTATCATCGAGAATATGAATTTTCGCTTTCCTCTATTCTCAGTTTTGTTTGGCGAGGGATTGTGGTTGGCTGCGTGTCAGGTATCGTGGTTAGCTTATTTCGCCTTTTAATTGGTTTTATTTCTGCCAAAGTTGTCAATTATTATGAATTGTCACAGAAACAGCCAAGTCTTTTAATTCTCATTTTGGGAATGACTGTGTTCATTGTTGCTGCCATTGGCTTTTTGATTAAATCCGATTCTGACATCAAAGGTTCTGGGATTCCTCATGTCGAAGGGGAATTGAAAGGATTGCTTCACCCAGATTGGTGGTCTGTTCTCTGGAAGAAATTTGTCGGTGGTGTCTTAGCGATTTCAATGGGATTTATGCTTGGGCGTGAAGGGCCAAGTATTCAGTTAGGTGCCATGGCAGGAAAAGGTGTTGCTAAATCTTTAAAAGCAGAACGCATGGAGCAACGTGTTTTGATTGCGAGTGGTGCGGCAGCAGGCTTATCGGCAGCTTTTAATGCTCCGATTGCAGGTTTGCTTTTTGTTATCGAAGAAATCTATCATCAATTTTCACGTTTGGTTTGGATTACCGCTTTAGTCGCCAGTTTAGTTGCTAATTTTATTTCGCTTAATATTTTTGGTTTGACGCCAGTTCTTGATATGCCAGGAGATTTGGCGGTATTGCCATTGAAGCACTATTGGATTTTACTATTGCTGGGTGCTTTTTTAGGTCTTATGGGATATGTTTATGAAAAAACAACTTTGAAGGCAACTATCATCTACGATTTTCTTGGAAAAGTGTGTCACATTCCAAGTCATTTTTACGGAATCTTTGCTGCCATTTTAATCTTACCAATCGGCTATTTCTATCCGCAATTGCTAGGTGGCGGAAATGGCTTGATTACTTCGTTATCAACAAGTCACCTGACTCTTATGATGGTTTGCCTATACTTTATCATCCGCTTTGTGTGGAGTATGTTGAGTTACTCAAGTGGACTTCCTGGTGGGATTTTTCTTCCGATTTTGACTTTGGGAGCACTTTTGGGCTTTGGTTTTGGAATATTTTTTGAACAATTCGGTTTGTATTCTAGTCATTATTTGTCCTTGTTTGTCGTTTTAGGAATGGCGGGCTATTTTGGGGCGATTTCAAAAGCGCCACTGACAGCAATGTTTTTAGTAACTGAAATGGTTGGTGATTTCCGTCAATTGATGACGATTGCCGTGGTGACTTTGGTTGCCTATATTGCAATGGATTTGTTAAAAGGTGAGCCAATCTATGAAGCTTTACTTGCTAAACTTTCTGTGCCACAAGATAGAGAGGTCATCGAACCAACGTTGATTGAACTAACGGTTTCCGATAAAATTGCTGGAAAATACGTCAGAGACTTGACACTTCCTAAAAATGTTCTTATTACAACTCAAATTCATGCTAAAAAATCAGAAGTGGTATCAGGCAATACACGCTTAAATGCAGGCGATACAATCTTTTTGGTGGTTAATGAGCCAGAAATTGGGAAAGTCAGAGAATTGCTAATGTAATTTAAGTCCCAAAAGAATTATGGATTCCCTTTCATTTTGTAAAAAGTTTTGGTACAATGGGAGAAGGTAAGAGGGTTGTTACTGGTTAGGCAGGCAAAACCTAGTGTACATTTGGGGATTGTGTTAAAGCACAGTGCTTTTTGTGTACGCTAGTTTTGCCTTTTCTTTCCGAATTTTTTTGAGGAGTAGTAGAAGATGAAAATTGATAAAGTCTATAATAACAATGTTGTTTTGGCTAAAGGGGATGACGGAGAGGAAATCATTGTCATGGGAAGAGGGATTGGCTTTCAAAAAAAGTCGGGTGATGACATTGATCCTGCCTTAGTTGAAAAGACCTTTGTTATGCAGGACAAAGATACCACCAAGGACTTGACACGTGTCTATCTTGATTTATCCCCAGCAGAAACTGAGGTCGTTCTCGACATTATCAAGCATGGTCAAGAAGTTCTCGAAACCACTTTTGATACTGCCTTTTATATTGCTTTAGCAGACCATCTTCATTATACGCTTCAACGAACTCGTGAAAACATAATCATTCAAAATCCGTTATCATGGGAGATTCGTAAATTTTTTCCAAAAGAATATCAGCTTGGAAGGGATGCGTTAAAGATTATCTTTGAAAAGCTGGGTGTCAGTTTGCCTGATGATGAGATTTCATCGATTGCTTTGCATTTTATCAATGCCCAAAAAGATTCGGGAATGGTAGAGCAAAATTATCAGATTTCAAAGATTGTTACGGATATTTTGGGGATTGTTCGTCTGTTTTATGGCAAGGTCGTTGATGAAGATTCGGTAAGTTATAATCGTTTTATTACTCATATTCAGTATTTTGCTCAGCGTGTTGTTAATGGCGTTGTTCAAGGAAAAAATGATAGTTTTTTATATGAACAAGTCAAATTAAACTATCCCGTTGCCTTTTCATGTTCTGAAAAAATAAAAAATTATATCGAAAGTAGTTATGATTTTCCAATGAGTCGTGATGAACAAGTTTACATCACCATTCACATTCAACGTTTGGAAACCAGTCATAACTGATAAAAAGCATTAGATTTCTCTTCAAAGTGATTTGAGGAGAATTTTTTGTAAAAATTTTTAAAATGAAAACGTTGTGAAAAATGTTGTAAATTCGCTTTGTGACAATAAAAGGCGAAGAATATGTTTTCATAAATTATGAAAATGTTGTTTTGCTGTAAAAAAGTTTTAAAAAAACGCTTGCAAAATATGAAAGCGCATGCTATACTATGAATTGTTAAAAGGATTGTTACTGATAAGCAGGCAAAACCTAAATGAATACAAGATAATTTTGGCGTTACCGCAGGGGCGCAAGGGTTATTTGGTATTTGTTTAGGTTTTTTCTGTTAACGAAAGGAAGGAGTCAGAATATGGCTAAAAAAGACTATACAGAGTTGGCAAAAGACATTGTCGCTCACGTTGGTGGTAAAGATAATGTCGTTAATGTTCGTCACTGTGTTACGCGTTTACGTTTTGTCTTAAAAGATGAATCAAAAGCAGATGACGATTATTTAAAACAACGTGACGGTGTTGTGACTGTGGTTAAGGCAGGAGGACAATATCAGGTTGTTATTGGCAATCATGTCCCAGATGTTTACGCATCTGTTCTTGAAACAGGGGTCTCTGGTGTTGGTTCGCTTGATGTTGATGAAGGGGATGATGTTGATAAAGGAAATCTCTTTGACCGATTTATTGATTTGATATCAGGTATTTTCCAACCCTTCTTGGGGCCTTTGGCAGCAACAGGGATGATTAAAGGTTTAGTGGCTATTATGGCTGCTAGTGGTTTAAGTGCTGATAACAGTTCGTGGTACGCCATGCTAAATGCAGCTGGTGATGGTTTCTTCCAGTTTTTACCTATTTTGATAGCTGTTACTGCAGCACGCAAATTTAAAATGAATGAATTCTCAGCTATCGCTATTGCAGGAGCACTCGTTTATCCAGATATTGCGGCCTCTGTTGCTAATCTGGCTGGGAATGGTTCGGATAAAGTGTTAGGCTTTTTGACTTTTGAATTACCATCATCTGGTTCTTATCTTTCAACGGTTATTCCAGCGATTCTTGCCATTTGGGCAGCTTCCTATATTGAAAAATGGGTGCGTAAGATAACACCAGATGTTGTTAAATTATTTATTGTACCATTTGTCACGATTTTAATTACTGTCCCATTAACATTCTTAGTGGTAGGGCCTGTTGCAAATCTGCTCTCAGATGGATTAACCATTGTATTTGAAGGAATTCTTAATTTTAGTCCTATTTTATATGGATTTATTGTTGGAGCCTTGTGGCAAGTTTTGGTTATGTTTGGACTTCACTGGGCACTTATTCCTCTCTCAATTCTTCAATTGACAAATAATGGCTATAGTGACATTTTAACGCCAGCCTTACTTCCATGTTTTACTCAAACAGGTATCCTTCTGGCTATTATCTTGAAAACTAAGGAAAAGAAAGTACGCACTATCGCAATGCCAGCCTTTGTTTCTTCTATCTTTGGTGTTACTGAGCCTGCGATTTATGGGATTACCCTCCCAATGCGTGCACCTTTCATCATGTCATGTATTATCTCTGGCTTCATTGGTGCCGTTGCAATGATTTTGAAGATTAAGACGTTTGTATCTGGTGCTATGGGAATTTTCTTGTTGCCAGCCTTCGTCAACCCTAATGGCGATATGTCTGTTGTCATCAATGCTGGTATTTTAATGTTTGCTACTGCTGTTATCTCATTTGCGGCTCAAATGTTTGCACCAGTTCCTTATCTCTATGGTGGACCAAAAGAAGATGCTACCCCAAACAAAGAAGCTGAAGTCGAACCTGTTAAAGCGTTAAAAGAATTAAAACAAGAAATTATTGCTAGCCCAATGATGGGTGATGTTGTTAAACTCGACGATGTTCCTGATGAAGTTTTTGCCTCGGGCGCTATGGGGAAAGGGATTGCGATTAATCCAACGGACGGAACGGTTCTTGCACCAGCAAATGGTGAAGTGACACTTGTTTTCCCAACAGGTCATGCAATTGGTATGCGTACGGAAAATGGTGCTGAGCTGTTAATCCATGTTGGTATGGATACTGTTTCACTTGCTGGGAAGGGATTTAAAACATACGTTGAAGTTGGCGATAAGGTCGAAGCAGGACAAAAATTATTAGAATTTGACTTGGCAACCATTCGTGAGGCAAACTTGCCTGTCATCTCTCCAATTATTGTGACCAACTCAGCTGATTTTGATGATGTGTTGACAACCCAAGAAGTACGTATTAACACAGGAGACTATCTTCTTACAACGGTGAAATAAAACAAGAAATCATTTAGTGAAGCTAGACGTTTCAGAACAAAGACAACACCCTTAGAATTAAGTTTCTAAGGGCTTTTTTAGTAGGACATACCCGTCGTATCAAAAGACAAACACCAATAATGATGTTTATCTTCGGTCTGAAAGATTCGAAATGAGTCTCTTTTGATTTTTACCAGAAATAAGTTAGTTTATAAAACGCTTACAAATAACCATTATAGCAAAAATATTGTTGCAGAAACAGTCTTGTCTTTTAAGGGAATGGGTGTATAATAAAAGTGAGAAATAAGATAGGAAGGAGGCTAATGCTGTATCGACGTAGTTGATTTTAGTTTGAAAGGAGAGGATGGATAAGAGAAAGGTTAAAAGTATTGGTCTCATTTTGTTGTTTGTTTTGTCTGTCTTTTTCATCTTTACCGATAAAAGTGTAAAAGCAGATGAGGTTCCTGTATTGCCTGCTTCAGAAGTTATCGCTAAGAATCTTCCTGATGCTATTGTTAGTGAAACGGATATACCAGAATTTGATTTTAATTCTTTTATGATTTCAGATAGGAGTTGGGTTGCCAACACATATGGTAATGGTGGAAAATGGATTTACAAATATACTATAGATCCATATAGTTATTATCAACATTCTGGAACTGGACAATGGCGGATGTTACAAACAAGGTCTACGGTCAATCATACAGCTAATACAATTGTTAATGGTGTTGTAACACATTCAAGCTCTTGGCCTGTTCCGTATTACAACCCACCATTTGCTCATTTGTTGGGAGGCTGATTGTGATGTCATCAACGATTGAACAGCTAGAAAATGCCATTTATAATCTCATTTTAGATTTGGAAATAACAGATAAGGAGCGTCAAATTCTTTTGAAAGCGAAAGATGATTTTAGTAGCAAAAAAGATCCTAGTAGGATCATTTCAAGCTTAAAAGTAGAACTAGCTCCTTTAGGATTAAAACAAGAATTATCTCCGAAAACTTTGGAATTTTATTTAAATTTACAGAAAGAATTTCCTGTTCGCGATAAAATATGGCGACCTAATGGCTTGTTTTTTTAGTAATAAAATTGGTGTCCGACAATAGCGAAGCGGTCGGACAGGATTGTCATATTATGCCAATTGTTACCCTTTTTTAAGGGTGCTTTTTTCGTGCGTTGATTCGCAGGACAGCTCTTTGCAAAAGTCCCCAAAAGGAGTGCTACCGTTTTGATGTTGCCTAGCAATACCAAAACAGAATTCAATAATTATTCTTTGGGAAAGGGAACAGAAAGCGATCTAATTTGAGAACTTAGATCACTTGATAAGCAAGCAATAGACTTTGTCGGACTGTTCATCATTTACGATTCGAATGTTCCTAGGAGGAAATGAGATGGACTGTTATCATCACGTTAAAAATCAAAAAATCGATGATGAATTGCCACAATAGTTAACAGCCAGTTTTAGTGCAAACATGAATGATTTGAGACGAGTATTAGATGCCTGCTTAGTTGGTCTTGATGTTATAAAAAACGATTAGTTAGCCGATAAAAAACCGATCCTGTTAATCGTTTTTAGAGAACATTTTCTATAGTTATTTTTTCCCTATAAGTTCTATTATATCACAAAAACGCTTTCAAAAACAGTCTTGTATTTTTGAAAGATTAAGTGTATATTGAAAGTGTAAAATTTTATAACTAGTTGTTAAGTGGCTAGTCTGAGGGAGGGAAGGTCTAAGTCAAACTAATTGTTAATTCTTTTATTGTCTTTTGGTTAGTATATTTAATTAAAGGAGTTTTTAGAAATGAAGAAGTTTTTATTAGCAATAATAACAGTAATAGCAACGTTTTTAATGGTTTCAGCTAATGTATTAGATGACCATAGTGCTAATATATTGAGACAATTAGATTTTGTGACCGAATTCAATGAACAGGGCTTACCTGTAGTGAATATTGCTATAGCTGAGGAAATGGGGCTTGATGAGGAAGCTATGGAAGTAGCTCATCATTTAAACCAGATAGTGAAAGCTATTGAAACTGATGGGGCGTCCTCAACTTTAGCAGCTATGGAAAGAGCATTATTCCCTATTGGAGCTTACGGTAATTATTGTGGTAAAGGAAATAATGGTTGGAGTGTAGCACCCATTGATGAGCTAGACAGCGCCTGCAGAGAATACGATAAATGTTTTAAAGGTTTTACCAAGGATAATAGAAGTTGCAATAAAGCATTTTTGACAAGATTAGCACCTATAATTCAAAAAAATAATGTATCAACAACTAAAGGGGCTTATGCTTTAGCTGCCTTTAAGTTATTTTCTAATTTTATTTAATAATATATGAAATTGATATTGTTATTGATTTTAGGGGGTTATATTATCATGGGATTGCTTTTTGTAAAACATCGTAATGAAATATTAGTTCCTAAAATTTTAAAAATATTTTTATTGATATTGTATGTGCTAATGCTTGTCTTAGTTGCTTATTTGACATTGTTTGTCTTTATGTTTGGCTATAATTCTTAGAAATATGCTGACCTCCTCACCAGTAGGGGGTCTTTTCGTATAAAATTGTCATTATAACAACTATTTAATTTGTTTACAAATGAACAATGAAGTAGTATAATTAATATGTGAAAAAAATAACAAACATAAGCAAGGAGGCATAAAATGAAAGCAGTTGTCGTAAATCCAAATTCTACAGGAGTTGAAGTCGTTGAACATGCTCTTCCAAAAATCGGGACAGGTGAAGCATTAGTTAAAGTGGAGTACTGCGGTGTGTGTCACACAGACTTGCATGTATCACATGGTGATTTTGGAAAAGTTCCAGGCCGTATTTTAGGACATGAAGGAATAGGCATTGTGGAGGAAGTTGCTGATGATGTAACGTCATTAAAACCAGGAGATCGAGTCAGTATTGCATGGTTTTTTGAAGGATGTGGTCATTGTGAATATTGTACAACTGGACGTGAAACATTATGCCGTTCTGTAAAAAATGCAGGCTATAGTGTAGATGGTGGAATGAGTGAGTATGCAGTGGTTACAGCTGATTATGCAGTGAAAGTTCCTGAAGGATTAGACCCAGCTCATGCTTCATCTATCACATGTGCAGGTGTTACGACCTATAAAGCTATTAAAGAAGGCGGTGCTGCACCAGGACAATGGATAGCTGTTTATGGAGCAGGAGGATTAGGAAACCTTGCCATTCAATACGCAAAGAAAGTGTTTAATGCACATGTTGTAGCAATTGATATTAATGATGATAAACTAGCGCTTGCAAAAGAAGTAGGAGCAGATTTTACGATTAATGGTAAAGAAGTTGAAGATGTTGCGGCTTTAATTCAAGAAAAAACAGGTGGCTGTCATTCGGCGTGTGTAACGGCAGTGTCAAAAGTAGCATTTAATCAAGCGGTTGATAGTGTACGTGCAGGAGGAACAGTAGTTGCAGTAGGTTTGCCATCAGAAATGATGGAAGTATCTATTGTGAAGACAGTATTAGATGGTATAAAAATTGTGGGTTCACTGGTTGGGACTCGTAAAGATTTAGAAGAAGCATTCCAATTCGGGGCAGAAGGTTTAGTTGTGCCAATTGTCCAAAAACGACCAGTCGAACAAGCACCTGATGTCTTTGATGAAATGGAAAAAGGAATAATCCAAGGGCGAATGGTACTTGATTTTACGGGTGAAACGGTTTAGAAAGTATAGCTAGTGAAGTAAAGAAAAACATAGAGTCTGTGACAAAAAGATTTTGATTTTTGAAATACTTTACTATTAAGCTATTTGAATGAATTAAATGAATAGAAAAGTGAACAAAACAGAAGTTTCAATGTTAAAAAACTCCATTTGTTCGCTTTTTTAGTTGAGGTTAGACTTTTGTCCCAGACTCTTAGACGAAAGACGAAAACTCACTTAGTTATTTAAGTGAGCTTTCGTTATGAATAGGAATATAATAGAAGTAGCTAATACAAGGGGGGCGTCATGTTTCATAAGGAAAATCCAGATTATAATCGTCATCACTAGGGCGTCTACACGCTCAGTGGGATTGCAAAAATCACTTTCTGCGTCAAGCCGAGGAAATCATTGACTTTATTGATGACTCAGTGAAAGACACCTACTCTACAGACGCCGAACTTCTTTGGAAAGAAGCACTTGAGATTTGTGAAGACGTCTGTCATCAAAGAGGCTTTAAGAACCTCTATCAGAATGCAAGGAAACCATTGAACAGCTCTTTGGAATAGCTAAAGCGTATTATAATCTACGGTATACCAGAGAGAAAGAAAAACTCAAAATAGAAGATAAGGTTGGATCGACCTTTTGAGTCAGCTTTTGCTGATTCGTTTTTAAGTTTCTAAGCTTATTAATAAACCAAGTCTCCAATAGAAACTTGGTTTATCCCACTCCCGATATAAACTTGAGGAGTCATCAGAACTAAAAAATTACCATTCTTATCAAAGTGATTCATCAAATTTGATATCCGACTGCTATAAGCATGATAACTACCATCTTCCTCTGTCCGATGGTCATTCAAATCAAGAAGGTATTGCCATAAACTTTCAAATTTGGTTTGACGTACTCAAAATGAAAAGCATCATACTCTCTCCAAGAGCTATAAATACACTTGGAATCTGATAAAGACAAACCGATAATCATGCTAGTGCTTTGATAAAATTTTTCCATCTCTATGAGTATCTTATTGTTAACTCTTGTCTGGTTAGATAAAGTTAATAAAACACCATCTGCTAATTGTAATAGCCTTTGTTTATCAGGGGAAGTAGCCAAATGAGATTCCACTGATAACCGAAAGTGACCAATTATTTTTTTGGCCTTAGCTAAAAATAATTTATCTTCCACAATTTCCTCCTTAAGGCAATGGATTATGTAAATCACCAAATGAAGCGGCTATATTGTTAGAAACATGATGTACTACGTTTCCCCAATCTACCTTGCAATTGCCATTTCTCATGTTAGCTGTTGTGTAAGGTTTACCTACTTTACAAATGATGTTATTACTAACAGCCTTAAAAGACGAATACCATTGTGAAGCACTCACTCGTTTACTAAACATTAAACAAAAACCACAACACACTACCATTCCTAAACTTATTTAAAAAAATATTTTTTCATATCGTCCACACTTTCAAAATGACAAGATTAGTCAAGCGACTTGTTTTGAAAATGACAGTATCATTTTTTCCGAAGTGAGCTTATTCCCTCCTCAAGTTTAATACTTTTTCTTGTAGAAAGCAAATTTTTTATAAGCGTTTTCACAATATGTTATGAAAACAATGGATACACCTGAGTGTGTCAAAAACATCACAGAGAGATGATAGCCTGCAATCACGATAAGAACATTAGAAGGTCTCTGTGATGTAAGACTATGGTAAACCAAAAGGTAATAGTTAGTACTAGCAGACTGCAAAAATAGTAAAGTTTGTCTCAAAAAGCACTTCAATGTGAAATCGCTGGAAGAATTAACCCTCAAAACCAAGGATTATAGCCACTGGTGGCATCACCATTGCATCCACAGCAGTCCCATTACCAAACGCCGATGACTAAGCGAGTCCTTGCTTAATAAAAAAACTTTATAAAATTTGTACAGAGAACTGTTGCTAAGTAAGTGCCTTGCTAATCTTCGGTATTGAAGTTTATGGAAATAATAACAGTTACCATGAGAGAAGCGAGAAACAGTTGTGTTATTGTTAATTGTTCAAGCTTGAAAACATAATGGGCTATTACATGAATGATACAGACAGATATTGCTGAGATTAGAAATCTTGAAAATAAGGACTTAAGGCCACGCATTTATTCGACCGTTATTCTTATGAAAATCTATAGAATCTAGATATTTAGCAAGTCCGTATCCAACATTGTAAAAGTTATTGAGATAATCAAATACCCGTTCAAGTATTCTACTTAGCCAAGCAGAATAATAAGCTAGTGTTTTCATGTCTTCTTTGACTTTCGAATCAGCTATTAATTGAGATAATTTTTTATCAATTTTAATTGCTTCATTGGCGAAAATACAGCCTAATCCTATAGGCAGTAAAGAAGTTGCAAACGCCATTAGAATAGGTTTTATTTTTTTCAAAGCTTTTCTCCTCGCAAGTCTAAACAATATTATTTGCGCTTTCATTTTACGATTTTTAACAAGAAAAATCAACTAAAAACTAAACGAGTTATTATCTTTGTTGGACAATAGCGACGTTTCCTACGTGTGTTCAAATAATGTTTAGATCTTTCTATTATACCTTTATTAGTTAAGCAAGGGTATGCTCATTCTTTCCCGCAAAAGGGCTAATTTGTTTGTTAGTGAGCTCTTACAAGTTCTCAGAGACTATTATCGTGTTGGAAAGTTCATAAAAGAAACGCCTCACCACAGTATATAGTTGATAGTAGCGATGTTCCTTCTACTAGTCATTTTCTAAACTTTGTCTACCTTAACGGACTTATTTTCAATTACTTTTTGACAAGAAAAGTATTAATATAGATGTGAGAGAATAATCCTAGAAAGGGAATAAAACGGAAAAAATTTGGATTATATCACCGCTATCAAAGTTGTTGCTGATTTAGGAGTGTTAAAAAGAAAGAGGTATTTTATGAAATTGAAATAAGTATTAATGGTAGCTTCCGTAATTTTAGGATCGCTAATTTTTAGTACTATAACTTATGCAGACGCAACTACAAATCGACTAGATGATATTAATAATACAGATTATGTTTTATATTTACCTGATGGAGGATACATTTTTAATGAAGATGGAAGTGATAACTTTACTAATGAACAACTAACAAAAGGAGAAGTCATCACTGGCGAAGAATTAAAAGAAGAGGAGAGTAAGTCAGGAGTAATAGAATTACCATCTATTCCAACAGATATATTAAAAGCGTCAAAGCGACCAACTTTTCGCGCCTCAGGTATTAGTAACGATGTGTATACACTAGGAGCTGGTCAAACATATGTCTCCCAAAAGTTTAGTGGATCTGGTTTGAGGTACTCTGGATATTCATTTTATCCAGATCCAGCCACTGGTCCATATTTATTGTGGCAAGCTGTCGGAGATAGTGGGCTAGTTGGACCTGCTGGGGAAATCGAGAAGCACAGAGGAGTGTCTATTTATCCAGGTGTAGCTTGATACGTCCGTAGCGATCTCAATCGTGGTCTCCCATATGCTGGTGTATTTTTTAGTTCCTATAATCCTGTAAAGGGTTCGTATTATATTGTGAGCAACAAATAAGTTAAGTGAGGGTAAAAATGAAAGTTAAAAACAGCAATAAATTAGTTATATTATCGTTTAGTTTTTTGGTTACTATTGCTTTGACCTCTGCCTTTAATGTTAAATCAACTGAATCATCTAAGGTAGAAATAAGCAACCTAAGTAAAGATAAACAAGCTAATAAGAGTGAAAATACCACAATTAATACATACCTTGAAGTTATGGCTAATTATAGTGAAGAAGAAATTAATGATTTTTTCGCTTCAAGGAATGTAAGTGATGACACTGTTATTTTTGCTCCTAAGAATTCTAAAGGGGGATTCTTTTTATTCGAAGGAGACAATACTACTGTAATTAGTGAAAATGAGGGAGTCGTTAATGTAGTTGATGCTAAGGCTCCAAATCAATCTGCTACAGTAGGTGAAGTAAAAGAAGCACTAAAAGAGACTCATAATTAACCTTACTGAAACTAAGGATTGTTAGAGATTAGTTGTTACCAAGGTAAAAAACTGACAAATCTAAATTGATTGTCAGTTTTTTATTCATGCTATCTAATTATTGGGTGATCCCTTTCAATTTTAGTCCTATTATCATTGACTAGACCTTAAATCATCTATTTGATTCATCGACCTACTCTCAAAACTAATAGAGCGAAAAGGCAACAGTTTTAGTGTAACCTATTCAGCTTATTTGTTAAACATTTGGCTTATAACTTATTTATTGGTACTATAGTTTTTTTGTTGATTATCTATGGTATTTGGAAACTTGGTGTTTTTATTTGTATAATTCATATAATTTTAGGATAGCATTTCCAAAACCTAAGGAAGCTAGAGCTAATAGTACGATGTTGCGGAATGTAAAAGTAATATCTTTTAGAAGAAAAATTAAAGTCAGGAATACTATTGGATATATGATATATTTAAGCCCACGCATTGATTCTTCCATTATTTGGGTAATAATCTCTAGCGTCTATGGCTTTTGCAACAGCATATCCTACATTTGCATATATGTTTATAACGTTAAATATTCCTGTAAGTATTCCTGGAATCATTCCTGCGTATACACCAGCTCTTTTCGCTGCTGCAACTGCAGCTCTACTTAACATAGCTTTGGTTGCGGCTAATCCTTTTTTAGCTGCATATTTTGGAATTGAGCCTATTCCACCAAGAAGACCTGTAACAACAACATCAAAAGCAAAGGCAAATTCATTTAGAGTTACTCCTTTTCCATTCCATACACTAGCTCGTATAGAATATGGACTCATTGCTCTGTAGGCTATTTCTCGCATTTTTTCTTCGCTTAAATCTGGGTATAGGGCTTTTTTCTCTTGGATTAATGCATTTAGTTCATTTTCGGAAATTTGTAACGGTTGTTCTAATTTTTGATCGACTTCGTCAATTGTCTCTTGAACTTGTTGTTCAATCATAGTTTGATTTGTTTCTAAAGCGTAAATTAGTGAAGGGGTGGTATTAAGCATTAGAATAGCGAAGTAATGGATAAGCTGATAACTTTTGATAGTTTTTTTCATAATCCATTTCCCTTTCGTTTTATTTTATGATTTAGGATTTGACAGTATCTCCTTATATTATATTTAGTGCAGTTAGCTACTGCCAAAGCCCAAGTGCTATACTTGGAAAAAGCCACTGTGGATTAGTTTCTACCCCCCAATCGCTTGACGATTTACGAGAGGCTCTAACCACAGCTTTTTGTTTTCATTGGTAATGAGTTTGATAAAGCTAGACGTTTAATCTTCAGTAAGGTAACAAGGCAAAAAGTAAGTGGATACCAAGTGGGCTTAATACTTAATATCTGGAGGTACTCTTATGCTCTATGTTGGCATTGATGTCGCTAAAAACAAACACGATGTGACAGTTATTGATAATACAGGGAAAATGGTATTGAAACCTATCACTATTACAAACCGTAAACAAGGATTTGAACTGCTTCATAACACCTTGAAACAGCTTAGACAAGACTGTCTTATCGCCATGGAAGATACTGGACATTATGCCTTAAATCTCTTAACATTCTTACATCAAAACAATTATAAGATTTACACCTATAACCCCTTACTCATCAAAGAATTTACAAAATCTCTCTCACTTCGTAAAACGAAAACAGATAAGAAAGATGCACGTACAATAGCTCTTAAGTTGCTTTCTGACCCTAATCGTGCCCTATTTATGCATGACAACAGGCAAGAAGAACTTAAGATTATGACACGTCACATGAATCGTTTAAAGAAACATCAATCAGATTGGAAAGTCCAATATACCAAGTGTTTAGATATCATTTTCCCTGAACTACATCAGGTCGTTTCTAAACACTCTGACTATGTCTATGAGTTGCTCAAATGTTTTCCTTCTCCTGAGAAAATGGTAACTGCTGGATTTGATAAACTTATTGAGATTAAACGATTAACAGCTAAACATGCGTTGGATATTCTCGAACTAGCTCCAAATTCTATTGGCACAACTTCTTTTGCTCGTGAATTTGAATTGGTTGAAATCATTGAGAACATCCAACACTACGAAAAACTCATCAAACAAGCTGAAAAGAAGATTGATGAGTTGATGGCTGAGCTCAACTCGGTCATCACTACGGTACCAGGAATTAGTAATCGCCTTGGATCTGTCATCTTAGCTGAAATCAGAAATATTAATACTTTCACTAATCCAGCTCAACTACAAGCTTTTGCAGGGTTAGAACCCTCTATCTACCAATCTGGACAACTAGATACTCAAGGTAAAATGGTCAAACGAGGCTCATCGCATCTACGTTGGGCACTCATACAAGCTGCTATTAAAGTAGCTAGATACTCCCCTACGTTTAAAGCTTACTTGAGAATTAAGTTAGAGCAAGGGAAACACTTCAATGTCGCTATTTCTCATGTCGCTAAGAAACTCATTCGAGTGCTGTTTCGTCTACTTCAGAACAATGAAGCCTTTGAAGAGGATAAACTAAGATAAAC